>PMOG01000047.1 GCA_003161555.1 Vulcanimicrobiota bacterium | reverse complement strand
GTCTGCGCTGGTTCGAGATCGATGCCACCTGGTGGACGATCAAAGTACTGTCCTGGATGCGCCTCGCCCGCGACATCAAACTCCCGACTCCGGCAATGCTCGCGCGCATGAAGCTCCCGCGCCCCGTCCGCCCGCAACGCGTCCGCGCCTAGCACAGCTCTCGTCTCAGCGAACCACTGCGCTTTCGCGCGATGGTTTGACGTCGCGAATCACGTGGAAACGCTCGACTTCGAAACCGCACTTCGCCGCCTGATCGACGACGCGGCGAGCAACTTTCTCCAAGTTCCGCGGCGCGATGCGCGAGCCCGGTCCCGTCATCGTGATTTTCGACGGTACGCTCGCGGTTGAAGGCAGCCCCGAGGCTTACGTCCATCTACTCGACTACGATTATCCGCGGGGACGTGTCGAGGAGTATTCCGGGGAGAACGAGACCGACGCGATGGCTGCCTTCGAGCGCTGCGTTACACGCGTCGCTCGCTTCTGCGGGTCATCAGGAGCGCAAAGCGATGAGCGGCTTGACGACGAACTCGTGCAATCCGAAGATAGGCAGCGCTGGTTCGAGCATATCTTCGAGCGCACCGATCAGACGGCCGCGGAAATTGTCGTCCATGGCATGGCTACACTCCGCCCTGGCGAGCCAGAGAACTATTACATCTGGACCGAGGTGATCGGTTGGAATCTCGAATGCGTCGACGGTTCCCCACCGGATCAATCGATGTGGGCCATGTTCATGGGACACCGCTACAGAAAGCGCGCCGGCGGACCGCGGCGCAAAGGCAGAGCGACGTATCGCCGGCAACGCGGCGGTTAACGTCGATGGCGGGAGCGTGTCGGAATCGANNGCCACCAGACCCGTACGCTCCCATATCGCGAACGAGCCTCCGCTTGGCGTTGGTCGCGAGCGCGCATCTTTCGCTGGATGAGAATCTCCGCCTCCGCGCTTGCGCGACGATTAGCCGGCGCGAACGATGCAGCGCAGCGTAAGGTTGACTCGGCCGCACGTTGGCCGACCGTACGAAACATCGTCAACGAAACAGGGCCTACAACCAAGGACTCGCCTTCCCAGACGCTCCGAATCTGAACCAAGGATTCGAAAATTCTTTCGGACGAAGTCGACGAAAAGAGCAACTGCTGAAACCCGCGGCGGTTCATGGGGAACGCCAATAAGAAAGGCGCATGACTCGAATGAACACCACAACCACAGCGTTCCCGCGTAGCGTTCATGAGAAATACCTCGGCATCGTGCAGCTCGCCCGCACGATCGACAAGGCGACGATGACGGCGAACGGTACCATCGGAGACTATCATTACAACTGTCCCATGGACCAAGCGTTGTTCACCGAGTTCGGCATCGACAGCAAGAGACTCTCCGATCTCGCTTCGCAGGTCGCAAAGAAAACAAGCGACCGGGCTGTGATTGAAGCCTACGTGAAGCCGCTGATCCAGAAGAAGACGCATTTCGAGCTCGAGCGCTTCAACCGGGAGACCCTCGGCCACACACCGAGCGGTAACAGCCTGACGGCCTTCAACACCTTGCGCGCAAAGGTAGCCCCGGATCGAACCGACGTCACGACGTGGCCGGACTTGCTCGATCTGGAAGAAGCCCGTTCGGTCCCCAAACGAACGGCCGGAGTCTAATTCAAACCCGGAGAGCGTCGAAAGGCGCTCTCTTTCTTTTTGGCTTGGCGAGCCGCCGGATACACCGCGTCAAGTGGTGAGTCGATTTCGGCCGGGCCTGGAAAACTTGACACGGCCGCCTCGGTACGGCCGGCTCACCCCGGGTACATAGGTCGCGAAGGCCTCGCGCCTTTGATGAAAGGTACGCCGTGGACGTTGCAGCGGTCGATCAGAGGCCAAGCGCTCACCTTGGCCTCGCTTCCTTCGTGGTTGCGATCCACGTCTTCGCGCTCGCGGCGCTGTGGCCGGCCTTCTTCCACTGGTCGTCGCTGGCTATCATGGGCGTGCTGGTGTATCTCACCGGCGGGGTCGGCATCGCACTCGGGTTCCATCGGACGCTGACCCACCGCAGCGTGCGCCTCTGGAAGCCGGTCGAATATCTGACCAGCATCTGCGGCTGCTTAGCGCTGCAGGGTTCGCCAATTGAGTGGGTCGCGACGCATCGCGCGCACCATGCGCACACCGACACCGAAGGCGATCCGCACAACGCTCACCGTGGCTTTGGCTGGTCGCATTTTCTCTGGATGGTGTTGCCTAATCGCAATCTCCTGAGCGGCGAAATGAAGCGCCGGTATGCGGCGGATCTCTGGGAACAGCCGTTCTACCGTTTTCTCGATCGGTATCACTTCGGTTTTACGGTTGTCCTCAGCATTGCGCTGTACGCGGCCGGCGGATGGTCGTTCGTCGTTTGGGGCATCTTCGTGCGCCTCGTGCTCGTCTACCAGTTCACGTGGCTCGTCAACAGCGCCGCGCACACGGTCGGCTACCGTTCGTTCCGCACCGACGATCGCTCGACGAACTGCTGGTGGGTCGCACTCCTCGGCTGGGGTGAAGGGTGGCACAACAACCATCACGCCTTCCCGTTCTCGGCGCGCCACGGACTGCGCTGGTTCGAGTTCGATGCGACCTGGCTGACGATCGCGGCGCTGCGCGCGGTCCGCATCGCGAGCGACGTCAAACTGCCGACACCGCAGATGCTGCAGCGCTTGCGCGCCCTACCGGCAGCGCGACAGCGAGCCGCGGGAACCTAAGCGATCGCCTCGGCGACCGGTTCGGTCGAGCGCATCGATCGCTGCGCGAGGACGGCGGCGCCGACGAGCAGCAGCGCACCGCAGAACCACGGGGCGCCGACCAGCGGGTAGATCCCAAGCTCGCTGACCCACGCGAAGAGCAGCGTGAAGAACGCCGGCCCGGCGATCATCGCGATGCCGCGCACGCTACCGATCGCACCTTGCAGTTCGCCCTGCTCGGTCGCGGAGACGTGGCGCGTCATCGCCGATTGAACCGGGGGTCCGGCAATCGCCCACAAGCCCGTCAGCGGCAGCGCGCAGGCAAAGATGATCCCCGTCGGCGCAAAGCCGTAGATGAGGAAGCCCACGCATCCAAGCGCGAAGCCGGCGATGGTCACCGTTTGCGCGCCGAACCGCGTGATCAAACGCCCGACGATCATCGCCGAGACCACCGAGAGCGTCCCAAAGACGGTGAGGCCGATGCCGTTGGCCGCCTCGCTCCAGCCGAAGCGGTAGATCGTGTAGAGCACGAAGACGCTGAACGATTGCACCGCGAGGTTGCTGCAGAACAGGCTCGACACCAAACCGAACAGGTCGCGATGGCGACGCAGCAGTTTGAGCGAGCCGAGCGGGTTGGCACGCTTCCACGCGATCGTGCTTTGGCGCAGCTCCGGCGGGAGTGATTCGGGGAGAATGAATAGCCCGTACGCGACGTTGGTGAGCATCAGCGCGGCTGCTACGTAGAAGGGCACGCGCAAGCCGAAGCCGGCCAACAGGCCGCCCAGCGCCGGGCCGAGCGCGAAGCCGAGTCCGAAGGCCGCGCTGAGCATCCCGAATGCCGCGCCGCGCCGCTCGGGCGGCGTGACGTCGGCGATGTATGCGGCCGAGGCGGTGGCACTCGCCGCGGTGGCGCCCGAGAGGAGGCGTCCGAGGAACAGCCACCACAAGTTTGGCGCCAGGGCGAGGATCAAGCAATCGAGCGCGGAGCCGAAGCTGGAGAGCAGGATGATCGGGCGCCGCCCGAAGCGGTCGGAGAGGATGCCGAGGACCGGCGCCGCGCCGAATTGGACCACCGCGAACGCGGTCGCGAAGGCGCCCGAGATCGCCGACGCACTATCGATGCGGCCGGTGAATTCGACGATCAGTTTCGGCACCACCGGCGAGGCGATCCCCACCACCAGCCAATCAAGCAGCATCGTGACGAAGATGAACGATGCGGTCGCCGGGCGCCGCGCCTTGACTTCGTCGCTCACGAGACGGTGTCGATCCAACGCACGACCGCGCGACCGATACGTTTGGTGTCGCCGGTCGCACAGAGATCGAGCAAGAACCCTCGGAAACCGGCCAGGACGATCGTCGCGTGCACGCGCGCGTCCGCCGCACTCATGCCGCCGCGCACGTATGCCGGCTCGAGAAAATCGAGCCAGTTGGAGATGGCAGCGGGAAAGAAACCGGGGAAACGCTTCGGGTCGACCAGCGCCAGCCCATAGACTTCGAAGAACAGGCGAAACAGCGGCCGGGCTTTGGGTGCGGAGACGATGCGCCACACTTCGCGACACACGTCGGCGGCCGTTTCGCCTTCGCGCGTGCGCATGGAGGCGAAGAGTTCGCGTTGGCGATCACCGGCGTGCTTGAGAATCTCAACCGTGAGCTCTTCTTTCGACCCGAAGTGATACAGAAGCGAAGCGGGACTGACGCCAAGATTCTTGGCGAGCGGGCGCAGCGAAAGTGACGCCACGCCGTTAACGAATGCGTACGCGACGACGCGGTCGAGCAGCTGCGAGCGATTGGCCTCGTCGGCTTTTCGCGTCACGCCGCGACCATAGCATACCCTGAACGACTGTTCAAGATATGCGAGGGCGGAATTTCAGCTCAGCGCCTTGCGGAATTTGATCAGCCGATCGACTTCTTCGAAGCCGCAGGCCTGATGGGCGCGAAGCGAATCCTCGTTGTGCACTCCGGTATCCGATGCGAGCTCGGAGAAGCCGTGCGCGCGCGCCCACCCTTCGGCAGCGTCGAGCAGCCGGCGCCCGACGCCGTTCCCGCGCGCGGTCGGTTCGACGTACCAGCCCTCGACGTGCGGCACCGGCATCGACGTGCAGCCGTCGGAGAACCCGCGCACGGCGAGCTCGACGAACCCGAGCGGCGTCGCAGCGCGGTCTTCGGCGATGAACGCTGCGGCGAGGATCTGGTCCGCGCTCCCGGCGACGAACGCGCGGGCTTCGGCGACGAGATCGGCGGCGGCGGCATCCGGCCAGAGACGGCCGCGCATCGCTGCCCATACGTCGAGGTCGGGCGCTTCGATCGGACGGACTTTCACGGCTTACTGCACGATAGCCAGAATGTCGACCAGGCCGATGGCGATGACCAGCGCGAAAGCCAGCCGGGCGCGCATCTCTTTTCCACCCAGCACCCCGAAGGTGCCGGGATCGCGAAACGCCGCTGCGCCGCCGGCGGCGATGAAGGTCGCGATCGAGAGCAGCGCCAAACCGGCGACCTCGATCCACACCTGCGACGACCGCAGCAGCAAGATCGCGTTGACCGCGGTGGCGAGCGACGTCCGCCGCCACGCGAGCGCAGTCCGCTCGCGCGCTGCTCCCGGCGGCGCGTTCACCGGAGTGCCAGCGCGATCGCGGCGACGATCGAGCCGAGCGCCACGATCACGGTGAGAGCGATCGGCACGTACGAGCTCGGCAAGGGTGCGTCGCGCCGCATCGCCGCCTGGACGCTGCGCCAGCGCAGAAACCCCGCCAGCGCCGTACCGGTGCCGCCGAGAACCAACGCGATTCCCATCAGCGCGCGGCCTTCGCGCGTTCCGACGACCGTCAGGAATTGCACCACGGCCAAACCGGCGCCGTCGAGCGCGAGCGCCGTCCGCAGATAGGCGAGAAAAGTCCGCTCGTTGGCGAGCGTAAACCGGTAGTCGGGCTCGTGATCGATCATGACGCCCGCGCGGTCGTGCGGTCCACCGATCGGGTCGGCATGCACGCACGGTTCGGGCAAGCCCGGAACCACGCCTCGGGAAGGGCCTCCTGCCCGACGCAGGCGCTCCCTCTTTTTTGCTTGGGGGCGGCGGTCACTTGCTCGGGCTAGGGCCCGATGCTATCATGGGCGCGTATCCCGCTGTGCTCGTTTAAAGGAGCCGACATGTTCACGTTACCCCGCGGCAGTGTTGCGATGGTTCTGGCGCTCGGAATGGCGGTAAGCGCGATTCCGGCATCCGCGGGCGGTCCGCACGGATTCCGCATCCTCAACTCAGGTTCGCATACCATTACGGAAGTCTACATCAGCGACGTCACCGACAATGACTGGGGACCCGACCAGCTCGGCGACGACACGATCGACCCCGGCGAAACCTATCATTGGCGCGTCGACGGAAACTGCATGAAAGACATCGAGATCGTCTATGCCAACAAGGTCAAAGACGATAACGAAGCCTTCGACACCTGCGCGTACGACTTTCGGTCGAGTTACTGACGACCGCCGACCGCCGGAGCTGACTGGTCGCGCCGGCCCACGGTGAGGGCCGATGCCGCGAAGATCGCGCCGCTGCAGCGGCGCGATCTTCTCGTTTGCCGAGCGTCCGGCGCGGCCAAGGGTGTCGCGCCGGACGGGCGAATCAGAGGGTTTCATGGGCGGTGTTGATCCCAACGATCCGTCGTCCGGAACCGCGGAAGACGGCGATTCCGGCCGGCCCGCGGCGCCGATCGACGTCTCGCTAGCGAAGGCGCTCCGCTATCTCACCCAGCCGCGCGCGACCACGAAAGAGAACCAGCCGACCGAGGAGTGGATCTCCGACTCCGGTGTTTCGCGGGCGCCGGTCGATCCGCGTCGCGCGCAAGCGCGCGCGCCGCTCCCGCGCGGGACGTCGCTCTATCACTCGACGATTCTCTCCCGCGCGCACGCGATCGACGTCGAAGGGTTCGCCGACGACCTCGACGCGTCGGTGAGCCTCTGGTATACCGACGGCGGCGATGCCGGGCCGCTGTTCGAGGAACACCTTCCCACCTTGCCCGAGGGTCTGCCGGCCGAATTGCGCGGCGCCTTCGTCGAGATTCGGATCCCCGACTTCGACGCCGTCCAACAGTACTTAGCGCATCCCGAGCACGAAGCGAGCGCCGGTCAAAGCCGGCGTTACATCATTCCCTCGGCCGTCGCAAACGCGTTTCCGCGGCGCGTCGTCACGCAAGGTCAAGCGCAGCGCGCCCCCGCCAAGAAGGGTACGCGGACGGGCAGCTGACCCGCCGCGAGGTTTAGGAACGTTCGTCCAATGGGCAAGCCATGCTTGGGGGGCGTTGGAGTCCCCGGTTAGGCGCGCGAGCGCGAAGGGGAGGGTTTCTACATGGCGGGTCTACTCTGGACGATCATCGTGATCTTGTTCGTATTGTGGCTGCTCGGCTTCACGGTGTTTCACATCGGCGGCATCATCCACATCCTGATCGTAGTCGCAGTCGTCCTCCTGATTTTCAACCTGATCAGCGGGCGCGGCGCGCGAGTCTAAGCTCGCCCCGAGCGCGCTCTACTTCGGCGCGCGCGTCGGCTCCGGCGTCGGCGCCGGCGCGCGTGCCGACCCGGAGAGTTGCGCCGATCCGTTCACGGTTGGGGTCGGGCCGCGGGACTGCGACGGCTTCACCGAGCCGCCGCTGAGCGCGCCGATCGCTGCCGCTCCGGCGAATGCGGCGGCGCCTACGACCGTTGCGGACGTCGATCCCGATGCCGCCGTTGCGGCTTCGGCGGCAGCGCGCGCCGCCGCTTGCACTTCGGGTGTGAACGCGATCGGCGACGAGGCCGTCGTGGCCAGCCCCGTTCCGGCGAAGGCCTGCGCGGGTGCGGTTTCACCGTTGGTCGACGACACCGCATGCGCGGCGGAAACGAAGAGCGTTTGGCCGCTCACCAGCGGATAGGCCTTGCCGTCGATCGTCGCCACGACGTCTCCGCTCGCGCAGACGAGGCACGCGATCACATCGCCGTTCTGATCGCTCTTGTACATGGCGATCGTGCCGCGAATGGCGATCTGCGAGGTTGCCGTTTGGAAGACGTAGTTGGCGCGCGCACCGGCCGGGTGCCGCACGTTGAAACGCAAGGCGCCGTTGCGCAGCGTCAGCGTCGTCGGCGTCGATGAAAGCGGATCGTTGAACGCGCCGACCTGAACGCTGGTGGCGGCACCCAGTGCTACTTCGGTCGAATCGGGCAGAACCACGAACGCGTTCGAGTCGTCCTGCGTGACGGCGATGTTGTCGTCCGCCAGCAGCTGCCGGCTGACGACGCGTCGGAAGTCCGCGTTCGCCGACGGGCGGTAACCGGAGGTTCCCCGCACGGCAACGAGTTGTTTGTCGGAGGCTGCACCGACCGGTGCCCCGGTCAGCAGCGAGGCCACGACGACCGGTGCGAGGAGCCGGCGAAACGAGTTCATGCGTTCTCCCGATTTCATGCGAATGGTCATTCCTCGGTCTCGTGTTCGGGCGGATCCTCGAGCGTGATCGGTCCATCGAAGACTTCGAGGATCTCGCTTCCCGCGATGACGACGGTGTCCCGCTCCTTGTCGAAGATCGCTTCGCCGGCCTCGAACCATGCGATCGGACCGTCCTCTTCCTCGTCGGCGCCCGGCGCGAGGTAGGCGAATTCGATCAGCCCTAGCGCGGCAAACGCATCGACGATCGCGGAAACCGCCGGCAGCGCTTCGGCGCGGGCGGCTTCATCGCCGTCGTCGACCCGGCGCAGCACGTCGCGCAGCGGCTGCGATAGGCTCGTGGCGAGCTCCGGATGGTCGAGCGGATCGGCCTGCTGTGTATCATCGTGGTTCACGTCGGCGGCCTTCGACGGGCTGGCTGCCGTCCCATGGAAGGGAGGCGGCCTGCCGACCGGGCGTCGTCGTCGCGAGCGGCGAACGCCCGGCGCATGCTGACCTCCGCATATCGCGAACGGGCGTTCATCGACGGCGCATGGATCTCGACCGCCGAGACCGTCGCCGTTCACAACCCCTCAACCGGCGAGCTGCTGGGAACCGTACCGCGCTGCGGTCCCGAGCAGGCGCGCGAGGCGATCGGCGCCGCCGCCGCAGCCTTCCCGGCGTGGCGTGCGCGCACGGCCGCGGAGCGCGGTGCGATCGTGCGCGCGATCGGGGAGACGATGCTCGCACGGACCGATGAATTGGCCCGGGTACTGACCAGCGAACAGGGCAAACCGCTCGATGAGGCACGCGGCGAGATCGCCTACGCCGCGTCGTTCTTCACCTGGTTCGCCGAAGAGGGAAAACGCGCGTACGGCGACGTGATTCCAACCGACCGTCCCGGGCTGCGCCTGATCGTGCAGAAAGAACCGGTCGGCGTCTGCGCGGCGATTACCCCGTGGAATTTCCCGGCCGCGATGCTGACGCGCAAAGCCGCGCCGGCATTGGCGGCGGGCTGCACGATCGTGATCAAACCGGCCGAGCAAACACCGTTTTCGGCACTGGCGATCGCGGCGATCGCCGACGAAATCGGCCTCCCCCGCGGCGTCCTCAACGTCATCACCGGCGCAGCCGACGATGCAGCTCCGATCGGCGAGGTGCTCACCACCGATCCGCGGGTGCGCAAAGTCTCGTTCACCGGCTCGACGGAGGTCGGCAAGATCCTGATGCGCCAATCGTCGTCGACGCTCAAGCGGCTCTCGCTCGAACTGGGCGGTAATGCTCCGTTCATCGTGTTCGATGACGCCGACCTCGACGCGGCCGTGCAAGGCGCCATCGCTTCGAAGTACCGCAATGCCGGGCAGACGTGCGTCTGCGCGAACCGCTTCTACGTCCAGGACGGACTGTACGACCGCTTTGCCGCGGCGTTCGCGCGCGCCGCCTCGCAACTGCGCGTCGGCGACGGTTTCGAAGCCGGTGCGCAAATCGGCCCGCTGATCGACGCCGCGGCGCTGGCCAAGGTTGAGGCGCACGTCGCCGACGCGAAGGCCCGCGGCGCGCGCACGCTGACCGGCGGATCGCGCGACGCGCACGGCGGCACGTTCTACACGCCGACCGTGATGGTCGACGTTCCGGCCGATGCGCTGCTGGCCCGCGAAGAGACGTTCGGTCCGGTCGCGGGGCTGGTGCGCTTCCACTCCGATGAGGAGGTCTACGCGCTGGCCAACGCCACGCCGTTCGGCTTGGCCGCCTACATCTATACGCGCGACGTCGGGCGCCTGTGGCGGGCGGCGGAGGCGCTCGAGTACGGCATGGTCGGCGCGAACACGGGGATCCTCTCGACCGCGGTCGCCCCCTTCGGGGGCGTCAAGGAGTCCGGGTTCGGCCGCGAGGGCTCGTACTACGGCCTCGACGAGTGGCTGAACGTCAAGTATCTGTGCGTGGGACTGTAGCCGGAGCGCGGGCAGGGCTTTCTTTGTTTCGCAGAGTACGGCCGGAGTGAACTTCTCCAAGGAGCCTTCCGTGGACGTCGCCCGCGCCATCGCCGACCTCGATGAGGTCCGTTCCCGACTCGCCGCCGTCCAGCGCTTCCGCGGACTTTCCGGCCCGGCCGCCGTCGCCAGCGGCGTCGCCGCCCTGGGCAGCGGCCTCGTCCAACTGATCGTCGTCCCGCACCCGGCCTCGCCGGCCGACGCGGCCCGCTACGTCGCGATCTGGATCGCATGCCTGGCCTTCGCGCTGGCGGTCAATTACGGCGCGCTGGCGGTCTGGCTGGCACGGAATTGGACCTCGCGGGCACGCACCGAACTGCGCACCGCCGCGGTCGCCGTCACTCCCGCGGTCGTGGCGGGCGGTGCGTTCACGGCCGCGCTGCTCGCTCGCGGCGACGTCGGCATGCTGCCGGGGACGTGGGCACTGTGCTACGCGCTGGGTCTGCTGGCTTCGCGCACGATGCTGCCCCGAGGCACCGCAACGGTGGCGCTGGCGTTCGCGGCGATCGGCGCCGCGCTGCTGTTCGCGCACGGGACCAACGCCCTGACCTGGTGGGTGATGCCGCTGACATTCGGCTGCGGCCAGGTCGCGATCGGCATTTTGATCGATCGCGAAGAAGCGCCGGCCCAGGGGGCGGCATGAACGACGCACCCTTCGCGTTCAACGGCCTGGAGCGCATCTTTCACGAACGCGGCCGGCTCGCGGTCTGCTCGTGTTTGATCGCCAACCCCGACGGACTGCGCTTCACCGAACTCCAAGACGCTTGCGGGTTGACCGACGGTAACCTCAATCGCCATCTCCACGCGTTGGCTGAAGTCGGGGTCGTCGTCAGCGAGCGGATCCGCGGGCTCGGCCGCCCGGCGACGATCGTACGGATCACCGAAGCGGGCCGGACGCGATTCCTGGCCTACGTCGACGAGCTGGAAGCCGTCGTGCGCGGCGTTCAGCGTCAAGCCGACGTGCTCTCCTCCTCGCTGCTGGCACCGCAGTCGTGATCGAACGCGTCCCCGCTGCCGAAGGCGTGCCGCGTCACGTCGCGATCATCATGGACGGCAACCGCCGCTGGGCGCTCGCGAACGGTCTGCCGGCGTTGGAGGGTCATCGCCGCGGTGTCGCCGCGCTCGAGCGCGCCGTCGATGCGGCACTGCAGCGCGGCATCGCCATGCTGACCGTGTACGCATTCAGCGAAGAGAATTGGAAGCGCGGCGGCAGCGAGGTTGCCGGCTTGTTCGGGATCGCCGAACGGTTCGCGCGCGACCGCGCCGGCGCGCTTGCGGCGCGCGGAGTACGGGTGCGCGTGATCGGCCGGCGCGACCGTCTGCCGGCCGGGCTCAGCGACGCATTCCGCAGCCTCGAAGAACGCACCGCGCAAGGTACCGCACTGCTGCTGATGATCGCCGTCGACTACGGCGCGCGCGCGGAGTTGCGCGACGCGTGCCGCGCGCTGGCGCGCGACGTCGCGGCCGGGACACTCGCGCCCGACCAGATCGACGATGCGTCGATCGCGGCCCGGCTGTGGACGGCCGGTCTGCCCGACCCCGACCTCGTCGTGCGCACCGGCGGCGAGCTGCGGCTCTCGAACTTCCTTCTCTATCAGAGCGCGTACGCCGAACTGTGGTCAACGCCCGTGCCATGGCCGGAGTTCGACGGCAGCGCACTCGATCGGGCGCTCGACGATTTTACGAGCCGGGAACGCCGCTTCGGGGGCTAGGCACCTCGATAGCCGGGCCTTCCGGCCAACCGAAGCCCGGATTGTGGTATACTAATCGCTTGTGAGAACCCGTCCCGACATCCGCAACGTCGCGATCATCGCGCACGTCGACCACGGCAAGACGACTTTGGTCGACGCGATGTTCCGTCAGAGCGGCATTTATCGCGAAGGCCAGCAGGGCGAGACTCGAGCCATGGACTCGAACCCGCTCGAGCGGGAGCGTGGGATCACGATCCTCGCCAAGAACACGGCGATCGACCATAACGGGATCAAGTACAACATCGTCGACACGCCCGGCCATGCCGATTTCGGGGGCGAAGTCGAGCGGGTGCTCCAGATGGTGCAGGGTGTGGTCCTGCTGGTCGACGCCGCCGAAGGCGTGATGCCGCAGACGCGCTTCGTCCTGCGCAAGGCCCTCGAGCTCGACCTGCGCGCGATCGTCGTCATCAACAAGATCGACCGGCGCGACGCGCGCCCGCAGGAAGTCGTCAACGAAGTCTTCGACCTATTCATCGAGCTGGGCGCTTCCGACGAGCAGGCCGACTTCGCCGTCGTCTACGCCAACGGAAAAGCCGGGATCGCGAAGGCCGAACTCGCGGACGAGAGCACGAACCTCGATCCCCTCTTCGACACGATCGTCACGCGCGTCCCCGAAGCCCCGGCCGAAGACGGCGGTTTCCAGATGCTGATCTCGGCGATCGATCACAACCGCTACGTCGGGCGCATCGGCATCGGCCGCGTCTTTCGCGGCAGCGCCAAGGTGAACGCTCCGATCGCCAAGGTCGCGCGCGACGGATCGGTTCAGGTGGGGCTGCGATTGACGAAGATTCTCTCGTTTCACGGGCTCGAGCGCATCGAGATCGACGAGGCGACGGCCGGCGACATCATCTGCGTGTCGGGAATCGAAGGACTCAATATCGGCGACACGATCGCGGATGCCGCGCTGCCCGAGGGACTCGACGCGATCGCCGTCGACGAACCGACCGTTTCGATGTACTTCATGGTCAACGCGTCGCCGTTTGCCGGCCGCGAAGGCAAGTACCTCACGTCGCGACAGATTCGCGAGCGGCTGATGCGCGAGCTGGAATCGAACGTAGCGCTGCGCGTCGAGGACACCGACTCGGCCGACACCTTCGAAGTGCGCGGACGCGGCGAACTCCATCTGTCGATCTTGATCGAGACGATGCGGCGCGAGGGCTACGAGCTGGCCGTCAGCAAGCCGCGCGTCATCATTACCGAACGCGACGGCGTCAAGATGGAACCGGTCGAGTACGTGGTGATCGACGTGCGCGAAGAGTTCGCAGGCGCGGTGATCGAGTCGGTCGGCCGGCGGCGGGCGCAAATGTCGAACATGATCACCGTCGGCGAGACCCGGCGACTTGAATATACGATGCCGACGCGCGCGATCTTCGGGCTGCGCGGCGAGTTGATGACGCTCTCGCGCGGGACGGCCGTCATGTCGCACGTGTACTATACGCATCAGCCGCTGGCGGGCGACATCCCGGGCCGCTCGAACGGCGCGCTGGTCGCGAGCGAAACCGGAAACGTGACCGCCTACGCCTTGATGGGGCTCGAACAGCGCGGGCGCTTCTTCGTCGACCCCGGGGTCGAAGTCTACGAAGGCATGGTCGTCGGCCGTGCCAACGACGACAAAGATGTCGCGCTCAACGTGGTCCGCGCTAAAAAGCTCACCAACATGCGGGCCGCGGGTACCGACGAGAACTTCAAGATGCCCCCGGCCGAAGAGATGTCGCTGGAACGCGCGATCGAATTCATCGAAGACGACGAACTGGTCGAGGTGACACCGCAATCGATCCGGCTGCGCAAACGCTATCTCGACGAAACCGAGCGGCTCAAGGCGCGCAAGCGCGAGAAGGCGCTAGCGGGCTAACGGGCCGGGGCGGCAGTGCTCCCCGGGAGGCGTCGGCCGCGGTGGCCAACCTCCAGGCTGGTGTTCCGCAGGCTCCTTTCCTTCCGGGGTTTGATCCTTGCGTTCGGCCTGGTGGCCGTGGGGCTTCCCCTCGCCTTGGTCGGGCAGCTCGGCATCGTCAAGACGCTCAACGCGATCAACCTCGAGGTGGTGCGCCTGCGCGAGGGACAGCTGGCGGCTGGGACTGCGCTGCAGCTCGCCCTGGACGAGGAGACCGGCATCCGCGGGTATGCCGCGACCAAGCAGCGGGCCTTTCTCGAACCCTACACTGCTGCGCAGGCGCGCATGGCCGAGCAGCTTGGCACCCTCTCGACCCACCTCGCCGACGGCAATCCCGGCGGGCCGGAACGGCGCGCAGTCACCGAGCTCGGGTACCTCAACGCGGACTGGCTGCTCGAGATCGCGGAACCGGTCTTGGCCGGGCAGTCGCTCGCGGCGCAGCGCGCGATACTGGGCAAATCGTTGATGGATCGCTTCCGCATCAACATCCGCTACATCGAGGCCCGTCAGGTTGCTGCGTACGATCAAGCCGTGCGGCACCGCAACGGCATCCTCACCACGACCAGCACGATCTCGATTGTGGCGACGGTGGTGATCGGCATCGAGATCGTCGTGTTCGGCTTCGTGATGGCCCAGATGCGGTTCGAGCTTGACCGCGAGCACGACCTCGCCGAATCGCTGCAGCGCATCGCCTCAGCGCGGCTCGTTCCGCCCGAGCATCTGCTCGTCGGCACGACCTATCGGTCGGCCACGCGCGGGGTGCGCGTCGGCGGCGACCTCTACGACGTCTACCGGCTCGACGACGACCGCACGCTGCTCGTCATCGGCGACGTGAGCGGCAAAGGACTCACGGCCGCCTTCGACACGACCTTCGTCCGCTACGGCGTGCGGACGCTGGCGGCGGAGGGTTTCGCGCCCGAACAGATCGCGACGCGTTTCGACGTCCTTTACCTGGCGGCGAATCCCCCGCCGGAATCCTTCGTCACGTTGTTCGTCGGCATACACGACCGGCGCGACGGCACGCTCACGTACGCCAACGCCGGCCACGAAGCGGCGTGGATACGAACGGCAGAGCGGCTGACGATGCTGCCGCCGACCGGGCCGATCATCGGCCTGGGCGGCTTCCCGTTCGGCGAGTCCGTGACGCCGCTGGGCGACCACGAGATGCTCATTCTGGCGACCGATGGACTCACCGAGGCCCGTGACCGCAGCGGCCGCTTCGTCACCCTGCACGAGGTCAATCGCTGGCTCATGGAAGCCGACTCGACCGATCCGTCCGCCTTCGCCGACGACGTACTGCAAACGGTGTCGCAATGGACGCGCGGAAACATCAGCGATGATCTGGCGCTGCTGGTCGTCGAACCGCTGACCCCGAACGCAAACGGCGCATGAAACGCGTCCTCGCCGTGCTGGCGATCCTCACGGCGCTCGCGGCATGTTCGCGCGCCGACCAGACGGCGACGGTCGGCGGCCGGCATTCCTGGACGATCCCCGGCGTGCTCCGGTTCTCGACGCTCGGCGAACCCGACACCCTCAGCCCACTGATCGGCGAGTCGCAGACGGATACCGACCTCTCGATGTTCTGGGCGGGCTACCTCTTCAACGCGGACGACAACGATCAACTCTTCCCGGAACTCGCGACCGCCATCCCCACCCTAAAGAATGGCGGCATCACCAAAGACGGCCTGACCATCACCTATCATCTGCGCCGCGGCGTTCTCTGGCAGGACGGAGTACCATTCAGCGCCGACGACGTCGTGTTCTCGTGGCACGCCGTGATGAACCCGGGTACGAACACGGCGACGCGGCTCGGGTACGATGACATCACTCGGATCGACGAGCCCGATCGCCAAACCGTGGTCGTCCATCTGCGGCGGCCCTTCGCGCCGTTCGTCAACAGCTTCTTCACGATGTCGTCGACGGCGTATCCGATCTATCCCAAGCACCTGCTGGCCGGCTACCACGATCTCAACCGGATTCCGTACAACAGCAAGCCTATCGGCACCGGACCGTTCATCGTCCAGGAGTGGCATCGCGGCCAGACGCTGCGAATGGTCGCCAACCCTCATTACTGGCGCGGTCCGCCGAAGTTGCGCGAAGTCGACTTTCGCGCGATCCCCGACGAAAATACGCTGCTGACGAGCATGCGCACGCACGAAATCGACCTCTGGTTCGGCGCGACGGCATCCAACTATCCGACCGCGTCGCACATTCCGTTCACGCGCGCGATCCTGACGCCGTTCACACAGTACTCGCTGATTGGGTTCAACGTTTCGCGGCCGCTGCTCGCCGACGTCGCCGTTCGCCGCGCGTTGGCGTATGCGACCGACCGCAAGGGGCTGATCGACCGGATCAGTTTCGGCGTCGACCTTCCCGCCGAAGGCGATCAGCCGTCGTTCTCCTGGGCG
Organism: Vulcanimicrobiota bacterium; assembly: GCA_003161555.1. Classification (GTDB taxonomy): domain Bacteria; phylum Vulcanimicrobiota; class Vulcanimicrobiia; order Vulcanimicrobiales; family Vulcanimicrobiaceae; genus Vulcanimicrobium; species Vulcanimicrobium vanleeuwenhoeki. The sequence goes on along the minus strand of PMOG01000047.1, from coordinate 8,549 downwards.
CACGACCCGCATCTCCCGATGCTGGCGTACGATCCGGCGCGAGCGCGGGCCATCCTCGACGCCGCCGGATGGAAGGTAGGACCCGACGGCGTCCGGGTGCGGCGCGGTATGCGGCTGCATCTGGAGTTTGTGACGACGACCGGCAGCGCCGTCGGCGGACGCCTCGCCGTGTTGCTGCAGTCCAATTGGAGAGCCATCGGCGTTGACCTCGAGGTGAAATCGTACGCGGCGGACCTCATGTTCGCAAGCTACGGCGAGGGCGGAATCCTGCAGACCGGCCATTTCGACGTCGAGGCATCGTCGTGGCTCAACGGCATCGATCCGGACGACTCGACGAATTTTCGCAGCGACCAAATTCCACCGCGGGGGCAAAATCAGTTTCGCTTCCGCAACCGCGACCTCGACGACCAAGAGCGCATCGCGTTGGGATCGTTCGACCGCGACGTTCGGCGGCGCGCGTACTGGCGCATCCAAGAGATCCTCGTCGATCAGCTGCCGGAGCTCACAGTATATTTCTCGCGGCGCTTCGACGTGGTCAGCGACGACCTCAAAAACTACCGTCCCGGACACGTCGTAACGACATTCTGGAACACCTGGCAATACGAAATCTAGCTCAGCGGCGTTCTCCGGGGAGCGAGAGCGCAGCGGTGCCCGGCAAAACCCCGGGGCTCGGCGGCTCGGGCGTCGCGCATTCGCAGAGCGCCTCGGCGCGGCGCCGCGCTTCGACACCGGCGAGCCGCCCGTCGGCGACCGCACGCACGAAGGCCGCCGTTTCGCTGGTGCGCAGGGTGAAGAGCGCGTCGGCGACGCCGCGCGCGATGTCGTCGAGTGCGTCGAGTTCGCCGCGCACGTACGGTCCGTCGCCCTCGCTTGCACGCGGTGCGACCGCCAGCGCGCCGGTCAGCCGGCCGCCGACCACCATCCGCAGCACCACGCCCTCATTCCCCAGCGCGCTCTCGAGCGCCAGGAGATCGTCGAGCTCGAGCAGTTCCGCTTCGCTGCGCAGCGCGACGAACGCGGGATCGTCGACGTCGGCCAGAGCCGGCCACGGCCAGTTGCCGGACGCGGCCGTGCGCTCGTAGCCGCCGGAACACTCTTCGTAGACGGCGACACCCTGCGCTCCGACGGACTCCCTCACCAAGGCCGCCGTTTGGTCGATCAGCGCACGGCGGGCGGTGACGAACGAGGCGCGATGCACGGCGAAATCGTGCAGTGCTTCAATCCCCTCGTCGCGGCGGCGGAAGACGATCCGCTTGCAAGCGCCGTCGAGCAGCTGATGCACTTTGCCGAACGAAAGCACGATCGCGCAGGCGATCGCGAAATCGACGATCCAGCCGATCGCGCCTCCGATCCAATCGTGGCGCGTTCCGTTGGGATCGAGCGCGGGCTCGAGCGCACGGAGGGCGGCACTGTGGAACCACAGCTCGGACTGCGTGATCAGCACGCCGATGATCAGCGTCATCCCGGCCACCACCAGGATCCGGCTGAAGACGATCTTCCCTTCGACGACCCGATAGGTCGGAATCGTGATGATGAAGCCGGCCGGAATGGCGAGCAAACTGAACCACGGCGAGTCGAAACCGGCTTGTCCGGCGGGCAGCTGTTTGACCAGCGAATAGACGACCCCGGAAAGCGCGCACGCCGTGGTCGCCAGGATGACGAGCGCGCGATTGCGGTGCGCGACGTCCCGGGCCCGCAGCGCGCCGAGGGTCAGGAACGCGAGCGGCGCGATCGTCAGCACGCCGACGACGGCCAGCAAGGTCGCTTTGGCAGCGATCATCGTCAGCGCGTCGGGCATCGGTTCGCGCCCCACCGTCGGCATGAGATCGCTGATCAGCGCGGTGAGCGCGACCACCACCACCGTGGCGACCGCGACCGTTCGCGCTCCGTGCAGGGCGCGACGAATCGGATCCTCGGGTGCGAGCGTGTCGAGCGCGACGGTTTCGGCGAGCGCGTAGAGTGCGTAGATCGCGAGCGCCTCGAAGACGACGTCGGCCAGCGCAGCGGCGAGCATTCCTAGCGGCGGAAGCAGGCCGAAAAACTGGACCATCGAGGTTCCGAACGCGGCACAGAAGACGCCGAGCCAAAGCGAGGCCCGGTCGCGTCCCCACCAAAGCACGAACAGCCCGAAGAACGCAAACAAAGCCGAAGCCAGCACTTCGAAGATCTGGCGCGTCTCGTCGGGCGGAGAGCTCACCATCATGTCGACGTGCCGAACCCCGTGGCTGTCCTGGGTCAGGACCGAAATCTGATGCGGCGGCGTCGTGCGCGTCGTCGAGCCCAGCAGCACGCGAATCCGGTCGCCGGTATCGTCGAGACTGCGGTCGCTCCAGACGGCCGTGTCGTCATCGGTCGAAGCGGCCCCGCGATCGAAGTAGTAGTCGTCGGTCAGCCCGATCGAGAGCTGCGCGATGCCCAGCAGCAGGACGACGGCGCCCGTGATGGCCGTGGCCAGGATGCGGCGCCAGGGATCGCGCGTGCGCCTCATAGATGGCCGAACGCGCCGGCGGTCGGCGCGTTGAGTGCCGCGTGGCCCGACGCGTTTTGATCGCGCGCGTTTTGCTGGTGCGGCGCCGGGTCGTGGCCCGGGCCGGCCGGGCTCTGATGAAACGGCTCGGGTGGGCTTGCCGAGCGCGGCGGGTCCGGCACGGTGACGGGCGCGTAAACGACCGTCGGCGTATCGGACGACGATGGACGTAGCGCCTCGCCCTTGCTGGTGTCCGTGTAGTGATGGCGCGTGTACTGGTGCATGTTCAGCGGGTCGACGGCGACCACCAGGCTGGCGAAGCCGATCCCGCGCGAAGCATGCGGCGGCGCGGCGCGCAGCTGGTCGATCTTGGTCCGCGCGTCGGTATCGTTCGCATCGATCGAGAGTACGTGCTGGTAGGCGTCGATCGCTTCGGGGATGCGGCCCAATTGGGCCAGCGCGTCGCCCATCGCATCGTACGCGATGCGGTTGTTGCCGGAATCCTTTTCGTACGCGATCGAGCGCCGCTCGTCAGCGGCCGCGGCGGCGTACTGCTGCAATTCGAGGTAGGCGAGGCCGCGGTTGCGCAACGCGAAAGCATTGGCCGGGTCGATGGCGAGCGCCGCCGTCTGGTCGGCGACGGCGGCGTGGTAGCTGCCGAGTTCGTAGTGGGCCGCACCGCGGCGGGAGTAGGCCGAGACGTCCTTCGGGTCCAGGGTCAGCGCCGCGGTGGCGTCGTCGATCGAGCCCTGGTAGTCGGGGCGGCCGTCGGGGCCGTCCGCAAAGAACCGCGCCGACGCCCGCATCCGGTATGCGTAGGCGCTCTTCTTGAGGTTGAGCGACGCCGTTTCGTCGGCGATCGCGGCCGCGTATTGGGCCGGGGTTTGCGCCTGATAGTACGCGGCCGCGCCGCGAATCCGCAGCGCGAAGGCATTCTTCGGATCGACTGCCAGCGCGGCGGTCTCATCGGTCACGGCGTTCGCGTACGCGCCCGACCAGAGGCCGGCGGCGCCGCGCTCCGCTAGCGCATAGGCGTCCTTGGGACGCACGGCGAGCGCCGCGTTCTCATCGGCGATGGCGCCGGCGTAGTCGCCCTGAGCGTCCTTCGCGGCGCCCCGTGACTCCAGCGCGAACCAGTCCAGGCCGTCGATCGCCAGGGCAGCATTCTCATCGGCGACGGCGCCCCGTTCATCGCCCGTTGCGTGCTTCGCCGCGCCGCGAATCTTCAGCGCGTAGGCGTCGTGCGGCGAGAGTGCCAAGGCCGCATTCTCGTCGACGACCGCGCCGTGGTCGTCGTCCGCATAGAACTTGGCCGCGCCGCGCATCCGCAGCGCTTCCTCGTATTTCGGGTTGATATGGAGCGCGGCCGTTTCGTCGGTAACGGCGCCGGCGTTGTCGTCCAGAAAGAACTTCGCCGCACCGCGAATGCGCAGCGAGAAGGCGCTGCCCGGCTCGATCGCGAGCGCGGCGCTCTCGTCAGCCAGCGCCGCGGCGTAGTTCTCGAGTTCGTACTCGGCGGCACCGCGCATCCGGTGGACGAACGGGTCTTTGGGTACCAGTGCGTCGGCCGCGTTTTCGTCGGCGATCGCGCCCGCCTCGTCGTTGCGGTAGTACTTTGCCGCGCCGCGAATTCGCAGCGCACCCTCGCTGTCGGGCTGAATCTTGAGCGCGGCATCGAGATCGGTGATTGCGCTCGCGTTGTCTTCCAGATCGTATTCGGCGTAGCCGCGATACCGCAGCGCGAACGCGCTGGCGGGATCGAGCGCCAAGGCCCGGGTTTCGTCGGCGATCGCGCCGCGATGGTCGCCGCCGTCCTGTTTGGCTTGGCCGCGGACGCCCAACGCAAAGGAACTCGACGGTAAGAGCGCCAGGGCCGCCGTCTCATCGGCGATCGCCTTGGCGGTCAGATTTTCCGCGGCGTACGCGGCACCCCGCATCTCGAGCGCAAACGCATCGTTGGGATCGATCGCGAGCGCCGCCGTCTCGTCGGCGACGGCCTGGCTGTTGCGATCGAGGTAGTACTCGGCCGCGCCGCGCAGCCGCAGGTCGAAGCCGCTCTTCTTGTCGATCGCCAGCGCCGCGGTTTCGTCTTTGACGGAAGCCGCGTAGTCGTGGAGGTCGTACTCCACCCCGCCGCGTGTGCGCAGCGCGAAGGCGCTGTTCGGCTCGAGCGCGAGGGCCGCGTCTAAATCGCTCAGGGCAAGAGAGTCCGCATTGAGATAGTATTGCGAGGCGCCGCGGACGCGCAGCATGTGCGCGTTCTGCGGGTCCTTGGCCAGAACCGACGCCGCATCGGCAACCGCGTCCGCGTAGGCCTGTGTGTCGTACTCCGCCGAGCCGCGGACGGTCAAAGCATACGTGTCGCCCGCCTGCAGCGCGAGCGCAGCGTTCTCATCCGCGAGCGCGCCGGCGGTGTCGTTCGCGTAGTATTTCGCCGCCCCGCGCATCTTCAGCGCGTAGGCGTTTTGGGGTTCGATGACCAGCGCCGCGTTCTCGTCGGCGATAGCTCCCGCGTAGTCATCGAGTCCGATCTTCGCCGCACCGCGCAACCGGATCATGAACGCGTTGTGCGGCTCAAGCGCGATGACGACGTCCGAATCGGTGACCGCGCCACGGTTGTCGCCGGCCGCGTAGCGGGCTTCGGCGCGCAGCTGCAGCGCGGTAGAATTCGACGGCTCGACCGCCAGCGACGCCGTCTCGTCGGCGATCGCGTCGGCGAACTCGCGCCGGTCGAAGTGGATCCCGCCGCGCACTCGCAGCGCGAACGCATTGGCCGGATCGGCCGCCAGCACGGCGGCGATGTCCGTCGCAGCGGCATCGTCCTGGTCGAGATAGTAGAGCGACGCACCGCGCAGAAGCCGCGCGTCCACATCGCCGGGCTCGGCGGCCAGTGCGGCGTTGGCCGCCGCCACGGCCGCGGCGTAGGAACGCGCGTCGAAGAGCGCCCGGATCGCACGGTCGCCGGCGCTCTCCGGAGCCGCGCCGCCCGCTGCCGAGCACAGCAAAGCCAGCATCGCGACCAGCGGAGCGCAACGCTCGGCGAACCGTGGAATTCGCGGCAAGCAGTCTAGCATGAGCGGGAACGTCCGGGAGAGACGCACCTTCGGATGGCCCACGTCCGCCGACCTTCTCAGGGCACGGCGGGTCGCGCGTCTCCCCGCGGCGCGAGCGATTCGACCCCGCCGTCGCTGCCGTTGACCAGCACCACGTCGGTCAGGCCGGAGAAGAGCCCGGTCGCAACCACCCCGTGAATCTCCCGCAATTGCGCATCGAGCGCAACGGGATCGCGGATCGAACCGAAGCTGCAATCGAGCAGCAGGTTTCCGTTGTCGGTGACGAAGGGCGTGTCGCCGCCGCGCGGGAGCGCCTCGACGCCGAAACGGGTCCGGATCTCGCGCTCGACCCAGCGCACCGAGAACGGCACGACCTCGACCGGGGTGCGGAATGCTCCCAAGCGCTCCACCAGCTTCTCCGGCGTGACGATCACCACGAACATCCGCGTCGCCAGCGCGATGGCTTTTTCGCGAAACAGCGCACCTCCGCCGCCCTTGGTGAGCGACCAGTCCGCCGCGACCTCGTCCGCACCGTCGATTGCCACCGCGAGCTCGCGCTCGCCGAAAGGGATCAGCGGAATGCCGCGCTCGCGGCACAGCCGTTCGGTGGTCGACGACGTCGCGACCGCAACGATCGGCTCACCCGCACGCACCCGTTCGCCGACGCGCTCGATCGCCCAATAGGCCGTCGTCCCGCTGCCCAGTCCGATACACGTGCCGCTCGTGACGTAACGGTCGACCGCCGCAAAACCGACCGCGCGCTTCGCCATCTCGGCATCCGCCATCGCGTGCCTCTTCGTCCGGAAAAAGCCGAGCGCCCCCGCCGCAGCGGGGAGCGCGCTCGAAGTCCGGTCTGGGGTGATGCGGCAATGCCCCCGGACCCAATGGCCGTGACGGTCGCGGCGGGCGGTCCAGTCGGGCAGCGGAGATGGTGCATCCGCTCATGCTGGGCCAACGCGGGCGGTGCCGATGCCGCCGCCGGAGCGCACAAGAAGGTCGACAGATGGAACGTGCGCATGGGATTCTCCTAGGATGAAGACGGAATCCCGGGGCCGTTGGGCGCTCCGCAACGGCGTCCTGGACCCGCTCACCGCGGTGCTTGCAGCGCTCGGCTTGTGCGTCGGTGCCGGCTGCACGGCGGACCGTCCGCCGCCGCACGAACTGCGGATCGCCTTGGCCATCGATCCCGCGTCGCTCAGCCCGCTGCTGGCCTTCGCGCAGAATCAGATCGCCACCGACCTGCTCTTCTGCCAAACGCTGGTAGGTCTCGACGCGCGCGACCGCATCGTTCCGGTGCTCGTCATGCGCGTGCCGTCGCGCGCGAACGGCGACATCTCGGCCGACGGCCGGCGCATCACCTACCATCTGCGTACCGATGCGCGCTTTGCGGACGGGGTTCCGCTCACGTCGGCCGACGTGGCCTTCACCTATCGCGCAATCTTCGACCCGCGCAACAATGCCGCGTCGGTCGACGCGTACCGCCGCATCGCCTCGCTGACGACGCCCGATCCGCATACGGTGGTCATCAGGCTCCGGCAGCCTTGGAACGCGGCCGTGAACGTGCTCTTCGCACAGGCCGACTTCGCCTACGGCATCCTGCCCAAACACGCGTTTTCGGATACGATGGTAAGCGGAAGCGCCTGGGACCGCGCACCTTTCGGAACCGGCCCGTTCCGGGTGCGCTCCTGGACCCGCGGCGGCAGCATCGTGCTGGTGCCGAATCCCTACTTCGTCCCGGCCCCGAAGCTGACGCGCATCACGCTGCAGATCATCCCCAACGTGACGTCGGCACTGTTCGCGCTGCAAACCCACGCGGTCGATGTGGCAACCCTCGGCCCGCAGAACCTCGCCCAGGCGCAGCAGCTGCCGGGGATTCGGATCGTGCGGATCGCGGAGAACGGCCTCGGCGCGATCTACTTCCAAACGCAGCGCGCGCCGACCGACGACGTTCGCGTGCGACGCGCGCTCGAACAAGCGCTCGACCTGCCGGCGATGTCCCGCGTCTGGCGCAATGCCTATCCGCTCGCGTCCGGCTTCTTACCGCCGCCCCTGGTACGCTGGCGGGCGGCCCCGCTCGCCGGGTACCGGTTCGATCCCGCCGGTGCCGCGCGCGGCCTCGACGCGGCGGGCTGGCACCTGCACGGCGCGCTGCGCGTCAAAGACGGCAGCCCGATGAGCTTGCTCTACGCCGTCGACGCCGATGACCCACTGCAGGCTCCGCTGGGGCTGATCGTGCAGTCGCAATTGGCGCGCGTCGGCGTCCGCACCACGCTCAAGGCATATCCGTCGGCGTTTTTCAGCGCGCCGGCGGGTCCGCTGCGCAGCGGCCGCTTTTCGCTGGTGTTCGCACAGTTCATCGGCGGTTCGGATCCGGAACAATCGATCAACCTGGTGTGCGCCCAAGCGCGCAACGGCGGCGAAAGCTATTCGCGCTATTGCTCGCAGCGCTTCGAGGCGATCTTCCGCGACCAGATGAGCGCCGGTACCGACGCGCGCCGCGAGCGGGACTTCGACGCGCTGCAGAGCCAGGCGCGCAGCGACGTGCCCGTCATCCCCCTCTACGATGAGATATACCTCGAAGGGGTCGACGCGCGGGTGACCGGCTATCGGAGAAACATGCTCCGCTTTCCGGTCGCGCCCGAAGCGTGGGACGCGCGCTGAGACCTCAGCGCAGCCCTAGTTGAAGGCCGGCATCGGCGGCAGCGCGGGAACCGTCGTGAAGGTCAGCTCCGCGCGCTCGGGATCGAACGCCACCCGAACCGTATCGCCGTCGCGCACGTCGCCGGCGAGGATCTTCCGTGCCAGCGGGGTTTCGATCTCGCGCTGAATCGCGCGTTTCAGCGGCCGCGCGCCGTACGCCGGTTCGTGCCCGACGCGCACCAGGTGCGCTTTGGCTTGGTCCGTGACTTCGAGCGTGATGCGGCGATCCGTCAGGCGGCCCCGCACCCGGTCCAGCTGGATTTCGATGATCTGCTTCAGCTGCTCTTCGGTCAGCGCGTGGAAGACGACGATCTCGTCGATGCGGTTGA
>PMOG01000295.1 GCA_003161555.1 Vulcanimicrobiota bacterium | reverse complement strand
CCGCCGCCCTGCGCAGATCGGATTCCACACGCAAAACACGCAGTGGGCGTTGGGTTCGGGATAGGTTGCGATAGCGCCACCAAGAGCCCTCAGGAAGTGAGCCTTGACGCTGCGAAAGTAGGCCGAGAACTCCTCGACCCGAAACTCGTGCGTCGATCCATCGCCAAGGACGACGCGCATCCAGGTCGGGTCGATGCCTTGTATGCGCGCGACGTGTTCGCTGTAGTAGCACAGCTGCAGCAAAAAATACGGTTCGGTGTGCCGCGCGAGCTTCGTGTCCTCGACCTCGTAGTGCCAATCCCAGCGCCCGCCGGTCCCCGGCGCGTGGTTTTTCTTGCGCAGGAAATCCGCGTGTCCGAGCCACGTTCCGTCGAAGAATGTCCCCTGGTAAATGACCGGGACGCCTCGGCGCATCGCGTCCTCGGTGGCGGCGGCGGCGGCGAGGTAGCCCAGGCTGCCGTCAATCGTCTCGACCTGGAGCCCCAGTTCCCCGCGAAGATACGCGAGGTACCGTTCCTCGTGCTGCTGACCGAGCCTCGCCAGCAATTCGGCTTGGGGCGGTTTGAGCGTCGGACGCGGCGTGCCGCCGCGCAGCGCCGCAAGATCGAGCGTGGTCAGGTGCGCGCAGGCCAGATAGTTGTTCAGATCGGTCGCGGAGAACGCGGGCGCGTCACCGAGCAGCTGCACGGCGGCTTTCGCTCACGTCATCGTCCCGCTGCCACTGCGCACCTTGACGCAGCAGTTCTTCGACGCGCCGGCGCGACCCCGTGCCGAAGAGCAGTTCCCACACGGCGATCCGCAGCGATTCGTCGAGGAACCGTTGGCGCGGGGCTGCTGCGGCCGGAAGAGTCGTCATCTCCCCAAGCATGCGCCGCCGCGATGCCACACGGGTGGCATTGCTCGATTACGCGGGGGCTGAGACCGCCGACTTCACAGTCGAATCGGCCGCCGTCCGTTCGAGCCACTGCTGCACGCGCCGGTCATCGCAGACCGCAATATTGAATCTCATCCACGGCGAGCGCTCCAGGTGTGGACGAAATACATGGCCCGGAGCAAGCAGGATACCTTCGCTCATGGCACGTTCGGCCAGGGCCATGGAGTCTTCGATTTGCGAAAACCGCGCCCACAAGAACATTCCGTCCTGCGGCTCGACGAAGAGCTCGAGGCCGGCCCGCTCGAACGCTCGCACGACGTTGGCGCGTGATTCTTCCAGCCGTTGTCGCAGGCGACCGAGATACTTGCGATAATGTCCATCGACCAGCATAAGGTGAATAAGCCGTTCTGTGACTTGGGAACTCGTGATGCTGGTCAACATCTTGACGTCGGCAAAATCGTTCGCCAGCTGCTGGGAGCAAGCGAGAAAGCCGACGCGCAAACTGCCGGAGAGCGTCTTCGAGAAGCTGCGCGCGTAGATGACCCGGTCGAGCTGGTCGAGCGCTGCCAGCCGCGGCGTATGCTTTGTCTGAAGGTCGCTAAAAATGTCGTCTTCTACGACATAGAAACCGTAACGCTCGGCAATTTGCAGCACTTTGAAGCTCACATGCGAGCTCATATCGGTACTCGTCGGGTTCTGCATGACCGACTGCGTGAAATAGACCTTCGGTCGATGCTCGGCCGCCAGTCGTTCCAGGCTGGGCAAGTCGGGTCCGTCGGTATTGCGCGGTACACCCAGCATCTGCACGTTACTCAGCCGCAGGTTTCCGAAGAGGTTGTAGTAGCCGGGATCGTCGACGAGCGCGGCGTCGCCCGGCGCGAGGAGCTGCCGAATCACCAGCTCGAGAGCTCGGCTCGTTCCGTCGGTCAACACGATCTGTGACGGGGCCGCGCTAATACCTATTTCCCCGAGCATGACGGCCAGATGCTCGCGCAACGGAAGATAGCCGTACGGGTTGCCGTATTCAACGAGATAAGCGCCGCTTTTTCGAGCCAGCGCGTTGAGCGTCTGCCGTATGCCGACTTCGTTGAGCCACGCATTCGGAAGCCACGGGCCGCCCGCGAGAATCATGCTCCCGTCCGCTTCGAGCAATCGCCGAACGAGCCAAACGAGATCTTCGTTGTGCGTACGCTCGGTCGACGAGTACTCTCGGTCCGGCGCGAGTCCGTGGGCCGTCGCATAGAACCCGTCCCCTCGCCGCGATCGCAGATATCCCATCGCGACCAGCCGGTCATAGGCCTCGACAACGGTGAAGCGGCTGACGTCGTGGAGTTTCGCAAAGCTGCGGATCGAGGGCAGCTTCGCCCCCGTGCGCAGGCGACGGTCCTGGATTTGGCGGCAGACTCCGGCGACGATCTGATCGACCAGCGGCCGTTCATCCTGTTTGCTGATGGGAAGCGATAGCATACTGCCTCGGCTTGAGATTGCTTGGCCCGGTCGTCGGGCCGGTACAGTCACCGTGCGACCGCCCAAATTGTCTATGTTGGCTCTTCCAAGTATTCGGTATTGTCAAGGCCACTGTCAACCGAAGGGATCGAGTCAATGATTCAGAGTTTCGCCGCGGGCCTCCGTTTGGGCGCCGTGTGCTGCTTCATCGCGGTACCGCTCGTGGCGGCGGCCCAAACAAGCGGGGCTGCGCCGACGATCGTCCGTGCCGATCAGGCCAAGTACGGGTCGGCGCCGGCACCGTATCCCGCCGGCGCGACGATGGCCGTGCTTTCCGGTGATCCGTCAAAGGCGGGTTCGGACTACGCCGTTCGCCTCAAGCTCGTCAACGGGACCAAAATCGGCGTTCACACGCATGGCGACACCGAGAACGTCACCGTTATCAGCGGCACGCTTCTGGTCGGCGTGGGCACCTCGTTCGACGCGGCGAAGATGCTCGCGCTCAAACCCGGGGACTACGTTTCCATTCCAGCCGGAACGCCGCACTTCGCAATGGCGCGCGGCCTGACGGTGGTCCAGGTCAATGGGGTGGGACCCGCATCGATGACCCTTGTGAAGTAGCCAAAAAGCGAACGGGCCCGGCACTGCTGCCGGGCCCGTTCTGCTTCGCATCGCGGTGCGTGGAGACTAGAGGTCTTCGGGGTTGATCCCCTTGGGCTTGTACTGGGTGCGGGCCGACGGCGCCGACACGGTCACTTCGGGCTCGTAGTCGCCCTCGTACTGGACCGCATTGTCGGCCATCCGCTGGCGCTCGTACGGTCCGAGCACCTTGGGGTTCATCTCCTGACCGTTCGGCGCCACGACGTCGCCGTAGCTCGAGAGCCCGTCTTCGTTGGGGTTGAAGTCGAGGAAGACGTTGCGCGGGCGCCCTTCGTCGTCGATGTCCTGACCTTCGGGCTGGATGTTGAGATTGCGATACCGCGACATCCCCGTACCGGCCGGGATCAGTTTGCCGATGATGACGTTTTCCTTGAGCCCGAGCAGCGGATCGTGCTTGCCCTTGATCGCGGCGTCGGTGAGGACGCGCGTGGTCTCTTGGAATGAGGCCGCTGAGAGGAACGACTCCGTCGCGAGCGACGCCTTCGTCACGCCGAGCAGTACCGGAGAACCTTCGGCGGGTTTGCCGCCGCCGCTCTCCTTGAGCTTGACGTTCTCCTCGGCGAACACGGCCGCTTCGACCAGCTGGCCGGGGAGCATCCGCGTATCGCCGCCGTCGACGATCTTCACCTTGCGCAGCATGGAGCGCACGATGACCTCGATGTGCTTGTCGTTGATGTCGACGCCTTGCGAGCGGTACACCTTCTGCACTTCGCGCACGAGGTAGTTCTGCAGCGCGGTTTCACCGCTGATGCGCAGGATGTCGTGCGGGTTGAGCGAGCCTTCGGCGACCGGCTGACCCGGGACGACGCGCTGACCCTCGTGCACCGAAAGGTGCGTCGAAGCCGGGACGTCGACTTCGTGGTCGACACCGTCGTCGTCGGTGACGTAGACGACGCGCTTGTTCTTCTCTTCGCCGAACTTGATCGACCCGGCGTACTCCACCACCGGCGCTTCGCCCTTGGGCTTGCGCGCTTCGAAGATTTCCTCGACGCGCGGGAGGCCGGTGATGATGTCTTCCTGGGCGACGCCGCCGGTGTGGAAGGTGCGCAGCGTCAGCTGCGTGCCGGGTTCGCCGATCGACTGCGCGGCGATGATGCCGACCGCTTCGCCGATGTCGACTTTGAGGCCGGTAGCGAGGTTGCGTCCGTAGCACATGGCGCAGACGCCGTACTTCGCCTGGCACGCCAGCACCGAGCGGATCTTGATCGTCTTGATGCCGGCGGCGAGGATGGCCTTGGCCTTCTCCTCATCGATCTCGTCATCGCGCTTGATCAGCTTCTCGCCGCGCGGCTTCTCCGGGTCTTTGATATCTTCGGCGGAGCGGCGGCCGATGATCCGATCGTAGATCGGTTCGATCGTCTCCTTGCCGACGGTGATGTCGGTGACGGTGATGCCGTTGGTCGTGCCGCAGTCTTCCTCGCGGATGATCACGTCCTGCGCGACGTCGACCAGTCGCCGGGTGAGGTAGCCCGAGTCGGCGGTGCGCAGTGCGGTATCGGCGAGACCCTTGCGGGCGCCGTGCGTCGAAATGAAGTACTCGAGGACCGTCAGGCCTTCTTTGAGCGAGGCCTTGACGGGGATCTCCAGGATGCGGCCCGACGGGTCGGACATCAGTCCGCGCATACCGCCGAGCTGCTTGACCTGCGCGATGGAGCCGCGCGCGCCCGAGGTCGCCATCATGAACACCGGGTTGAGCGGGTTCTGGGCGGCCTGCATCGCAAGCGTGACGTCGTCGCCGGCCTTCTGCCAGACTTCGATCGTCTTGTTGTAGCGCTCGTCGTCGGAGATGAAGCCCTGGTCGAACAGTCCGTGGAGCTCATCGACTTCGGCTTGCGCCTTCTCGAGCAGCTGGTGCTTCGCTTCGGGAACGATGATGTCGCTGATCGACACCGTGGTGCCCGACTGCGTCGCGTAGCGGAACCCGAGCGCCTTGATCGCGTCCAGGAACTCGGCCGTAGCCGCGTTGCCGAACTTGCGATAGCACTCCGTAATCAGCTTCTTGAGCGCGCTCTTGTCGAGGATATGGTTGAGGAACGGGTAGTTCCACTCCGCCGGGAAGGCCTCGTTGAGGATCACGCGTCCGACCGTGGTGCGGATGCGCTGACCCTTGATGCGCACTTCGACCCACTCGTGCAGCCCGATCATGCGATGGTTGTAGGCGGTGACGGCCTCTTCGCCGTCCTTGAACGCGATGAGCGCGTCGGAACCGTCGGGCTTCTTGCGGCCGCGACCGTTGCGCGACACCGGCGACGAATAGAGCGCGTCGTCGGAGAGCACGGCCTTGGCCGGCCCCTTGTACTCATCGGGGTTGAAGGTCAGCCAATAGAGGCCCAGGACCATGTCCTGGGTCGGGATGGAGACCGGATTCCCAAAGCTCGGCTGAAGGATGTTGTTCGAGCTGAGCATCAGGATGCGCGCTTCGGCCTGCGCGCCGGCGCTCAGCGGCAGATGGACCGCCATCTGGTCGCCGT
>PMOG01000027.1 GCA_003161555.1 Vulcanimicrobiota bacterium | reverse complement strand
CGGCCGGTATGCCGAGAATCCGGTCGACGTGCACGTCGGCCTGCGGGGCGAGAGCTTTGCGCACGTGCATCCGTTCGATCGTGCGCCGAATCTGATCGCCGGTCCGGCCGATGCGTCCTGGATGCGGCTGCGTCCCGCGGACGCCGTGACGGTGTGGGTCGAGCCGACCGCCCCGGTACCCCTTCCGCAGCGGGCGCGGACGGTCGTCGCCGCCCTCAACGTGTCGGCCATTTCGCCGCTGCTGCTCGTGCTCGTGATCGCCTGGCAGATCGCCGGGATACTCGTCACGATCCGCCTCACGCCGTTCGGTGAGCGACGTCCGCTCGTGCGGGCGGGCTTCGCTATGGTTTCGACGTGCGCGACGTTCGCGTTCGGCTATCTCGCGTACGTGCTCGGGACGATGATCCCCGGTGGCGCGCCGCCGCTGGTCGTGGCCGTCTTGGCCATCATGGCGATCGGGTGCGTCTACGCGCTCGCGACGCGAAACGAACGCGCCCTCGTCGGCGCACGGCCGGCCGTCGCAATCGCGACGCTGTTCCTGCTGGAATATCTCGCCTTCCGCTATGAGGTCGCGTTGGAGCAGTCCCCGGCAGATGGCGCGTGGATCGGTGACTCATTTCTTTCGCTCGCGACCTTGGTGCTTGCTACCGCGGTAGGCCTGATCGCGCTCGCGCCGCGGCTACTGGTTCTGGCGGCGCAGCTCAACGCGCGTTGGGCACGCATCCTGTACGGGGCCTGCGTCCTGGCCGTCGTGCTGTCGGCCGCACTGTGGCGGCCGCTGTACCCCGGCGACGCGGCACACTTCCTGCTGCCCATCGCCGTGGGCGAGCCGTACGAAGCGGGCTTCGAGGTACTGCGCAACGTCTTCATCGTCGCGCTGCCGATCGTGGGGCTGCTGGCACTGATCTGCGCCTCGCGCGGGCGGCGCTACACGACCCGGCGCGTCACCTTCGGCGGTATCATCGTCTTGCTGGCGCTCTGGTGCGCGGGTCTCGACGGCCCAGTGCCCGTCGTCCCTCCGGCCCTGCTCGCCCTGGCGACCATTCCCCTCTTCGCGCTGCGTTCGCGCGCCGTCTGCAACCTGCTCTCGCAGCATCTGCGGCCGTTAGGCCCGACCAGCGAGACGCTGTTCAAAGAAGCTGCGCTGCGAGCCGACCTGGACGTGGCGACGCGCACGCTGCGTCAGCTGCGTGAGAGGTTTCTGGCCGGCGACCTGGACTTCGCGACATACAACACGCGCAGCCTGGAATTGACGCAGTTCATGGTCGAGGAATCCCGCGGGTTGACGCCCATAACGCCCGAGATCGGCGCGACGACGATGTTCGCTGCGTTTACGCTGCGGGATCCGATTCGTTCGGCGCGTCAGGCGGCTTACATTGGGGCGTTTCTTTCGACCGTGACGGCCTTCGTCGGTTTCGACGCCCTCAAGGGCACCCTGAGCGTGTCCTCGCTCTCAATCATGTTTCTGCTGGCGTGGATTCTGCACGCGATCGCTCGCGGCGCGGTGGCGGCGTTCGTGTTCGTGTACTTCCTGCCGTATCTTCGCGGCGGCATGGCCACGACGAAGGGCCTGTTCCTCGGGTTTGCATTCGTCGTCGCGATCGCGCCGACGGCGCTGCTGCTGGAGACCTGGGAGCACGCCGTCGCGACGCTGATTACCGCCGCCCTGTTCTTCCCGGTGGTGGGCGCAGTGCTCGACACGATCGGTCTGGTGCAGCACGCCGAAAGCGTGTCGATGATGCGACTCTTCAGTTTCGCGAACTTTCGTACGATCGCTGCGATCAGCGGCGTGCTGATCGGTGCGATTGCTAACGCGGTGACGGGCGGACTGAGCCAGGCGGCGGCGAGTTTCGTCGGCGTCGCAGTGCATGCACCGGGATCCGTCGGCGGCGGCCCGCTCGCACGCGGGCCCTAGGGCCTACCGGCAGACGTTCGTGATCGCGATGATGCGCGCAGCCGCCGTAGCCTCGAGTTGCGCGTCGCGCGCCGCCAGACTATTTGGATCGACCTTGGTTCCCGAGACCGCCGGCACGTAGTCCGGCAGCAGGTTGGGCTGATGGTCCGGCGTCGTGCTGATCGGCGGCGGCGTGGGGTGCGAAGCGAAGGCCTCCGGAGTCGGCAGGACCCTCACTGCGCCCGGAGGCGGGCCCATATCGCTGGTGTTCGCGGCGGTCATCTGCGCCATGCCCTCGTCGATCGCCATGATGTCGGCCATATTGCGGGATTCGACGAAGCCATTGAGCGCATTGAACTTGTCGTTCTCGGCGTCGTCGAGCGCTTGCAGGGCTTCGCGCAGCGCGCGCACGTGCTCGTCGGTGCGCACGGCCGACACCCGCTGATCGCCGAGCGCGTCGCGGATGGTGCGCATGTCCTTCGCCATCGCCGTGATGTTGGGGTCGAGCCGCTTGAGTTCCAGCGTCCCGATCGCCCGGTTCGGATGAATCCCACCCGTCCGGTCGCCGTAAGCTCCTAAACGAGCCTGGGCATCGGTGAACGCCGCCGCCGCGTCCATGGCGGCGCGCAGCGACGGCGCCACGAGGTCGCGGAGCACGTTGCAGGCCGGTGTTCTGGAGGTCGTACGGCCGATCGTCGTGATTGGCGTGGGTTCAGGGTTCGGCGCGGGCCCGGTCGCCAGCGTTCCAAAGAGCACGGCGGAAGCAAGTCCTGCGGAATAGCCCAAATTCACGAAACGCATCGGCGGACCAGCGCTTTCGACCAGCGCCGACTCCGGACCGGATTCCCGCTTCCGGGTTTGCGGCGCCGCTGCCGCTATTCTCGCCGGTCGAGAATACAGGACGCTGGCAACCCGACCGCGGTTAAGCCTCGGCCGGCAAGCGGTCCGCGCCGTAGCCACGCGGGTACACTGGGGGCATGGAAAATGCCCGCGTGCTCCTCTCGACCGGCGAGACGCTCTGGGTCGACCCGAGGGGCTTCCAAACGATCAGCCGGGGCTTCGCGGCTGGAAATGCCGCCGGCCGCTACGTCAAACTGATGGTCGCCGAAAATATCAGCACGCCGCCCGCGATCGAGACGCACCTCAACGTCGACCAGATCGTCTACGTGCGGAAGCCCGAGCTGCCGCAGCCGTGATGCGCCGCGCGACGGCATTCGCGGCGGGATATGAATCGAAGGCTAGGAGGGCGACGTCATACCCAGCGTCTTCACGAGGAACGCGTAGCGGTCGGCGACCTCATCGATGATTTTCTCGGTCGGCTTGCCCGCGCCGTGACCGCTCTTCACGTCAACCCGCAGGAGCACCGGCGCCGCGCCGCCCTGTGCGTGCTGAAGCGCCGCGGCGAACTTCAGCGAGTGGCCAGGGAACACGCGGTCATCGTGATCCCCGGTCGCAACCAGCGTCGCCGGATAGTTGACCCCGCGCTGCAGCTGATGGTACGGCGAGTACGCCAGCAACGTGGCGAAATCGTCGGGGTCATCGGGCGAGCCGTAATCCGACATCCAGGCCCAGCCGATCGTGAAGCGGTGAAAGCGCAGCATGTCCAGCACCCCGACCGACGGCAGCGCCGCCGCGAAGAGCTCCGGCCGCTGCACCATGCACGCGCCAACGAGCAAGCCGCCGTTGGACGCACCCTTGATGGCCAACTTGTCCGGCGTCGTCCAGCCCTCGGCGATCAGGTACTCGGCCGCCGCGATCGCGTCGTCGAAGACGTTCTGCTTCTTCTCTTTGACGCCCGCGAGGTGCCAGGCCTCACCGTACTCGCCGCCGCCGCGCAGGTTCGCGACGGCGTAGATTCCGCCCATCTCGAGCCACACGGCGACCGCCGGCGAGAACTCCGGCGTCAAGGCGATGTCGAAGCCCCCGTACCCGTGGAGGATCGCGGGCGCCTTGGAACCGGGTCCGATGCCGCTCTTCGAGGTGATGATCATCGGGATGCGCGTTCCGTCTTTCGACGCGTAGAAGACCTGACGGCTGGTCAGCGCCCCGGCGTCGTACGCGATGCGCGGAGCGAAAATGCGCGTCGACGTTTGCGTCTCGAGGTCGTAGCGGTAGATGCTCGCGGGCGCCGTGTAGCTGGTGTACGAGTAAAAGGTTTCGCGCGCGGCGCGCTTACCGCCGAACCCGCCGACGCTCCCCAGGCCGGGCAACGCGATGTCGCCGGCGGGCGTGCCATCGAGCGCGCGCACGGCGACGTAGGCGGTCGCGTCGCGAAGGTACGACATGATGAACCGCTCACCGAAGAGCGAAACGTCGCTCAGAGGGTCGGCGGTTTCGCCGACGATCTCGCGCCGCGGGCCGCCGGCAAGATCGATCGCGACCACGCGGCCGCGCGGAGCATCGAGCGTGGTCAGGAAATAGAACGTCGCGCCGTCGTTTCCGACGTAATTGTGGCGCGCTTGGCCTTCCGGGCACAGGATGGTGAACGTGCCGGCCGCGAGCTCGTTGACGACGATCCCGTTGTTGGGATCCGTGCCCTGGCTGAGATCGATCACGACGTAGCAGCCGTCCTCGGTCGCGTAGCCGTTGACGCTCCAATCCTTGTGATCGGGACATTCGTAGACGAGGAGATCCGTCGACTGCGGCGTGCCCAGCCGATGGAAGTACAGTTTATGAAAGTAGTTCGTGTCTTTGAACTGCGTCGCGCTCGCGGGCTCGTCGAAACGGCTGTAGTAAAACCCGCTCCCGTCGCGGCGCCACGAGGCTCCGGAAAACTTCGACCAGCGTACGACGTCCATCAGGTCCTGGCGGGTCACGACGTCGCGGACGTGCCATTCCTTCCAGTCCGATCCCGAGGCCGACGTGCTGTACGCCAGCAGCGCGCCGTCGTCGCTGAAGGCGAGTCCGGAGAGCGCGACCGTCCCGTCGTCGGAGAACGTGTTGGGATCGAGCAGGACACGTCCGGGCTGGGCCAGATCGGGCGTCACCATGAGCACCGACTGATTCTGCAAGCCGGTATTCCGAAAGTACGCATACAGGTCGCCGACCTTCGACGGAATCGACCACCGTTCGTAATCCCACAGCGCCGTCAGTCGCGCGTGAATGCGCTCGCGCTGCGGCACGGTCGCGAGAACCGATTCGGTCAACCCGTTCTGCGCGTTGATCCAGTCACGTGTCGCTTCGGCGTTGAGATCTTCCAGCCAGCGATACGGGTCCGGGACCTCGACGCCGAAGGTTTCGTCGGTCTGATCGGTCCGCGGCGTATCGGGGTAGGAGAGCCGTGCGCTGGAGGTCGGAGGCATCGAGAATGTTGCTCGGCGCGCGGCCTCGCCGCACCTCCGCGGCGAACAAACTCTGAACGTGGACGCAGCTCAGGGCGACACGACAAAGCGGCCCCGCCGAAGCGGGACCGCTTTGTGCCTTTGGGATGTACATGAGGTCAGATCTTGACGCGCGCCTCGACATACACAGCGAAGGGCTGTTGCAGCTGCGGTCCGTTGAGGTCGATGAACGGATCGTATGGCGTGGCTAGGAACGGCTGGATGTGGGCGCCGGGGTTGTATTGGTTTCCGACCGGCTGGATTGCTCCGGAACCGTAGGTCGCTCCGTAGGAGCACGTGTTCGCCACCGCCCACGCAACCTTGGTCCCTCCGAAGCACCGATCGACGATGTTCGCAAAGTTCGCGACCAGCGTGATGCGTTTGTTCAGGTCGTAGCTGACTTGCGTATGCAGCAGCAAGTTTGCCGGCTCCACGAAGGCGCCGACCCCGTCGAATGCCTTCGTGAATGGGTTCGGAATCGCGACCAGCACGCCGCTGGGACCGGTATTGGTGCAGTTCGCGACATTATACGGCGACCCGCCGGGGGCTCCGTACACGTAGCGCGGGTCACCCGCAAGTGTGCCGGTCAGCGGCGCGCCGCAGGTGTCCGGTGCCACGCCGGGGGTGCTGAGCGGTACGCCGTAACGTTGTCCGGCGAGGAACTGGAGCGCCGGCGTGATGGCGAGCGGACCGTGCTTCCACTGCACGAGCAGCGTGGCCACGTACGGCGCCCCGAACGTCGTGTACCCGCCCGTAGCGACCCCGCCTGGGAACGTGTCGAACGTCGGGTAGTTCGCGTTCGGATTGAGCAGCTGCTGTACCGGCGCGTTCCAGTAGGGGTTCGCTACCGTGCCGGCTGCCGAACACGTCGGGTCCGCCGCTCCGCCGGCGTAGCACGGCGCCGCGGTGGCTTGCGAAGAGGCCCCGGGAACGATGCAGCGCTTGTCCGTCGTGTGGGTGGCGCAGAAGCTGGTGTACGAGTTGTAGTTTGCGATGCCTTGATTCAACGCGTACACGACCGAATTGCCGTTCGGCTGGGGCAAGTAGTTGATGTAGCTGTTCGTGTACGTAAACGAGAGCCGGGCCGCGAAACCATTGCGCGAGAAGTCGCCCTTATCGAGTTCCAGCTCGAGCCCTTCGGACGTCTGCTTCCCGACATTTAGGCCGGACACGAAGTTCGTCTTCTGATCGAGATAGAAATTTTGGATCTGGTCCTGCGTCTTACGCAGGAAAGGGGTCAGCTTGATCGACGTGTCTCGATTAAACTGATGTTCGAGCGAGAAGTCGTAGTTGTTCGACAGTTCCGGCCGGATCTGGTGAGCGGGCGTATCGCCAATCCCATAGCGGACGAAGTCCGCTAGGAAGAGCGGCGCGTTCGCCTGTGCGACATCGTACTGTTCGAACGCGCTGTTGGGAGCTTGCGCGTAGCGCCCGTAACTGGCGCGCAGCACGGTCGACGGGTTGACCGTGTACGTGAGCCCAGCCCGCGGTTGAAACTCGTTGTAGGTGTTGACCTGGCTCGGAATGTTGAACTGCTGGAGGTTCGGGAATTGCGCGTTCCACGCCGCGTACCAGAAATCGCGCGCGGGCCCGTCCAACGTGTTCGCACCCACGAACTGAAATTGGTCGAACCGCAAGCCCAGATTGACGTTTACGCGGTCGGCGGGCTTCCACTGATCGGTGATGGAGAACGCCGTGAATTTCGGTGTAACCTGGTTATATGCGGCGTGAGGGCCGTTCTCGGCCAGCATGTACTGGCACGGTCCGCCGCCGCAGGTACCGCTCGCAGGGGTAACGGTACCGTTCGCTGCTTGCGAGAAGCTGAAGTAGCCGATCGCCGGATTGATGTTCGAACCGGCTCCATTGAAGCAGGGGACCGGTGCACCGCCGCCCGGCGCATAGCACAGGCCGTTGTACGGATGGGTTGAGTCGACCAAGACTCCCGCTAGGCCGCCAATGACTTCCGTGTCGCTCGGCGGGGACGAGCCAAGGAAATTCAGCATCTGGAAATTGTTATCTCGCAGCGCATTCGACGTCGTGTACGATCCTTGGATGGTCAACAAGTGCTGCGCGTTGAGCTGGTCGGAGAACTCGGCGCTCAGACCCCGCGTGTGCGCGGTCAGCTCGTAGTCGGGCGAGCCCGGCGATGTGTAGTTGGCATAGGTGCTCTGGGGGTCCACCTGGAGCCACGCCGAGTAATACGTGTATCCGTACAGACGCAGGAACGCATTCGTGCCGAAGTTGTGCTGGTATTGCAGCTTGAATATACCTTGATCGTTGGTGATCGCATCGTTTGCGTTCGGATCAATCGCTGCGAACGGCAGGCGGCCGGTGGGCGATTGCGGGTAGAGGTAGTTCACCACGCCGCCGCCGCTGTAGGTCGCCGGCAGCAACGCACCGAGCGGGGCGCCGACAAACTGATATCCGTCGAGGTACGCGGGTGCCCCCAAGCCGATGGCGTTCGTGTAGGCGGTTCCGCCGAACTGGCTGGTCGAGAAGTTGTAGATATTCCCGATGTGATTGATGTCGACGAGCACCTGGACGTCATCGTGGTTTCCGTCTGCGCGCGGAATCCCGAAGTGCAGGTTCAGGACGCTGTCGCGATCCTGGACGTTCCCGATTTGACCCAACTGCGCCCCACCGAGAACGTACGACGGGGTCGTCGCGCTGCCGTTCGTGTAATTGTTGTACGCGTAGTTACCGGTCCCATCGATAGCGCCGCACGACGGGATCGGGATCGTCGCCGGGGTCGGGCATTTTGTGAGCGGGAAACCCCACGCATTGGAAATGGCCGAACCGTTGTATTGATCGTAGTACCGAAAACCTTGGTTATACGCGCCCACGCCAAGGTAGTAGGAGAACGTGCGGCTGGGGTTTGCGCCTCCCGCCTCAAACGAGAGCTTATTGTATTGAAGCGGTGACCCGATGCCGAGATCGAGGTTTCTCGTGCCGGGCGCCGTGCCGGTGCGGATGACCTGATTGATATAGCCCGAGATGCCCTCGGCTTCCGAGTTCGCCGGCGTGGCGCCGGTGTACACCTGCAGCTCCTGCTGACCGAGCGATGAAACCGGTCCCGAGGGATAGTTGTCGAACGCGCGATTGACCGGTACGCCGTCCAGCTCGTATCCGATCTGGTCGTAATCGCCGCCGCGGATGCTGATCGTCGGGGAAGCCCCGATGTAGCCTTGCTGTCCTGGTTGAACAAAGACCCCGGGGACCGCGCTGACCGCGGACCACGCGCTGTTCAGGCTGCCGCCGCCGCCGAGTGCGGCGGCTTTATCCTGCGTCACGGCGTTGATCGAGTAGAGATCCGCGGTCGTGCCCGGCTTCACGAGCGAGGAGGCAGCGCGCGATGTTACGGCGCCGATCTGCGTAAGCCGCTTCGTTTGCACGACCGAAACGGAGAGCGTCGCATCGGCTTGAACCGTGACCCCGCTCAGTGCGCCGGGATCGTATACGTTCGAAGCCGGCACGGAAATCGCGTACGTGTCGGGCGCGAGAGACAGAAACGCGAAATGCCCTTGAGCATCCGCGGTAGTCTTCGCCGTTTGCGACGGGCTGGTTACCGTCACGACTGCGCCCGGAATAGGCTGATGCGTGGCAGCATCGATCACGGTACCGTTGATGACCCCGGTCGTGCCGGCCAGAACGCTTGTCGTTCCCTGGAGCACGAAGGCGAGGACCAGGAGCACCGCGACGACGCTCCGATTGGAGAATGAAGGTATCGTCACAAGCACGATTCCTTTCAAGGACGTGGAGGTCTCTCGTCCCTATCGTAGGGTCGCCTCGACGTCCCGCCGGAATCGTGCCAGACTTCTGCCGCCCAGTATCCCCGTACGATCCTGTCCGCCGGCGAAGTGGCCCGGAGGATAGGATTCCCTTGTAACACGAGCCTTGTTTTTGAAACGCGCTTCGCGTTAGACCGAAGGCATGGGATGCAAGTACATCGCGTACTACGGCGAAGACCTACCCACCAGGTACCCACCCGAACGCCTCTCACGGATGGCCTTCCGTGGGTGAAACCGAGACCAAGCGAGCACCGAAAATCGCGTGGTATCAAAGTATCAAAAACGGGGACGTAGCTCAGCTGGTAGAGCGCCTGCTTTGCAAGCAGGATGTCAGGGGTTCGAGTCCCCTCGTCTCCACCAGGTTTTCATCCCTACGGAACGATTGTTTGGCGGATCGGCTGGGCCCAGGTGTTGCCGTCGACGCCGAGTGCGACGGCTTCGAACTCGTGGTAGAGTTGCAGCGGTTCGCGTAGGTCGCGCAGCGCGCCGCCGATCGTCATGTTTGCGGCTTCGGCGCCGACGTAGATCGTGCCGTACCCCAGCCAGCGGCCCAGCGGACCCTGGACCAGACGCGAACTGGCGAGGGCGGTATTGCCGAACGGGCGTACGCGCCGCCCGATGATGCCTTCGACGACGAACACGCGGCGGTTTGTCGTCACGATCCGATACGACAAATAGTGCGCGAAGCGGATCAGGAAGAGCAGCGCTTCGCGTGCCAAGAGGATCGCGAGCAGCACGAGGACCGCGGTCCGGTACGGTCCCGCGATCAGCGGCTCGGTGACGTGATGTCCGCGGACGATGGGGTGCGTTTGCCACGCCAGCGCGACGCCGAAGGCGATCGCAATGATCACGGCGCTGACGATCGGGTGCAGCAGCGTGATGGGGTGCGGGCCGCTCGAGAAGGTCACGTGCTCGGTCGGCAGCAGCACGCCGGCCAGTTCGGCGGGTACCGGACCCATGGCAAGGGGTAGAGCGGGCGCCGCTGCGGCCGGCGCGGCGGGAGGCGGCGCAGGCGGCACGTGCGTCTCCGCGATGCTCTGCGTCGGGTCTCCGCCCTGGTCCTGAAATGACGACATACGCGACCTCGAAGGGACCCTCAAGGCAGTTCTTCCTTCAGGCGGCATGCCCCCTGGGCGCCGGAGTCACACTGTCCCCTGGCCGAAGATGCACCTTCATGCCCCTCGGGAAGCCTTGATCGTGGCGCGCTGGGACGGGTTCGCCGTTCTGTGGGACGAGTTCGTCGCGGCCGATCCCGGTCTGACGCGGCTGCTGACCGCGGCGCGGGTCACGCTGTCGGTCGCGATGGCTGTGGCCGCGATCGGCGTACTCGCGAGCATTCTCCACATTCCCTTGAGCGTCGCGATCTTGGGCGCGACGGTCGCGATGCAGACGGCGCTGTCGATCAACGACAGTTCGGCCCGCACCACGACGCTGCTGGCGCCGCTGCCCGCGACCTTCGGGATCGTGCTGGGCGCGTTGACCAGCGGACATGCGCTGCTCGCCGACCTGTTGTTTCTGGCCGTGCTCTTCACCGCGGTCGCGATTCGCCAACACGGTTTGCGCTGGACCGCGTTCGGGACGATTGCGACGCTGACGTACTTCATCGCGCTCTTCCTGGGGGCAACCCCGGAGCAGCTCCCGGCGCTGATCGCGACGATCGCGGTTGCGGTCGCGGTCACGTTTCTGGTGCGGTTCGTGCTTTTGCGCGAAGCGCCGGCATGGACGGCGCGGCGGATGGTCGACGCCTTTCGGGCACGCCTGCGGCTGGTGCTCGATGCCGTGATCGATGCGCTCGCCAAAGGGCACTCGGCGGCCTCGGAAGAGCAGTTACGGCGGGCGACCTTTCGCCTCAACGAGACCGCGCTGGCAATCGAGAGCCGTTTGCCGGAGGATGCCGGCGATGCCGGCGCGGTCGTCTTCGACGCCGAACTCGCGGCGGAGAACCTCGCTGCAGCCGTACCGCGGCTGCGGGAGCTGGACGCTGCCGCACTGCGCGGGATCCGCGTCGCATTGGCGACGCTGCGGCATGGCAATACCGCGCGTGCCGCGCGCGTCGCATTGCGCGTGCAAACTGCTCCCGACGCCGATGCTGTTGCGACCGAGACGGCGGAATCGATTCGCGACCTTGCCGGCGCGGTCGACCGGCTGCGCCACGTGCGCGCGGCGCTCCGCGGGTCGAGCGGTTCGAACAGCATGGCTACGCCACCCCAGCAGCCGCCCCTGCGTCAGGCAATTCAAGTCACCCTGGCGTCGGCAGCGGCGATCGCCGTCGGCGAGGCGCTCTCGCCCCAACGCTGGTACTGGGCCGTGCTCGCGACCTATTTCGTCTTCATCGGCACTGCGTCATCGGGCGAGACTCTGGCCCGCGCGTGGTCGCGCACGCTGGGCACCGCGCTCGGCGTTGCGCTGGGACTTCTGGCCGGCCACCTCGCACAAGGTCACCCCCGGCTCGAAGTCGCGCTCATCTTCGCCTTCCTGTTCTTGGGCGTCTACTTCTTACGCGTCTCGTACACGGCGATGATCTTCTTCATCACCGCCCTGCTCTCGCTGTTGTGGGGATTGCTCGGCCGCTTCAGCGACGGGTTGCTCATCATACGGCTCACCGAGACGGCGATCGGCGCGGCGTTCGGGGCGATCGCTGCGATCTTCATCTTGCCGACGCGCACGCGCGACGTCGTCAGCACCGCCGTTGCGGAGACTCTCGACGCGCTCGGCGTCGTCGTGCACGCAGGCATCCAGCATCTCCTCGATCCGTCCGGAAACGACGAATCGGCGATCGCCGCCGCGCGCACACTCGACGAGCGGCTGCAGCAGCTGGTCGCGCGGACACGGCCGATCCTAGCGGGACGCGCCCTAACCGCGAGCGCGCGCCGGCTGCGCCGCTGGACCGCGGCCTTGGGCGCGTGCGGGTTCTACGCCCGCAGCTTCGCTGCGATCGTCGATCGCGCCGGAGGGGCCGTCGATTCGCGCGCGGCGGATTCGTTGCGAAATCTCGAGTCGACTCTCACGGCGAACCTCGAGGCCGCGGCGGCGCATTTCAGCGCGGACGCGACGATCACGACAACCGACGCGCGTCCCTACGTCGACGCGCTGCAACAGTTGGCGCACGATGCGCCCGGCGGACCGGATCGCGTGCTCTCGCACGCGACCCATCTCCTCGACCGTTTGGATCGAGTGATCGTCCGGCTGGCGCGCGAGGAGTCTTTCGAACCGGAACCCGAGCGCCGCAAGCTGCCCAAAGACGTAAGCCCCGCCAGGACCGCACCGCCGACGGCGTGAATGGTCGTCGGTCGCCCGGGGGATTAGCTCAGCTGGTAGAGCACCTGCATGGCATGCAGGGGGTCAGGAGTTCGAGTCTCCTATCCTCCACCAAGTTTGAGCCCGTAACCACGGGCTTTTTCATTGCATGGCTTGCTCTTTGCTGTCAGCGACACTCCCGATTTTGGGGCCATTTCGGGACCATTCCATCGGGCGCCGTTCAGCGCGGAACCCATCAACTGCGCCATGCGCTCGTTTCCGGTCATCGGCTTTGCGTAGGTCGCAATAAGCATTCGCGGGTTCTTGTGCCCCGCGTAACGCGCAACGTCCTCATACGGTGCGCCCTCGGAGAGCAGTTCTGCAACCTATACGAGCCATCCCGCCTATGCTATCCTCGGTTCAGTCCGGCAGGGTTCATGTCGGAGCGGCTTCGGTATTTCCCGATGCCTCTCGAACCGGGTGTACAGAGAAACATGCAAACGACCGTAAGGTCGCGCCGTGCTTTCATAACGAGAGGCGGCTTCGCGACATTGGGGGCTTTGGTACTGCCTGCGTGTGCAGGCGGCGGCAGCGCCCTCCTCAGCCAACCCATCTTCCCGCGGCAGTGGACTCAGCCTCGCTGAACTGATGGCAAGAACCGGCTGCTCCAAGATCGTCACGCCGACCGGTACTTCTTACACACGCGACCCTAGCAGCGGCATCGTCACGCAGGACGAGTTGGATTGCCCTGTCAACGCGTCTAATGCGCGAAGCCCTCAAGATTGCACCGCTGATCCAAACAGGATTCCACCGGACCCGCAAGTCATCGGTGGCTCAGGCGTCAGCGTGGACAACGGTCAGGGCAACTATGCTCAGGGCTTCGTCGGAGCGGCCCCATACATGGGAATGCAGAATCTGAAGGGCAGTCAGTTCTGGATTGCTCCACCCATACCAAACCCTGCCTGTGTCTCAGCATCGGCTGCTGCGGTCGGTTCTGCACTTGCGATGGCAAGGCAAATCATGACGAACCCAGCAGCCTACTCGGTCCCGATTGTTAGAGCCGCAGGCAGTATCACGAGCGGAGTCAGCGAGATCGGAGCGCTAGAGTTTATCGGTGGCCTGCTCGCAGGAATGACGTTCTCGGAGTTTCTTGCTCTCGCAAGTGCTGCTGGGATCGGGATCGGCTTAATCATCGGACTCTACGTCTGCTTCTCGTGACCGACTTGGCCGAGGTTTTCCGGGTCGTCACTACCCTCTGCGCGTTGGGCGGATTGGTGGCGACATACCGGATGGCGTTTATCGACGCGCCAAGGATGCCGCTGAAGACTGCGGCCATCTTAGCAGTGGCGTACGTCGTCGCCGGTATCGCGCTCTACATCCGGCCCTACACTCCCAACACCCTGGGCGTCGGGATCATCGCGTTTGTCGTAATCTGGAACATCCTGATGCGCCGCTTATCCAGCAAGGCACGGGACCGCCTCGCGCAAGGCTCCAAGAACCCGTAGAAACTGATCCAAACGACACAAGGACGAGGCAAAGGGTCCGGAGGGCATTCATACCCGCCGGGCCCGCCTATTCAGCCCGGCGCGTTTGGGGTGCAGCGTGTCGGTTGCGGCCATGGCGCTAAGGCCTCGGCCGGGACCGGCGGGTGTGTGCCGGTCCCGACCTCGCCAACTAACTCGGCACCCGCGAACGAGCCGACTTATCTGCGGCGAACCAGTCCGGCAGAGATTCCCGGTGACGCGAAGCGTCGTACTGGAGGCAAACACCTTAGAAACCGACTAGAACGGCGCAAGACGAACGAGAAGGTCCCCTAAGGTGTAAATTACCCGCCGTGGGCCTCTCTTCTCGCGTTCCACGGGGTTGGGGTGTACCCGGCGGCAGTGTCACGCAGTCTAATCGCATGGATTTGCGTCTGGCGGGCGTGTTGAGCACTGCATGGCACTTTCGCAGCGTCAGAACTACTCACCAGGGTCTCTACGCTCTAGTTCTTCTAGTGCAGCGATCACGCGATCCCGTATGGGGCTGTGATGCGTCTCCCAAGCATCGTCCCGTGCTGCTACCAACTCGCGGCGAACCTCGTCCCGCTGATCCTCTTGCGAGTAATCGATACAGGCGAAGTGAACGAGCGCAACGGTCGCAGCGTAGTCGGCCTTGTACGACGCGAGCAGCTGAGTCTGCGTCCCGTTGTACGTCAGCGAAAAGTCGACGTAGAAGGGAACGCTGTTCGCTTGCGTTCTCGAGTTGACGACTTTCCCGCCGACGGAAAATGTGACACCGAGCGTGTTTCCGTTCTGAACGAAGCTGAACGGCCCCACCGATCCTCGGAAGACGTAATTTGCGCTGAACTGATCCTGTAATCCGCCGGCGTTGAAGCTAAGAAACGGTCCCGGCACAGTGACGCTCCCCGTGCCCTCATTCAAGCTCTGAATCTGACCCGTTTCGCCAGCGGTGACGCCGAACGACGTCAAGAGACTCGAGGGCGTATCGACGGTGAACGCACCGCTGCCCGGCGCGGGAACGTACATTCCTGCGGAGGGTCCGGACGTCGCCTGAAAATCGATGTAATTGGAGCCGATCTGGCACGGTGCTTGAAGCACGTTGGCGCTGCTGCTAGGAGACATTGTCGGTGACGTGCCGGGGTCGGGGAGGGCGCGGGCGCCGGCGTCGACGCGGGGTGCGATACCAGGGCGGTACCGCCGGAGCCACTGCACGCCGCGAGCGCTGAGGCGCACACGATGAGTGCGGCGACGGAGCCCGCGAGTGCTCGAGCGCTCAAGATGATTCTCCTGAATGAGTGCCTTGGGGGAGGTTTACGCCGATTTTGAGCCTCGCCGCGCGAACGCGCCATGGCGGGCCCCCACCTTTCGGTCGCCCAGAGGCGCAGCGCGCCCCGGTGCGGGGCTGCTCGGGCATCGTCAAGTCCTCGTAAGGCACGGTTCCAACAGTTTGTGCGCGACAGGCGATCATTTGCGGGTCGCCTATCGTCAATAGCGCGATAAATGAAAAATAGCGTGATAATGAAGTTTCGGGTCCGCCCAACCGATATACCGAGCGTGACTGCGCTACGCGGCTCGGCCGCGCATCGGCATCATTTCGCCCTTCCGCTCGCTCTTGCGGCGGCGCTCCTCTTGAGTGCGTGCGGCGACGGAGGATCGTCACCGGGCGCCTCGGTACCGGGCGGTTCAGCCACGATTTCGCCCTCCTCGGTGGCCGTTACGATTCGGATCGACGCGCCCACCACAACCGGCCAAGCGACGCGCCGCCGGCCGAAGTATCTCTCGCCGGCGACGCAGTCGATCACGATCAGCGTCAACGGGGCTTCGCCGGTGGCGCAGAACCTCACACCGTCCGGAGGCGACTGTTCGACGCCGTCCTTCGGCGCTACGCCGGTCTGCACGCTCGTCGCGATGGCGCCGCTCGGCAACGATACGTTCACCTTCGTCACCTACGACGGCACCGGCGGTACCGGCAACGCGCTCTCGCAGAACACCGTCGCGCAGACGATCGTCTCGGGCCAAACCAACACCGTTTCGATCACCCTCGAGGGTGTGCCGACGGGGGTCGTTGCGTATCCCTATCCGGGTCAGACGAACGTGACCGCGACGGCGAGCGGTTACACGTTGCTCGGCACGACGCCGGCGAACTTTCTCGTCGTCGCGACGGATGCCGACGGCAACGTGATCGTCGGCCCTGGCGCGCCGGCGCTCAGCGTAACGAGCAGTTCCGCAAACATGACGGTCGCGACGGTAGCGAACAATCCGAACAAGTTTGTCCTGACGCCGGTTACCAGCGGAATCTCCGTCACGCTCAACCTTTCGGCAAGCGGCGGAAACGGCGGTCACGCGACCGGCAGTGTCGGCCTCGCATTGAAGGCCCTGCCGCCGACAAGCCTTCCAAAAATACTGTATGCCTACATCAACTCGCCGGAGATCGACGCGTTCGCGGCCGGCTCGGTCGGCACGAGCGCCCCCGCGGCGCGGTTCACGTCGTCGAGCCTCGGCGTTCCGGGATTCCTCGCGTGGGGACCCAATGGAGCCTTGTATGCTTCAGGTAACGTCGACACCGGACACCTCGTCGTCGCATACACCGCTGCCCAATTGGCTGCCGGCAGTGGGTCACCGACGACCATCATCGACAGTTATCAGGCGTCGTTGAACAAAAGTCTCCCGACCCAGGTCGGCGGCCTCGGCGTCGACACGAGCGGTGATGTGTTTATCCTTGGCCAGCTGCTGGCGCAATCCGGTACGAACGCGCTCGAGGTCTTCGAGTACAAGGCAGGGTTTAGCCCAACCACCGTGCCGATCACGATTCCGTCGAGTCCGACGGGGGAGACCGCCCCGACCTTGCTTTACGTCGACTCGAGCAACAGGCTGTACGTGGTGAATACTCCGACCGGAACGCCCGCGACGATCCTCGTCTTTTCGACCGTGACACCAAACAGCGCACCGATGCGCACGATCGGTGGCCCCGGAAGCAATGCCGGTTTTACGACCGTCGCCGGGATGGCCGTTGGCGCGGATGGGACGCTTACCGTCGTCGACGGCATTACGAACAACGTCTATCAATTCGCGCCCGGCTCGACGAGCAACCCGTCCCCTGCAACGGTATTCCAGTCGCCCTCGCAGTTTTTCGCCGCGCCTGTGACCGTCGATGCCAATAACAACGTGTACGGCAACCAACTGCTGAACCCAGGCAACCAGGTCGATGTCTATCCGGCTGGAGCCACCGGCGTGCCGACCGCACTCTTCACCCTGCAGGTCACGCCCTTAACTGTCAGCTCGGAGTCGTTTTACTTTCTGCTCGCACCCTGAGGTCACGATCGCTCGACGGGCTCTTACGTCGGCCACGATCCGTCGAACGGGCCTTCGAACATGTAGCGACCGAAGCGCCAACCGCAATCGGGGGCAGCCATACGGAGTGGACGTCGTGTTCAACAGCCTGTTCTCGGGAATCGTCGAACTAGTCGCATCATTTGTCGCATACTGCTTTCCGTCGAAGGAGATGCTCGACGCGGAAGCCGTCGACAGGGAGTGGGATGTGAGCGACATCGCCGCGCCCGACGACGACTCCGCGCGACCCTAGCGCGAAGCGAACGGGCTGCTACGGCGACAGCGGAAGGCGCGGCATGCTATGCCGGACGAGCCGGCGGCCGGCCGACGATGTCCCCGGGGCGGCGTAGGGGCGGCAGATCGGATCGCCGATCACAACTTCTTTCCAAGCGATCACAGCCAAACCGCTGTAGAACGCCTCGGCCAGGGTTCGCCCCGCAGTGTAATTCGGGAACACTGCCGACGGGTCCGGAATCGCGTACAGGTACGGCTCGGTGACGTCCCCGTGGACGCCGGTGACGCCTTGATGGATCAGATCGGCGATTTGGCTCTGCCCGCCGCCGGGCGTGCGAATATTGCTGGCTGAGGTGCTGACCGCCGTCTCCGCGAGACCGCCGGCGACGAAGCGCAGCGCATTGTATGCCGTCTGCGAAAAGTGAAAGTCGTTGCTGCCCCAGCTGGCGTACCCCTCGAGCGGTGAGGCAGGCGCCACGAAGGCATTCGTCAGATCGATCTGCGCATCGAAACCGGCGTTCGCCAGATCCGTCTGCGCCGTCTGCATCATCTGGTTGAAGACCGCATATCCGTTGGCCTGGCGTCCTGGATCGTAGTCGAAGAAGAATTCCCCGTGCGGATGGGTTCCATCCGAGGCCAGGCTGTTCGTGATCAGGTTCGTCGCATCGGCGATGGAACGTCCGTCGAGCCGCGTTACCAACTCCATCGCATACGTAGCCGACGAGAACGGTCCCGTTTGGTACTGATAGGGGTTGTAGATGCCGTTGGCGGCCGGGAACGGACCGAGAACTTGCGTCAGTACGCCGTCGACGCTGTAGCCGCTGAAGGTGCCGCTGTTGATCAGGTACGGCACGCCGTACATCAGCACGATGAAATCGATCCGCGTTCCTTTGCTGCGCAGCGAAGCGATCGCGTTGGCGACCGGCACGTAGATCTGCGTTTGCAGGTTCGCCTGCGAGATCGAGAAGTTCGTCGGATCGTTCGTAAGCGGAAGCGTCAGCAGATTACCGGCGGGGATTTGGCGCCCTGACATGTAGGTTGCCGCGAGGGTTGTGCTGGCAGCGATGCCGCTGTTTGCGACCACCAGGACGCGCGACGCGAGCGAGCCCGCGCTCGGACTCGGTGACGGACTCGGGCTGGGCGAACGGGTCGGCGTCGCGGTCGGCGTAGGTGTTGGGCTCGGCGTTCGCGTGGGCGTGGCGGTCGGTGAGGGACTCGCGGTTCGCGCCGGCGAGGCGGACGGCGTCGGTGAAGGCGATGCAGTCGGGGCGGCCGTGGCCGGCGATCCGCCGGTCGGCGCTGGGGTGGTGCTGCCCCCGCCGCCGCAGGCGGACAACGCCGACGCCAGGGCAACGCAAGCCGTCGCCGAGCGGAGGAATCCGTCACGCATCTCTTCTTGCGTCGGCCTTCGGACCGCGCGACTTTACCCGCGGCGCGGATCGCGACCCATCGAGCGCTTGCATCGCAGCGGCCCCTGCGGTAGCATCCAGACCGCGGAGGACGCTGGGCCGTCGCGGCGCGCAAGCGTCGAGGAACGTCCGGGCTCCATCGGGCAGGGTGCAGGATAAC
>PMOG01000050.1 GCA_003161555.1 Vulcanimicrobiota bacterium | reverse complement strand
CGGCAGCGCGTACTTCGCCTCCATCGCCAGGCCACTGACGACTCCGGCCCAGATCAGGATCCGGCGGTCGTCGTGCAGCGCCGCCCGCACGAGCGCGTAGGCGACGAAGGTCCAGGCCAGCGGCTCGAACACGGTCGTGTTCACCGTCGCGGTGAGCCCCATCAGCATCGGCGCGATCGCCGCCACGACGCCGCCGATCCAGGCCGCGCGGTCGCCGCCGCCGAGCGTTCGGACGAACGCCACCACCAGCCACACCAGTGCCGCCGCTGCGAACACGTCGGGCAGCCGCAAGATCCACGTCTGGCCGCCCAGGCCGTACAGCCCCGCGTTCAGCAGCGGAATCAGCGGCGGCTGATCGGCGTACCCGAACTGCGGATGGCGCCCGCAGACGATGAAGTACAGCTCGTCACGGAACACGTCGTACCGGTTGGCCACCGCCAAATGGAGCGCAGCCGTCAGCGCCGTCAGAATAACGGCAACGCGATCCCTCATCGCCGCCAAGTACCGCCGCCGGCTGCCGCGGGTTTCGCGGTCACGTTCGTTGCGCAGGGTCAGGAAATGGTAGGCAGCCCGTTAGGGTCGGGGCGCACTCGACGATGCGCGCGTCGCATTTACTGAACGGCTACCTGATCGTGATGGGAGCAGAGTTCGACACGATTCGCTCATCGGGTCTGAAAACGGCCTGAATTCGGTAGATCCCCGGGGCCGTCAATGTGTAGCCCCACACGGCGAGCGGAAGCCACATGTTGCCCTGCGCGTCGGCGAACGACTCGCTACCCGGGCCCATCGTATGCAGATGGTGCGGTGCAACGACACCCACGGCCGCAGGTGCAGCATCGACTGCGTGTCCACCGGCATCGGTAACGATCAGTTTCCAATTCGCGTATGGGCCGAAGCGGGCAAATTGAAAGCTGCGGTCTGACGTGTTTGTCAGCGTTATTCGGAGACGGACCTGGTCGCCGGGAGCATAGGTGGACCGGTCCGTCGTGAGTGCGGCGTGAAGCGCGCTGGGAACTTGCGCCGGTGAAAGCATCAGATCCGGGGCCGCACCCCCAGTGGCACCGGAAGGGACGAGCATCGCGAGCGTAGCCGCGCCGACGGTCAACCACCTGACAGTCATCTCTTCGTCCTCCGGGGGGACACGATAGGGGCAACGGCGGGTGCGGGTCGCGCGGACGCTTGGTCGGGCAGGGGCGCCGGCGCCGAGAAACCGTGCGGACGGGCGTTTTCCTTCCGTACGCAAGCGTACCGAAGCCCCTTTTTGTGGTATACTCGATAGCCCCGGCAACCTGCTCGTTACGGGCTGCCAACAACGCGAAGGAGAGGCCATGAGGGCAACGCCCTTATCCGTGGTCATGCTCTTCGCCAAGGCCGCCAAATGCTCAACCTAAGGCGGCCGGCCGGCGCCTACACGTCCGGCAACCGAGTGCTCGACGCACTTCCTGCGGGCGACCGCATCGACCTGATCGCCGACCTGGAGGTCGTCAACTTCGCCGCGCACCAGGTGACGCACGAGGTCGGCGCGTTCCTCGGACATGTGAACTTTCCGATCGATGCGGTGCTTTCGGTAGTCGCGACGCTCACCAACGGCGATACCGTGGAGGTCGGCACCGTCGGCAGTGAAGGCTTCGTCGAAACCGACGCGGCCCTCCATTCCTCGCTCGCCAACCGCACCTCGTTCTGCCAGGTGCGTGGAATGGTGGGCCAGATGTCGATGGCGCGATTTACCTCGCGGATGGCGACCAGTCAAACGTTCGCGCAGTTGATGCGGCGCAACGTGCGCGCGTCGCTTTTCAGCGCCCAGCAATTCGCCGCGTGCAACGTCAAGCACTCGGTCCAGGAGCGTTGCGCGCGCTGGCTCTCGATGACCGCCGATCGCGTCGGCGGCACCGAGTTCATCCTCACCCATGACTTGCTGGCGATCATGCTTGGCGTGCGCCGCTCCGGAGTGTCCGAAGCTGCCGAGGCCTTACAGCGGATGGGCGCGATCAGCTATCGCCGCGGCGCGGTCACGGTGAAAAACCAGAAGCTCCTCAACGACAGCGCGTGCGAATGTTACGAAGCGTGTAAACACGCCTTCTCTTCGGCATTACGCGAATGAGCTTCGTCTTGCCGCCTGAGCCCGGCAGCGCGCTTTTCGGCGCTAACGGCAGCGCGGTCGCCGAGAACGCACTCCAAGCCGAGATGCGGCGCATCGTCGAGGGCGTGTACGGGCCACCGGTGCGCAGCTTGCCCGGCCTCGATGTCGGACGCGCCTACCGGGGCGCCGGCGCTGAGTTTCGCTACGGCGGCGACATGGTCGACGTTTTTCATTATGGCGCCGGATTCACGTCGCTGGCCGTCGTCGACATCAGCGGTCACGGCATTCTCGCGGCGGCCAACGCCGGGCTCGCGAAGTACGCGCTGCGCGCCTACGCGTCCCGCGGCCTCGACGCGCGCGACTCCGTGCGGTCACTCAACCGGCTCTGCATCGAGAGCAGCGCCTTCGAAGGCGACGATGAGTTCTTCGCCACCGTGTTCTTCGCGATCGTGGGGCCGGACCGGCGCACGATGCAGTACGTATCGGCCGGCCACGAAGCGGCCTACATCATCTCGCGCCAGGGCCCCCTGATGCTGCCGGCCACCGGTCCCATCGTCGGGTTGATGGACTCCGCGGCAGCCTTCGAGCACCGCACCGTCGAGCTGGACCCCGGCAGCATCTTCGCCGCCGTCACCGACGGCTTCTCGGAAGCGCGCAACGCGAGCTCGGAGTTTCTCGGCCCCGAAGCCCTCGTGGAAGTGATCCTGCGCAACCGCGCCCGCGAAGCCGAGCGGCAGGCGGAGGCCATCACGCTGCACGCCTACGAGTATTCGAACCAGCTGCTCCGCGACGACGTCGCCGCCCTGGTGGTAAAAGTCGCGTCCTAGGCGGCCGGTCCTAGCCTTTCAGTGGGCCGCAACACCTTCGGGGAGTTGGAGCCCGCAGACGACCCCCGAAATCGTACCGGCGGGTGCTTCGGTCACCGCGCCGCTGGGGTTTGCGGCGAACTCGTCAACCGCGGGAGCGTCCGGATCCGCCACGTAAATCTCGCCGCTCGTGTCGACGGCAACGCTGGTCGCGCGACCCAGCGTCGCCGAGAAGATTTGCGCCAGCGGTGCGGCATTGACGCCACCTGACGGATTCGCGGCGTACACGTTGATAAAGCCACCCGGCGCGCCACCGAACTCGTTCGACACGTAGATCTTGCCGCTCGCATCGATCGCGACGCCGCTTGGGGAGTTCATCAGCGTCGCCGCGCCCGCAATCGTCGCCACGGGCGTGCTGTTCAGGGTCGTGCCGGCACGCGCCGGATACAACGTCACGCTGTTCTGGTTGTAATTCGAGAGGTAGATCCGGCCGGACGCATCGAGTGCGAGGCCGGGAACGAAGACGTTCGATCCGAGCGGGATCGTCGCAATGGGCGCGGTGTTGTTGGTGCCGGCCGCCAGCGGCGCGTACATATTGATGACGTAGTTGAGGGTCCCGGGGCTGACGCCGGCCGTGTAGATGTAGCCGGCTGAGTCCACGGCAATTCCGGTCGGACCCTGCAGCTGCGTGTTTGAGCCCTGCAAGACTTCGGACGGTCCGGTCGTCCCGGGGCTCGTCATCGGAACGTTCGGCGGATACACCGTCACCGAATCGAGCAAGCCGCCGATCGATCCCTCGTTGGCGACGTAGATGTTTTGCGACGAATCCAGTGCGACGGCGCGCGGATAGTGCAGTTGCGAACTTCCGGCTGCCGAGGCTTCGGCGGTCGTCTGCGCGCCGGCGAAGTCGCCCGCGAAGACGCCCATCCCCGCGCTGCCGAAATTGTTGAATCCGACCGCGTAGACTTTCGAACCCGCGCGCAGACCTTGTTGGCACGCCGGTGCGGGCGAGGGGGTTGGCGACGGACTCGGCGTTGGCGAGGGGCTCGGAGAAGGCGACGGCGTGCGCGTCGGGCTCGGTGAGGGGCTTGGCGAGGCGGAACCGGACGGCGAGGCGGTCGGCGTCCCGGAGCCGCTCGGCGACGGCGACGGAGTCCCCGAGCCCGTGGAGGTCGGCGTCGCTGACGGCGCCGCGGTGTGTACCGGCACCGTGCCGCCCGAGCCGCCTGAACCGCTGCAGCCGGCGACAAACATGGCCGCAAGAAACAGAGAGCCGATCGAAACGCGCTGTATCACGGGCGGCACGCGTTCCGGTTCGACGCACGACTTCCTAGGCGAAACGAGCGTCCCAGGCCCGCTTTTTCATAGCGAGATGGCCGATGACAAAGAGGAGTGTCAGACTTTCGCAGTCGTCCGTCGTTCAGGCCCGTCACTGAACCCGCGCCGGCCGAGCCCAAGTGGATGCAGATCTCGCGGCGGCGCGCGCTCGGGATCATGCTGCTCGTGCTCGCCGCGCTGACGGGCCCGGCCGTGTACGCGGTCGGCATCTGGCAGCAGATGGAGGTAGCTGCGGCGGTCGGGGCGATCGAGCGCGATCCGTCGTGCACGGCGCCGATTTCGCAGCGCATCTACGACGGTCTATGCCTTACGGTGTCCGCACGGGTGACGAGTACCTACGTCGAGGGTGCCGGCTGGAACGCGACCTACCACGCCATCGTGTTGCTGCCCGGGTATCGCAGCGAAGACGTCTCGTTCGTGCACGCGCCGTCGCTGTACCGGCATATCCGCCCCGGCCGTCCGATCATCGTGCGCCTTTTCGCCGGTACCCCGGTCGC
The DNA here is from genome assembly GCA_003161555.1 of Vulcanimicrobiota bacterium. GTDB lineage: Bacteria > Vulcanimicrobiota > Vulcanimicrobiia > Vulcanimicrobiales > Vulcanimicrobiaceae > Vulcanimicrobium > Vulcanimicrobium vanleeuwenhoeki. The sequence continues at coordinate 14,951 of PMOG01000050.1, read as the reverse complement.
GGTCGGCATCGGCAACCTGACCGCGGCCGTCGGCGACGGCCCGCTGCTCGACCGGCGCCGCACCTGGGCGGGCGTGCGCGACGTCGGCGTCTCGATGATGCTGTTCGAAGTGCTGGTCGCCGCGGTCTTCTTCACCGTCAAGCACGTCCGGCGCGGGGCGCTGCCGCGCGGCCAGGACGGCCTCTGGATTTAGTGACTCAGGAATACAGGTCGGCCGACCCCGTTCCGGGGAAGCGCACACCGGCCGGCTCGTCCGGCGAGGAGGAGACCATGGCGGCACCACAGTTTACGCGCCGGCACGCGCTGCGCATCGGCGCGGCGGGAGCGGCCACGTTCGCAATTTTGCTCGGATCTCTCGCCGGCGCCGGTGCGGCGTTCGACACGTACATTTACTTCGACGGCATTCAAGGGACGCGACCCGACAACGCGATTGAAATCTCGTCGTTTTCGTGGGGCGCATCGCAAGCCGCGTCGCAGTCGTCGGGGAGCGGCGGCGGCGCCGGGAAAGTGCGTTTCCACGATTTGACGATCACCAAAACGACCGACGCCGCCAGCCCGAAACTCATGCAAGCCTGTGCGAGCGGCCAGCATTTTCCGACGGTGCGGTTCGTCAACGCCGGTCGAACCATCATCTTAACGGACGTGATAATCGACAGCTGCCGCAAATCCGGCGGCCAGCGCGACGTCCCGATGGAGACGTGTACCATCAGTTACGCGAAATGGGACCTCGCGGGTGCTCCGCCGGTGCGGACGATGGAGATGCGCATGACGCCGATCGCGCCCGCACCCACGCCGACCAGCAAAACGTAACCCTCAGGCGCTGATCGCGTCGAGTACTTCCACCGGCGGCGGCGGCAATATGCCCACGCGGGCCGGCGAACCGCGCGCGATCAACGGAAGCCTAGGCGTCCAACGGTACGGCGGCCTGCCGCCTAGCACGAGACGGATCCCCGGGTTCGGTAGTTCTACGGACGCCTCGCAACGTGCGCGATCGCTACGATCGCGCCATGATAATCATTGCACTTTTCGCGACCGCGACCATCGCGCTCGAAGCCTTCGTTTGTCTCTTGATCGCCGACTTTCTCGCCGGCCTGCTGCATTGGGCCGAGGACACGTGGCTTGCGCCGGGCGCCTCTCCGCTGCTCGACAAGTGGGTCGTGCTTCCGAATATCGACCACCACCGGCGGCCGGGCGCGATTCGCGAGGGTTCGTACTGGGTGAACAATCAGGTCAGCATCTTCCTCGCTGCAGTGCCGCTCCTGCTCCTCGTCGGGCTCAACGTGCACGCATGGGAACCGTATCTCGTGATCCTGCTCGCGTCGCAGTCGAATCAGTTCCACATGTGGGCGCATTGCGCGAACCCGCCGGCGCTCGTGAAACTGCTGCAGAACAGCGGACTGCTCCAGCGCGCCGCGCTCCATGCCGTGCACCACAAGCGCCCGTACGGCGTACGCTACTGCACGACCACCAGCTACTTGAACCCAATCCTCGACCGTATCGACTTCTGGCGCGGCCTCGAGCGGATCGCCGTGCGCCTGGGCGCGACCGTCTACCGCGCCACCCCCGTCCGGCAGGGATACTGAGGTCCCGGGACCCGTGAACGATTACGCGACGTCGGCCGGGGCTGACGCGAGACCGAGCGCGACGGCTCGCGCGACGGCGCGGGCGCGCGAGTTCACCCCGAACTTGCCGGTGATTCGCGCGACGTGCGTCTCGACCGTGCGCGCGGAGAGAATCAGCCGCTGGGCGATCTCGAGATTCATCAGACCCGCGACGAGCAGACCGAGGATCTCGGCTTCTCGCGGTGTCAGCGGTTCGGCGAGCGGCGCAACGGCCGGCGCAGAGCTGTGCGGCGCGAGTTTGCCGGCCATCAGCCGGCGCGCGATCGTTATCTCAAAGGCCGGCCCCGCCCCTTCGTCCTCGACACGGTGTTTGAACGTCCCCTCACCCGATCGTCTTGCGATCAGCGCCTCGAACGCTCCCGGGACGATGCGGGTCACATGCATGCGGCCGCGGAGGCCCTCGGAAAAGTCGAGCAGTTCGGCAGCAGCCCACAGCGCCACAGCATCACCGGCATCGATCGGCCGAGCCGACTCGAGTGCGCGCTGCGCTGCAGCGCCGCGGGAGGCCGCTTCGGCAGAACCTGCGGCCGCGGCAAAGACCGCGGCGTCGGCCAACGCCGGCGGATCGCTCGAATCCAAGGCCGCGAGCGCTCCGACCGGATCGCCGTCGAGTGCGATCGCACGCGCCGTAATGCGTCCGGCGAGGGCCCGCGTTCGTTCGGCGTCGCGCACGTACCACGCAGTGCCGGCTGACCGCTGCGCATCGCGTGCGGCGCGCCGGGCCAGTTCCGTATCGCCGACGTGGAGTGCGGCTTCGGCAAGCGTCACATGCATGGCGGCTTCGTTTGCCGGCAGCGCAAAGGGACGCGCGATGCGCTCGCCTTCCCGGGCGTACTCGAACGCGGCGGTCGTATCGCCTCGCACCAGCGCAAAGCGGGCTGCCCACACGAGCGCACCCGCATAGCGCGCAAGCTCGTCACTTGTCGAGCAGCGGTCGGCGAAGTCCGCAGCGATGCGCTCCGACGTCTCGAAATGCCCGAGCGCAAGGTGGGCGTAGGCTTCGAGCGGTGCGAGGTTTTCGCGGACGCGCAAGTCCCCGTTGTCCGCCACCGCGTCGAGGCGCGCGAGCGACTGGCTAAAACGGCCCGCGACGGCGTCGGCCCAGCCGGCACGAGTCGCCGCGGCCGCCTCGGCACCGGCTCCTTGCTCGCGGCCGCGTTTCAGAAGATCCTCGATGCGGTCAGCATCGACAGCATCACCATGGGCGAGGTCGGCCTCGACCGTCTCCAACCGAGCGGCAAAAGCGAGCGTATCGTCGTCACGTTCGTCGGCGGCGCGCTGGGCGAGCGCCAGCGCGGGCCGCGGATCGTCGCCGCGAACCTTCGCCAGCAATCCCTCAACGAGCGCGATCAGTGCCGGCTGATCGGGGCTCGCGGCCCGAACGCGCCGCAACGCCGTGCGCACACCTTCGCCAAGGCCCGATGCGATCGCGGCCGCCGCATGTTCGCGAAGGAACGCATTGTCCGCGTCGCTCGCGTGTGCGCGTTCGAGGTGAAACAACGCGGGCCGCAGCCGGCCGGCTTCGGCGTATGCGGCGGCTGCCTGCGCGTGCCGTGCGGCGAGCGTCGCAGCATCGATACGGCGCAGCAGCGACTCCCGGACCAGCTGATGGATTCGGAACCCGCCGGCGACGCGCGCGACGAGCGTGGCATCTTCCGCCAGGCGCTCGAAGCGCATCAGGGTGTCCCGATTCCCGGGCGCGGCGATCGCCGGTTCGACCGTCTCGTAGGCTGCCATTGCCTCGAGCGCCTCGCGCGACGCGGCGTCGAGTTCGCCGATTCGGTGCGTAACGAGTTCTTCCAGCAGCGCATCGGAGGACGTCCGTAGTGCGAGCGCCGCCGCCAGCGGCCATCCTTCGGTGCGCTGCGCAACCGCTTGCGCACGTTTCGCATCGACTGGCAACCCCAATTCGGCAGCCAAAGCACCGACAGCCGCGGCGTCAAATCGCAGCGCCTCGGCGTCGATCAGGACGCCGCGTCCGGACGCCACCGCTTCGGGAAGGGTGACATCGAGCTGCACGCGCGTCAGCAGCACAACGCGAACGGCCGACGGCATCGCGCGAACGAGCGAACGCACGAACACGGCGAATGAGTCGCCCAGCACGTGCGCATCATCGACGACGATTCGCAGCGGTGCCTCGACGTGCCGGAGTTCCTCGGCGAACGCCGCTCCGGTGCGTTCGGGCGGAGCCCCGTTTGCCGACAGAGCGAGCGTTTTGCGGCCGACGTCGGGACGAACCTCGCGCACGCGCTCGATCAGCGCCGCGACGAAGCCGTCACGCTCCCAGGGCTGCGCATCGTACCACGCGAGCTGCTCCTCGCCGGCGAGCGCACGTCGCACGGTGGTCGTCTTGCCGAACCCGGGCGGGGCCTGCACGACCACGAAGGCGCCGTCGCTCAGGGCTTCAACGAGCGCGCGCGGGACGACGGGCATCACTCTGGCTTCGCCCGGCCTCGCGGTTCTCCATGTGCGCACGACCGAGGGCTCCCGGGCCCACGCGGTAAACGCAGGCTCGATGCCGCTCCCAGGCAGACGCGCGTGATTTCCGTTCGGATGCGCTTTCGGCTCGCGCTCGCCGTCGCCGCCGCCATCATTGCCGGTTGCGGCAGTCCAGCGGTAAGCACCGCCGTTCAGCATACGACGGTGCACCGCCATCAGGATCCCTTTGCCCAATTCGCGCCCTTGATAAAACGGCTCGTCGCCGAGCACCAGGCGGGTCAGCCGACGATTCTGAACCGAAGCGACGCGGAGAAGTTCGTCCATGCGTTCATGGTCGAGACGAAGCTGCTGCCGCCCGGTCCCAGCCGCGTCGAGTGCCCAGCCGAACTCGATCTCTCGGGCAGTAAGCACGGCATCTGCGCGCTGCACGTCGCCGGAGTTTCGATTCCTTACGAGCTCTGGATCAATGACCGCTCACGGCAGATTCGCGCCCGCGGCGACGGGGCAGCCATTGAGACAACCCAGATCAGCGATGCGGTCGCCCGGGCGCTGCAGCGGAAGTTTCCCCAAATGGAGTTCAGCCCTTACGACGTCCAATGCGGCGACAACCAGGTGACCATCGTAAAGGTCGGCTCGCGCATCCGATGCGTTTTCACCGCCGAGGGAGACCTCTTTCTCCTCGACGTGAAGTTTATGAGCCTCCGAGGCCAAGTCCAAGTCACCGTCTTGCGATAACTGCTTAAATCGCGACAGCCGCGAGTTAGGAGCGAGACCATCCGTGCGCGACAAACACTTACCGACGGCGCTTCTCGCAGCGGCATTTCTTGTGTCGCAGGCGACGGCCGCTGGGTCGGCGCCGACGCAGCGGGAGCGCTACGCCGAACTGCTCTCTTCCTCGTACGCCGGCACTTGGGTCTGCGCGGAGGGCCCCAATCATGGTGCTTTCATGCACGTCCAATGGAGGCGCAGCAGCGACCGCCTTTCCTTTACTCTTTCGGCTGCCGACCCGGCTGTCGGCAGCGAGCAACAGACGTATCGATACGTGTCCGCGCAGCGCGGCTGGGTTGTAGACGGATTGAGTCGCGGCGCGGGCACCGAGTCACAGAGTTCTGTCCATTATTTATTGCACGACGTGGCGAGCGCTCCGGACGATAATGGCGCCCCGACCTTCGAGGGGACGGCACAAAACATGCTTGACACCCAGCCCGCCGGCGCGCCGATACGCACCCGCTTTGTTTTCTATCTGGCGGGCAACGAGTGGTACCAGTGGCGCTACGCGTACCTTCGCGGCGAGTGGCGCGCTATCGGCAGACGGCCATGTGGCCGTGACCAGCCTCCGGAAAACTGAGAGCACATGCATGCTTCCTGTGGCAAAGAAGCTCGGGGTGGCTCCGTTTTCGTACCAGCTTCGTCGTGCGAGAACGGCCGGCCATCCGTGGGCGCTCGTCGGCGCTTTCCCCATGCCCGATGCGGTCGATCCTCACCCCAGCGTCGAAATGTTTTTTCAACATTTCGATGGGCTGTTCTTATGGCGCCAGGATGACGTAAAGGTCTACTTCGGACGCGACGATCGGGTATCAAAATGGGTGACTGCGGTAAGCCAGTCGGGAGTTTGAGTCCAGCAGGGGCCTGAGCCCTATCGCGGTGCAACCGAGGACTCGTTCGGGCCGCACCACCTTAGGATGGCACGATGCGGGCATGGCGCACCCACCGACACCGCCTGAACCTTCGGCGAAATACGCAAGACATGGCCGAGTAGTCCTGGCAACGACAGCTCGTTGCGGTTTCGCCTTGGCCCTTGGCATTCTGGGCGGATTATCACCGAACTTCTTCCTTTTCTTGCACGGACACTGGCTTTCGTTCACGGCCCTTGAGCCTATCCAATTAACGCTTATTTGCTTGCTCTACACGATAGCTACCACGGATCGATTCGCTACGAATGCCACGATGGCCGTCCTTTCGGCTGTTGGAGCGGTGGTGGGAATATCGATGATCGATCACTGCCCGTCTTTTCTCGAATGCGTCTACAACAACATAAATACGATGTTTATACTCGTTATCTTTATCGTATTTCTCTTTCCGGCCGCTGCGGTAGCGACGAGAGTGCGGGAACTGCGGGCGTCTCGGGCGCGTCGAAGCCGGTGATGCTTTGACCCATGCAGTCACGCCCGCAGTACCTATTTCGCAAGAAGAGACCCGGATGTTTCCATCCGGGTCTTCTGCTTTCTTGGTCGGTTATTTCTGCGCGGGCGCGGCCGGCGGTCCGGACAGTTTGAAGATCGCGATCGCGTCGCCGAGCGGATAATCGAGCTGGAAGTTTCCGCCCGCAGCCACGGCGATGTACTGTTGCCCGCCGACGGTGTACGTGATCGGGGGAGCGTTGACTCCGGCGCCAAGATTGTAGTGCCAGAGCTTCTTCCCCGAGGTCGCGTCGAATGCGTCGAAGTCGCCGTTGCCCTCACCCATGAACACGAGGTTTCCGGCGGTTGCAAGCGCGCCGCCCATGAGCGGCTGCGCCGTCTTTACCGTCCAGGCGATCTTGCCCGTGTCGGTGTTGATGGCGACGAAGCGCCCGTCTTGCAGCCCGCCCGGTTTGACGTTGATGAACGCGCTGCCGAGCCGCAGCGTGCCGAGCACGGTCTTTTCGGGCTGCGTCGTGAAGCGCATCAATTGGTCCATGCCGAGCACGTAGACGTTGCGTGTCTTCGGCGAGTAGGCCGCGGGCGACCATTCCGCACCACCGTTGGCTCCCGGCAGCATGACCACGCCCGTCTTGGTCGGCGTCGAGAACATGTTCTTAGACATCAGCACGTACGGGTCGGACTTGCGAATGAGCCGGCCCGTGCGGCGGTCGACGATGAAGAACCAGCCGACCTTGCCCGCTTCGCCGGCGGCCGGGATCGTCTGGCCGTTCTGGTTGACGTCGAACAGCACGACCGGGCTCGTGGCGTCGTAATCCCATACGTCGTGCTTGACCTCTTGATAGTACCAGCGCAGCTTGCCGGTCTTGATGTCGAGCGCGACGATCGAGTCGGTGTAGAGGTTATCGCCCTTGCGATTGATTCCGCTCAGATCCGGATTGGGATTGCCGGTCGAGAAAATGACGAGGCCGAGCACCGGATCGACCGCCGGCGTCGTCCACACCATCCCGCCGCCGCTCTTCCAGGAATTGCTGGAGAAGGTCTTGGGATCGGTCGAGTTCCAGCGCCAGCGCTGCTTTCCGGTCTGTGCGTCGTACGAGGCGACGAAGCCGCGGATTGCCCACTCGCCACCCGCGCTGCCGACGATCACGCTGCCCTGGTAGATCGTCGGCGTCATCGTCTCCGAGTAGCCGACCGATGAATCGGCAACCTGCACCGAGAAGCGTTGCGCTCCGGTACGCGCGTCGAGCGCGACCAAGTGATCGTCGAGGGTGAGCACGTAGACCTTGCCGTACGCGACCGCAACCCCGCGGTTGACCGGCCCGCAGCAGATCTTGAAGTTGCCGAGGTTGTAGGTGGTCTCCCAGATGCGCGCGCCGCTCGCTGCGTCGAGCGCGAGAATCTTCATCTTGTTGTTCACGGTCGGCGTCGAGGCGTACATAACACCGTTCACGACGACCGGCGTGGTTTCAAAGCTCGCCGTGTAGCCGGTCTGCACGATCGCCACCGGGGTGAGGTTCGCGATGTTATCGACAGTGATTTGATCGAGCGTCGAATAGCGGTCGTTCGCGTAGGTGTGGCCGCCCATCAGCCAGTCGTTCTGATCGCCGCCGGCACCCATCAGCATGCTGTCGCTGATGGTGACGTCGCTTGTCGCCGGCATTGACATGAAGATGCGGCTGGTCGGCGGTGCGGCGCGGACGATCTCGGCGCTGATCGAGCCCGCCTTCGCGGTTTGCTGCGCGAGCAGGAAGGCCGTGACGTTGACGTACTGCGCGTGGCTCAAAGTGCCCGGCGCGTTGGCGGGCATCTGCTTGGCGATGAAATCCTCGAGCAGCGCAAAGCTCGTGTAGTTGGTCTTGAGCGAAGTTTGAAACGTCGGCCCGGCCAGCGTCGGCCCGGCGCCGCCTTGGAGGTTGGCACCGTGACACGACGAGCACTGAGCTCGATAGATGGTGGCGCCGGCAGAGACCTGGGCCGCCGTGTAACCAGCCGCTCCCCTCGCGGGAAGCGCCGCCGTGACCAAGAGTGTACCGCCTGCGAGAACGCCGGCGATGACGCCCCAGCGTACGGAAGTGCCGAAAGAAACACCCATGTCGACCTCCTACGAGCCCGAACCGCCGCGAAAAGCACCGTCGCCCGCGGCCTCTGCTTCGACTCTTCCCATTTTGCCGTACCCTTCCACGACCCTGGGTTTGGCGCCCGACTTTTCCGGACGGACCCTCCGCGCTACTGCGTAGTTCAACTGACGAGAGACCCGCCGGATTCGTCCGGCTTCGACTCGAACGGGAGTAGATATGGGTATCCCCGTTACATTCGGCTCGTTCTTCGGAAGGCGGTCGATGGGCACGGTCGTGCTAGGTGCGGCGCTCCTAGGGCCGTTGGGGTCGGCGGCTCGGAGCGATGCGAGTCCTTCTCCTGCGCCGTCGAAGAGCGTACCCGTTTTCGTTGGGCCGCCGGGGTGGCATCACGTGCGAGGCACGAGCGACGGCCTCGGGGTTTGGCTTCGTCCGGGCGATACCGATTATTCGGAAAACATCATCGTGGAAGCAAAGGACGGGATTGGATCGCTCGGCGCCCTGTTCAGGGCAGAAGTAAACTATATCGCCAGTCTTCCCGACCAGTTCGGCTACGCACCGACGGACACGACAGTCTGCGGCAACCATCCGGCGAAGTATATGTCTTACACATACACGTCGCCGAGCGGGTTACCGGTTACCTCGGAAGTCGTCATAGCCGTGTTCGGAACGACGGGGTATTCCGCGCGTTACAGCAAAGCGATTACCGAGGACGCCGACGTCGCGGCGGAACGATCGCTCGCGACGCTGTGCGGACGCGCGTTATCCCATTGAGTGAGCAACCTTAGCGGGACTTGATTCGTCGGTTTCCGCGAGGTCGCCGGACCGAGCGGCGGCTATTCGCAGCCCTCTGCGGATTCGATGAAGTCATTCCCGACTAGGACGCGTGTCGGTCCGAAGAGTCCGAATGCGAAGTCCCGCGCGTTGTCGAGGGAGCTCGTGTGTCGTGGCGTACAATGACTGGGGTGTATCTCTGATATCCGCGGCCGGAGAACTTGCCCGCCGCCAGCTGGATGCTGATGGCATTCATGACGTTAGGGTGGAAGGCTCCGCCGTGGTCGGCACGTTTGAGGCGGTATCGAAGGGAGGAAGGCTCGAGCCGTTCTCGATCCCGTTGGAAGATCCGTGAACGACATCCGTAGCGCCGCCCGCTGATTCTGCGGCCTTACGTGAGCTCCGGCTCGGGGCCGTCGGCGGCGAAGACACCCTGGAAGATCGGTACTTCTACGGACGATGTGGTCGGCCGGCAGCGCCTACCATGGGGTCATGATTACCAACACTCGTCACGACCCCAGGCGCTCGTTCTTACGGGCCGCCGTCCCGGTTTCGGCCGTCCTCGTCCTCTGCGCGGCCGTTGTTGAGTCATCTTTCAGCCCCGAGCTCGCGCAAGGGGTGCTCGATCAGGCCCGCTACACGGTCACGACGTCGCAGGCGAATGTCGAGCAGACTATGGCCGACGCCGGCCGGGCCCTCCGCACGGGACTCACCTTCCCGACGGTCCACGTAGAAGACCCCTACCCCGTGACGTACCCCGCCCAATACAACCAGTTCACTCCCTTCGACGACTTCTTCGGCCGATCGACAAGAATCTAATCGTGACCCCGGGCTTGCCCGACATCGGCTCAGTCAAAGACGCCGCCACACTCATCCGCAACGACCCATGGACGATCGCAGACGCGAAGAAGCTCTGCAGCCTAATAGGCCCGGCATACACCGCGATCTGCAAGAAGTATGGGATGCAATGAACGGCGACGGTCCAGACGCGGAAGACATCGGCGAATATGGCTCGCGCGTTGGCACGGTGAGGAACTCGTTCTCGCGGCTCGGCCTTGCGTTGCTGTGGGGTATGCTGTGTGGGGCGTTACACGACGGAGAGTTACGACTGTTGGGAACCGTCGCTTGGACGCCTGGCTTCGTATTCCTGATTTCGCTCGGACTTATCGGGCTACCATTTCTCATTCTCTGCACGCGTAGTTACGGCTTCAATATTTTCCTAGCTTTCGCGTGCACAATCGGAACGGCGATCGGGATGCTGACGGAGCAGGGCTGCGGCAGTCTTCTAGGATGCCTTAACCGTGTCTCAAATTTCGTTGCCATCCTAACCGGGGCTTTCGTATTCGTGCCCGCCGCAATACTAGTGACGTACGTCAAGCGGCGTCGAAAGCTCGACCTCTAATTCAACCCAAGAATCGGAACGATGTGAATCAGGCTCACGCCGGCTAAACGGCGGTCCCCTTGTTTCCTCGATCCGGCCTATCTCCACGGTACTGATAGATCACATGCTCGGCGTTCAAGGATAGGCACAGGCAACGGTTCTTCCAAAGAAGATCCTGTCTTGTTAGGGAGGCAATCCCGTGTTCGATGGAAGGCGTGCACGCTGAGTTGCAACGCCCTGCGTGCAAACCAAATACGGCGCCGGTCGGTAAGCAGCTGGAAAGGCGCAAGGCTCATTCTTAATGTTATTACTCCAAGGCAAGGGGATGGCGGCCGAGAGCACGGGCATTGGGCCGGCTTCCACTTGATCGCAATTGGCATGCCACCGAGGGCCGCGATGTGTGGTCGCAGTATGGTGCATTACTCGCAATGCGACCAATCTCACGAGGGGGCGTTCGGCTCATTTCCATCGCCGCAGTCGCCGCTGGACTATCATTCTGGCCGACTTCCGTGTTTGCGCAAGTCTCGGCAGCCACGTCCCTAGAAGCCGTTACTTCGAAGGAAAAACCGCCGGAAACCGGCTCGTTCAACGATCTTCTCTCACCTACGTGGCAGCACGCCCTGCGAATTTCGGCGTTCGAAGATTTTACCACGCGTAAGCGCCCGAGTGAGGCCACAGAGGCCTACCTTATCTTCGGGCCGGATACAGTTTATTGCGCATTTGTCTCGCATCAATCCTCGGCGTCCATCACGGCCAATCAGACGGTGAACAGCGTCGGCCTGGGGTTGGATGACTACGTGGGACTCATGTTTGACACGAGCGGAAATGGCACAAATCAGTACTTTTTTGAAGCCACGCCGGGCGGCGTGCGATACCAGCAAGCAAGCGAATCGACGAGATACAACCCGACGTGGACGGCATTCGCTCGGATCGGAGACGACCAGTGGCTCGCGGAATTCGCAATACCCTATCGTTTTCTTCGCGGGTCCGGTCAGCAGTGGCGAGTGAACTTCGTTCGCTGGCTAGCTCGCCCACAACAGACGTACACGTTTGCCTACGATCCGCAAATGACGAGCCCGTACACCGAAAGTTGGTGGCCTGCTATTCGCCACGTCCCGCGCATCGCATCACGCGTGGCACGCCCTACTGCGGAAATCTACGGTCTGACCTCAGTGGGCGGCGACTCACGCCTCTTTGAGGGCGCTGCGGGGCAATTTGCGGTCTCGCATACGCGCGCCCTCGGAATCGATGCGAAGATACCGCTAAGCGCGGGCGTGAATTTCGACGGTACGTTGAACCCAGACTATTCCTCAGTCGAAAACGACCAACAAGTAATTTCGCCGCAAGAGTTTCGCTACCAATATTCGGAGTACCGTCCATTTTTTACACAGGGCGCGAATTACTTGCCTGGTAATGAGATCTTCTATTCACCCAGTGTCGGCGTCTTTGATCATGGTGAAAAAATAGAAGGGCAAGTCGGACATTTCGGAATAGGTTTCCTAAACGTTGGTGCGTACGGATCTGCTGACCGTGCCTACGCTCTATCCTACAACGCGCCGAATCAGGAGACGTCCATCTCAGTATATGGCGCGCAGGCAGATAGGCTTGCCCAGACGGACACGGTGGCCGAACTGGCGCTGAACAATATCAATCTCGCCTCCCAGGTCTCCTATGGAGTAGGAAGAGCCCTCGAATCGGGAACCATGACGTCCGCCGTCGGCGAAGCATCAAGATCGTATGCGTATGTTGGCGTCGCCAAGCCGAACTACTCGATTCAAGGCGCGTACTACGATATTGGCCCTGACTATCACCCCACCGATGCGTACGTGCCGCAATCGGACATCAAAGGCCCGTCACTCAGCGGCTCATTATCGTCCACACCGAGTGACGACTCATTCATTCGAAGCGCGACGGCGGCAGCGTCTGTTGACCGCTATCTTGACGGCTCAGGCGCAGTCCGCGAAGCCGACTCAAATATTTCCAGCACCCTAACCTTGCACAATCTTCTCGCGTTTACTCTCGCGCAGTCGCTAAGTTCGCTACGCCTCTACCAGCTCGCATTTCCTTCGTATGTCGGCGGCCTAACATTACCGTACGATCAAGCGACGGCGGCGATCTCCCTCCGCGCGGGCACGCCGAACACTGAGAGCGTATCCTATTCCTGGGGACCATTCGGGGCATTTTACCTTCAGCAGTTCAACGCCTCGATCACGCATCAACTCAGCCGCCGATACAGCGTGGAGTTTGATTATAGTGACGTTCGCGAGCGTGCCTTTTCCTCCACGTCGGATGGACAATCCCTACAACGACTCACGCTGTACGGATCATTGTCACGCGACGAGTCGCTCAGCATTGCTTATAGGGCCATTGAAGGCGCCGGCGGATACGCAGTGCCAAGAACTAATCTGGCCTTCGGTTACCTTCGACGATTTAAGAACGGCAGCACCCTCCAAGCCGAAGCCGGGAGTCCCGCCGCGCCACGTACGTTGCAACGCTATATTTTGAAATACGTACTCCTCGTTGGATCGGGATCCGGCGAGTGAGGCGGGGCCAACGACCTACGCGCCGCCAATTCGCTGGAAATCCGCCGCATCGCAACCGGCCACCGAGTTCGGCGACCTGCGAAAGCTAGGAGAACCTCCGCGGCTCGCGTTTGTTCCGCTAGTGCGCAAATCTGGTCGACGCACGTCTTAGGGCTACCGGATACAATTACTTGCCATTCACTCATTCGACATTCGGCCTCAGCATCACGCGCAGTCGCATCCGATTCTTCGCAGATAACAAAAGTCGCCACGGCCTCAGGTTCCGGCGGCCAATCTCCTGCGTCCAGGCTCGGAACAGCTCGATGCAGATGCGAATGAACGTAGCGCGCACCGATTTTTCGCGCCACGTCAGCGCTTTGAGTACCGGAACCCACAATCCATAAGTCCGGCACAGAGTGTGTCCACGGCGCAATTGACTCAAAGTCAGCGAGAAGAGCCTTCAGCCAAATGCACCTCTGCTCGAAAGGGGAAGGAATGAGTTCGCCCTCCAGCCGCTCCCTCGACGCCGCGTGCGACGGTACGGCTCGTGCTACGGCAAGGTCAACCCTACCCGGAAAGATCGAACCTAGAAAGCGGAAGGCGCTGGCCAGCTGCACCACGGAGTTTTGACGCAAGAGTATCGCGCCAGCACCGATTCGTATCGACGTCGTCGACGCCAGCAATAGGGCGATTGGAGCGATGCTGTCTCCCCAAAGGTCGTCGGGCAAGTAATGCTGGCCTACCCAATAGCGATCAAAGCCGTAGAGCTCCGCGCTCCGGGCGCATTCGACGACTTCGCCGAACTCCTCAACTGCTGAGTCGAGCGATTTGTGCGTGTTAAGATCTAGGACGCCGATTCTCGGCAACATTAGGAGTAGCCAGGGCTGCGGCGTGCGCCGCTATTGCGAAACAGGTCCCGAGACCGCATTCTCCGGACCTTCTTGACGCGCCGCGACGCCATCGTACGCATGCGAAAGCAGATTGAAGTATACACGCTCATCCTTACCCGACTTTATTCCCAAACGGTTTGCGTGCATATGCAGGATCGAGAGGACAACCTCTTCCAACGGCCGACTCAGCTTATTGGCAGCCGCCAGTTCAGCAAGTCGTGGCACCGTCTCCGAGAGGCGTGCCGACGACTGAAGGTCCAAGAGGACCCGCTCCTGGACCGTCCGCACAATACGACGCTCCTCGGGGGAAGTCTTCCGATTCGTTGATCTCGTCAGACGAATAACGGCAGATTGCACCGTCACTGGTAGATCTCGAAAAAGGCTGTGATGGAAAGTTGAGAGTCCATCAACCAGACGCCTTTCGTAATCGTCTCCCCAGGTACCGAGCATTTGACCTAATGCACAAGTGTCTTCACCGAAGAGCGCCTCCGCGACCTTGCATCCTTCCGCGCCACCATATCTTTCCAATTCACGTTCATACGTAGATACCTCGAAGCTCTCAAGAATGCCCCGCAGAACGAGCGAACGAGCGAAGGCGATTAGCTCACTGAGGACAAGAGTTGATGTCTCGTCGGTTACTGCTTTTGCGCGCACACGTATGTGCTTCCGAGGGTCTGCATATCTTACAAAAAACCATGATTCTACCGCGAGGCGTCGCATCAGGTCGGCCATCAGTGGGCCGACTTCGTGCGCAACGATTGTGTCGATTTGCGATTCCACGCAGTAAAGCTTCAGAAACGACCAGCGATCGCCCGGGACGGCCGTCCGTAACATTTCATTCTCAACTGTGAGCACTGGAGTCGCCTGCCGGAGTGACATTGGTTGGGCATTCTTAAGGGAAACAACAAATTCGGCCCTAACCCGCTGATCGTCTTCTCCGAGCCATTCTTGACCGTAGGCTTCCTCAAGCACGACCCAACTCGCATCGCCGGCCTTCTCTATGTGGAAGCGAATCAGCGCCGACGACAGTGGCGAATCAAGATCCAATGGCAAATGCCGCCCATTCTGCACGAGGTATACGTATCGTGGTACCCGCCACTGTTG
>PMOG01000093.1 GCA_003161555.1 Vulcanimicrobiota bacterium | reverse complement strand
ATGAAGCGCTTCGTCGGCATCGCATCGAGAAAGGCGCGCTCGAGGGCTTCTTCCTCGCTGATGCCGCCGCCGTACGATTTCACCAGGTCGGCCGCTTGACCGCGCACCAGATCCGTCATGACCGCCCCCGGACAGATCGCGTTGACGGTGATCGCGTGCGGCGCGCCCTCGATCGCCGCGGCGCGGGTCAGCCCGACGACACCGTGCTTCGAAGCGACGTAGGCCGCCTTGTAGGCGGACGCGACGAGACCATGTACGCTCGCGATGTTGACGATCCGCCCGCGTCCGCGCGCGACGAGATGCTTCCAGGCCGCCTTGGTCGTGTAGAAGACGCCGTCGAGATCGATCGCGCGCACGAAGTCGTACTTTTCGTCCGGAAAGTCGACGATCGGTGAGACGAACTGAACGCCGGCGTTGTTCACCACGTGATCGAGTCCGCCGAAATCGGCCGCCACCGCGTCGACCGTCGCGCGAACGGCGGCGGGGTCGCGCACGTCGCACGCGTAGCCGCGCGCGACCACGCCGCAAGCCTCGGCGATGACCGCGGCGGACGCCTGGGCGTCCTGGGCGGAGAGATCGGAGATCGCCACCGCGGACCCGGCCTGCGCGAGCGCCGCGGCGCACGCGCGCCCGATTCCGCGCGCGCCGCCGGTGATGAAACTCACCCGGCCACAAAGATCGATCGTCAGCACGCAGAGCCCATTCGTCGCTCCTGCGCGGAGGTCATGGCCGCGCCGGCACAAGGTCGGCGCCGACGGCCGGGTAAGGAGGCGGCAGTGCGAAGCCTGACGCTTTCCCACGTCGCTCGTTCGTTCGGCGATGCGGTCGCGGTGCGCGACATCTCCCTTACCGTTCCGGCCGGCGCAACCTTCGGACTGCTCGGACCCAACGGCGCCGGTAAGACCACCACGATGCGGATGATCCTCGGCATCCTCGCTCCGGATCGCGGACGAATCACCTGGAACGGCGCGCCGATCGATGCCGCCGTCCGGATGCGATTCGGATATCTGCCCGAGGAACGCGGGCTCTACGGAAAACTGCGGGTCCGCGATCAGATCGCGTATTTCGGCCGGCTGCATGGACTGCGCCGCCCGCACGACGACGAAGCCGCGCAACGGTGGATCGGCGAACTCGGCCTCGACGAGTACGCGCGCTTGCCGTGCGGAGAGCTGTCAAAGGGGAACCAGCAAAAGGTTCAGTTCGCGTGCGCCGTCGTGCACGGCCCGGAACTGGTGATCCTCGACGAGCCATTCTCCGGACTCGATCCCGCCAATGCCGACGTGATCCTCCATGCGCTGCGCGGGCTGCATGCCGCCGGCACGACGCTGATCGTCTCGACGCACCAGATGTGGCAGATCGAAGAAGTCTGCGACACGTTCTGCATCATCGCCGGCGGGACGGTGCGCACCAGCGGCACGCTCGACGAACTGCGCGCGGCGTGGCCGTCACGCCGCATCGAGGTCGAGCCCAACGTGCCCGCGCTGCGCCGCGTGCTCGATGGGCTGCCTGAATTGCACGCCAGCGCGATGCGCACCGGCAACGGTGTCCCCAGTGCGCTCGTCTACGACCTGCCGGCCGAAGCCGACGTCTCGGCGATCCTGCGGCAACTTGTCGAGGCGGGCGGCGTCACGCGCTTCGAGCGGATCGAGCCCAGTCTTCAAGAGATCTACGCGCGCACGACAGGCGCGACGCCGTGAACCGCGTCGGCGTCATCTTTGCAGCCGAGTTCCAACGCCGCATCCGCTCGCGTCCGTTTCTGATCGGCACCGTGCTCGGGGCCGCCAGCATCGTCCTCACGACGATCCTACCGGTCGTATTCAGCAGCGTGCCCAACGGTACGACGCGCGTCGTGCTGGTCGGCGAGCCGGCGCTGACCGCGGCAGTGAAAGCCCTGATCGCCGACGACTACACGACGGTCGAACGGCTGCCGCGCCCCGATGGTAAACCGACGGTCGAATTCCTGAAGGCTCACCACGACGCGGCCGACGTCATCTTCCTGTGGCGTGCGCGTGACGGACTGCGGGCGAAGGTGTATGCGCGCGATCCGTCCAGCTTTGGGCCCGCGTTCGCCCGCCACCTCGGGCCGCTGCAAGTCGCGCTGGCGACCGGGCTGCCGGTAGGCGACATCAAGCACCACGTCGTCGTGCCGGTTGCCGTGCGTGACGCGGGGGGCCGATTCGCCACCGTTTCGTCCGCGAAGGCCGCCAAAGGCGTGGCGTTCCTGTTCATCATTCTGCTGTACGTCGCGATCCTGATCAACGCGCAAGTGATCATGTCGTCGGTCGCCGAAGAAAAGACCAGCCGCATCGCGGAGCTGCTGGTCGCGACGATCGATCCCGCGCAGCTGCTGACCGCAAAGGTGCTGGCGTCCGGCGTGACCGGCTTGATTCAGCTCTTGGTATGGGTCCTGTTCGGCGCGCTCTCGTCGCAGATCGTCGTCGCGCTGGCGCCGCATGTCGCGGCGATCGCCCACCCCAGCACCGCCGGCGCGATCAGCGCCTCGCCCGGCGAGATCGCGGCCTTCTTCGCATTCTTCGTGATCGGCTACGCGCAGTATTCGGTGCTCTACGCCGCCGCGGCGTCGCTGATCACGCGCACCGAAGACCTGGGTGCCGTCGCCGGGCCCGTGCTCATCCCGGTGCTGGCGGGCTTCCTCGTCGCCGAGTTCGCGGTTGCGTATCCGGAGAATCCGTGGATCGCCGCGTGCTCGCAGGTACCGTTGCTGGCGCCGTTCGTGATGTTCAGCCGCATTGCGACCTCGACCGTGCCGGCCTGGCAGATCGCGACCTCGCTGGCGATCAACCTCGTCGCCGCGGTGGCGTTCGCGCTGGTCGCCGGGCGCATCTACCGGGTCGGCCTGCTGCTCTACGGCCGGCTTCCGTCCCTGCGCCAAGTCGTCATCGCGATGCGCGGCTAAACAAAACGCCCCCGGCCTGGTGCCGGAGGCGTTCTGGTTTCCGCGCTGAGTTCGGTGGTCTAGAAGATACCGCCGAACGGGGTCGGAGTCGGGCTCGGAACCGGCGAGCCGGTGCCGGTGCCGGACGCGGTCGGCGTCGCGGTCGGCGTTGGGCTTGCGGTCGGGCTCGGTGTCGGGCTTGCCGTTGGGCTCGGCGTCGGCGACGGTGTCGGGCTCGGGGTCGGGCTCGGCGTCGGCGACGGCGTCGGCG
>PMOG01000098.1 GCA_003161555.1 Vulcanimicrobiota bacterium | reverse complement strand
CTGCCGCGCATCGCGCGCGGCGCCTGCGCCGCCGTGATCGGCAAAGTCACGGAGTCGAGCCGTTACGTCGCCCGTTACCGCGGCGAAACCGTCATGGACGTCGACCTCGCGTTCTTGACCGGCGGCGTGAGATACGAGCGTCCGTACGTGCTGCCGAGAATCGATGGCCAGCAGACCGACGGAGCGCGGGTGAACATGCATCCCGAGGCGCACCGGCTGCTTGCAACTTTGCCGTCGGCACTTGCTCATCGCGACGTGTGCTCGCGAGCTTCGATTTACCGCCGCTACGACGGCGTCGTACGCGGATGTACGGCGATTCCCGCCGGCTTTGCCGATGCCGGTGTCCTCGTTCCGATTCCCGGCTCGCCGCTTGGCGTGGCTGTCGGAATGGGCGGCAACCCTCGATACGGCCTGGTCGATCCCCGGCGGGCAGCCGAACTCGCCGTTGCCGAAGCGGTCGCGCAGGTCGTTGCGGTCGGCGCAACGCCGGTTGCTTTGACGGATTGTCTCAACTTCGGAGATCCCACGGTTCCCGAGCAGATGGGCGCCTTCGTTGCCGCAGTTGAAGGCTTGGCGGATGCGGGCCGCGCAGTGGGCCTGCCGTTCATCTCCGGCAACGTGTCACTGTACAATCGCTCGTCTTCCGGAACTCACGTCGCGCCTTCCCCGATCATCTGTTGCATCGGAACGTTTGCCGACGTTTCGCAGGCGACGGGACCGGGGTTCAAACGTGCAGGTTCGCCCGTCGTGATTCTGCAGTCGCCGACGACGACGGACGCGATGAGCGGTTCCGTACTCGCGGAATTGATGACGGTGCCTCAACTGGGGCTTCCGCGAATGGACTGGGAGTGGTTCGGTCGTGCCTGCAAGCTCGTCCGCGAGAGCATCGCGGCCGGCGTCGTGCTTGCCGTGCACGATGTGAGCGATGGCGGTCCGCTCGTCGCCGCAACCGAGATGGCGTTGCTGGCCGGCAGTGGATCGATCGGGCTGCGTGTTTGCGATTTCGATTCCTTCAATTTGCGATCGCTCACGCTGCGGTATTACGAAGCGCCGGGCTTCGTCGTTGAAGTTGGTGACTTCGAAGCCTTCATCGAACTGGCGAAGCGCCATGGGATGCCGATGCGACTCGACATAAAGACCACGGCCGTGCCGGTGATCGATCACATCGATCAGCACGGTGCGGTCGTCGGTGCAATAGACCTTGAGACACTGCGCCAGGCGTGGGAAGCTCCGCTGCAAGACTTTTACGGGAGCGTGGCGTGACGCCGCAGGTTGCGGTCGTCGTGTTTCCCGGGACGAACAGCGAGGACGAAACGCTGCGGGCGCTGCACGCGGTCGGGCTCGAGGCGGAACTCGTGCATTGGAGTGCGCCGGAGTCTCTGGCGCGATTCGACGCCTATGTGCTGCCGGGCGGATTTGCGTATGAGGATCGGATTCGCGCGGGCGCCGTTGCTGCGTACGATGCGGTGATGGATCCGGTCATCGAGGGCGCGCAAGCCGGGAAGCTGGTGCTGGGGATCTGCAACGGCGCGCAGATCCTTGCTGAAGCGGGACTCGTGCCGGGAACGGCCGGCGTGCGGCGTCCGACGGCGGCGTTCGCGCCGAACGCCAGCGGCCGTTTTCAATCGGTACACGTCCATGTGAAGCTCGTGGTCGCACCGGAACGCGTGCCGATCCTCGCGGGGATAGAACCCGGCGCCGTCATCCCGGGCTGGGCCTCGCATGGGGACGGCCGATTGGCGGCCCCGGCCAATGAGCTCGAACGCATCGTGTCCGATGGTCATCTCGCCTTCGTCTATGCGGATCGCGACGGCAATCAGGTTCCTGCACCAAACGGCGCCGCACTCGACTGCGCCGGGTTGGTGAACCGGGCGGGCAACGTGCTGGCGATCATGCCGCACCCCGAGCGCGACGCGTGGACATACCAGCACATCGACGGATCGCGTGATGCCGCGCGCGGGGACACCGCCGCGACTCTCGCGCCCTCCGGCGGGATTCGGTTCTTCGAACATTTCGCGCGCGCAGTTCGCGGGCAGGTTATGGCGTGACGCGCACGTTTGCCGTATCGCTGATCATCCCCGACAACGAGGCCTTCACGGCCTACGAAACGTTGGCGCGGCTCGGCGTCCCGGCGGCACGCGTCGTCCGCAGCGATATCTGGCTGTTCGAGGTCGCGCCCGAGGCAGCCGAGACGCTAGCATCCTCGGTCGCCCAGATCGAGACCCTCTACAATCCGAACAAGCACCGCTTGGTTGAGCGGACAAGCGACGCGCCCGAGCCCGGCGAGGTCTGGGTCGCCTCGCGCGACGAAGCCCCAGCGACGCGGATCGCGGGCCGCGCACTCCCAGGCGTGACCGGCATCCGGCGGCGCACGTCGTGGAGACTGCTCGACGAGGCCGGTCAGGACATCGGGCAGTCGGATCGGGACCGCGCCGTCGCGACTTTCCTTTGCAATCCAGCGTTTCAGGTGGCAATAACATGACGATGATGGTCGAACCGCTCCTCTCGGGGCAGACGCAAAGGGACGGCGTTGGGGACATGTACACGATTGCGACGCTGGGGTCGCATTCGGCGCTGCAGATCCTCAAGGGGGCGCGCGACGAAGGCTTCCGGACGCTTGCCGTCGCGAACCGGGACACGGAACGGCTGTACCGATCGTTCGCTTTCGTCGATGAAGTCATCACGATCGATCGCTACAGCGATTTCATGCTGCTGGTTCCCGAGCTCGAGCAGCGCAAGATCATCATCGTGCCGCACGGCTCGTTCGTCGCGTATCTCTCGCTCGAAGAGCACAAGAAGATGCGCATCCCGTACTTCGGGAACAAGGCCGTGCTCGACTGGGAAGCCTCGCGCGAACTGCAGCGCGACTGGCTGCTGCGCGCGGGGCTGAAGCTGCCCCGGCAGTTCAAGACCGGCGCCGAGATCGACCGGCCCGTCATCGTCAAGTTGTACGGCGCGCAGGGCGGCAAAGGCTACATGTTCCTGCGCGACGCGCAGGACTTCGAGGAGCGCGCTTCGCTCCTGGCGCGGCAGAACTACATCCTGCAAGAGTACATCATCGGGGTGCCGCTCTACATCCACTACTTCTACTCGCCGCTCACGGGCCGGCTCGAGATCATGTCGATGGATC
>PMOG01000039.1 GCA_003161555.1 Vulcanimicrobiota bacterium | reverse complement strand
GCAGCAGCGGGATCAACGGGGCGCTGGTCGACCTCAACGCACGCGAGGTCGACTAGCGCATGGGATGCGCGAGAAAGAACTCGACGATCGTTTGACTCGCGTCGAGTTGCCTGCTCGCGCGTCCGATGATCAGCTTTGGAAGGTACTGCCGCCCGCCCGGCCACGCGTGTCCGCCGCCGATGACCGTGTAGAGCACGACGCTCGTGCCGTTGACGCATGAAGCGTGGCTCGTGCGCGTGATGCTGGTGCCGTCGTTCGCCGCGATCGGTGCGAGCGCGGCCAACTGCGGCGGTCCT
This sequence comes from Vulcanimicrobiota bacterium, assembly GCA_003161555.1. GTDB lineage: Bacteria > Vulcanimicrobiota > Vulcanimicrobiia > Vulcanimicrobiales > Vulcanimicrobiaceae > Vulcanimicrobium > Vulcanimicrobium vanleeuwenhoeki. The sequence continues at coordinate 6,284 of PMOG01000039.1, read as the reverse complement.
TTGCACTTTGCGTTGTTCGTCCACATTGAAATCGTCTGCTTGGCTGAAAGTACGGCCGCCCCGCGATTGAAGCGCAGAAGTCTGATCTCGCCGCCGTTGAAAGGCATGATCGGATCCGCGGTGCCGGCGATCTCGAGCACCGGTATCGGGCGTGCCGGACGGCATCCGGCCGCGTCTTCGGCCGGCATGTAGCCCGACACCGGTGCGATGGCCGCGATTTGGCTCGCCAGCGTGCATCCAACGTATTGAGAGAACATCGCGCCGTTCGAAAACCCGTTGACGTAAATGCGTTTCGGATCGATCCGATAACGTCGCGAGAAATCGACAATCAGCGCCTTCACCAGTCCGATGTCGTCGGCGCCTTTGCTTCCTTCGCGCCCGTCGTTCCAGCCTCGGTTGATTCCATCGGGATAGACGACGATGAAGCCGTACCTGTCGCTGAGCGCACTGAAATTCGAGAGACGAGCTTGACCCGAGCCGGTTCCGAAATGTCCATGGAACGAAAGCAGGAGCGGAACGCTCGAACCAAGCTTCGCCGGAACGTGCACCACGTAGGTGCGGTTCACGCCCCCGACGACGATTGATCCCGTTGTGTCAGTCGTTGCGGCCGCGCATGCCCCGGGAGCGACTGCGATGACTGCGGCAATCACGGTGAGCGCCGTCCTTAGAATTCGCACTACCCCAACCTCGATCCTGATCTAAAGTGTGTCGGCGCCGAGCAGCTCGGCCAGCCAGCGGGACGGTTCGCAGCCCAGCTCGCTCATCAGCGTGGCCCGGTATTGCCGGAAATGACGCAGCGCCGCCGGGCGGTCGCCGGCCGCGAGATAGGCGCGAATTGCGATCTCGCGCGCGGGCTCGTCGCACGAATCGTGCGCGATCAACTCGTCGCAGAGGGCGAGCGCAGCTTCCCAGCGTCCCGCCTCGAGGGCGCGCGCAGCGAGCTTCTGCGCCAGCGTGCTGCGCAGTTCGCATAACCGCCGCTCGGTCGGCTCGAACCATTCCCACTCGGCAAACTTCGGCGGGCGCACGGCGCGCAAGCGTTCGTAGAGCGCCGCTGCAGCGTCGGGGGCGTCGGCGGATTCACCGCCGGCGCGCAGTGCGCTCGCCAGGCGGTCGATCTCCGGCAAATCGAGCCGCACGCCGACGCCAAGCCGGTACCCTTCGCCGCTGCGCACGATCGCATCGTCGTCACCCAAGCGGGTTTTCAGCCGGTGCAGGCAGACGTGAAAGGCATTGCGCGCGGCGCTCACGGTGAGTTCCGGCCACAGCAGTTCGGTCAGCGCTTCCCGCGAGCGTGCTTCGCGGCGCACGGCTACAGCGACCAGCAGCGCGAGCTCGCGGTCGGCGAGCGCCAGCGGCGCGCCCGCGCGCAGGACGCGGCCGGTGACCAGCTCGACGCGGATCTCGCCGCGCGGTTGCGCGCGGTCGCGCGCCGCCTGGTAGCGCGCCGCAAAGGGCGCCAGAAATCCCCCCGCTTCCCGGCGCCGGAGTTCGGCCACCGCCACGTGCAGCGCCGGAGACGCCACCGCGCGCGCGCATTCCGCAGCTTCGGCGTACATGATGTCGCGCCGGGCGGGATCCAGTTCTCCGGCGGCGAGCGCGGCGAACGCGGCATAGAGCGGAGCCCGATAGACCGCGGCCGCTTCGCGCGCCGCATCCGCGTGGCGCAGTGCGGTTGCGGGATCGGCGGCCTGCGCGGCGGCGATCAGGTGCCCGCAGACGATCCATTTGGGGTGGTCGGCCGTTTCGGGTTCGCGTGCTTCGCCGCGCAGCGCAGCAGCGAAAAACGCAAACGCGCGCGCGCCGTGGCACACGATCTCCGCTTCGAGGGCAAGCCGATACTCGGCGCCGGCCGCGTCGTCACCGGCCAGCCACGCGCCGAGGGCATTCTCGGCCAGATGCAGTGCAACGATGTTGCCCAAACCCGCCGCGCGAACGCGCACCAGCGCCGCTTCGAGATGTTCGCGTTCCGCGCTGCGGTCGCCGCGGGCGCGCGCGATCTCAGCGCCTGCGGTCAGCAGTGCGGCGGCCGCGGTCAGGTGCGTGGCGCTGACGAAGGACCAGGCGGCGTCGAGGTCGCGCTCCGCTTCGGCCAGCCGTCCGAGCCGCGCCGACATCGACGCGCGCAGTTGCAGCAGCCACCCGTGCAGACTCGTCGCCGGGATCTCCGGCAGCCCGATGATCCGGCCGAGTTCGGCGATCAGCGCGAGTCCGCGATCGCAATCGCCGGCGTAGCTCAGCAGCATCGCACGAAACACCGTGAGGTACGCTCGGACGGATGGCGTCGCGTCGGCTTTGACCCGTAGCTGCACCGCGTCGCCTTCGGCAAGCTGCGCGCGCGCATCGACGGTGAACGTGCGCAGCAGCGTCGCGATCGACCACAGTCGAGGGTACTGCTGCACCACGGCGTGGTCGAGTGCGAACAGAACCTGCGCGAATGCCGGCGTCGGCACGTCGTCGGCGGCCGGTTCGCTGCGGTCGAGGGCCTCGGCGGCCGCGACGTGGTCGTCGCGCGCCAACTCCAGTTCCGCAACGCGCTCGTACGCGCCGCCGGCACGGTACGCGCGCGCGGCGCGCTCGAGCAACGCGTCGGCGCGCGCGGCATGACGTCCCAGCAGCGTCGCGGCAACGAGCGGATGCACGATCCACGCGCCATCGTCGGTGCGGGCAACGAAGGGCGACGTTTTTTGAAATGCGAGAAAAGTCTCGATCGCCCGCGGTTCGTCGAGGACAAGCTGGAGATCGTGCACGGTCGCGCGCGGGATCGCCGCGCAGGCCAGCATCCCGTCGATCGCGCCCGGCGGCGTCCCCTCGAGGACGTGGTCGGCGAGATATTCGTACAACTCGTCGAACGCGACGTCGCCGAGTTCGTCCAGCAGCGGTTCGAGCCGCCCTTCGGCGGCCAGCCGCGCCAACAGCAGCACCGCGATCGGCCAGCCCGCCGAGAGCGCGGCCACGTCGTCCCGCGCCGCTTCGTCGCACCCCAGCGGGACGAAGAGTGCGTCGATCTCCGCCCGGGTGAAGGCCAAGTCGGCAGCCCGCACGCCGGCGATCCGGTGCGGAGCCGCAAACCGCGAGAGGTGCATGCGCGGCGTCTCGCGCGAGCAGATCACGACGGTGCGGCCGTCGGGGCGGGCGGTCAGCAGCCGTTCGAACAGTTCGCGGGCCGCCGGTTCACCCAAGGCCGATTCGGCGTTCTCGAACGCAAACGCGGCCCGGTCGACCGGCTCGCGCCACGCTGCGAGCGCAGCCTCGAGGCGGTCGGCTTCCGAGGCGCTGGTCTCGGCAAGGTACGCCACCGTCTGGGCCAACCCCGGGCCCCGTTCGGGCTCGCGGCCGAGCGCGCCGGCCACGGCCTTCGCCAAATCGAGCGCGGAACGCACCGTCGCACAGTCGCACACGCTGAAGGCCGGGAAATCCGACCCGAACTGCCGCATCAGCGTCGATTTCCCGAACCCGGCCGGGGCGACGATGGCGACGATCGCCGGCTCGGCGGCCCGGAGGCGATCGAGGAGCGGGGTACGGGCGACGTCCAGGCGCAAGAACCCGCGCTTCGTCGCACCCGGAGCCCTCCCCGTCGCCCGGCGCACGGATGCTTGCTTACATTAACGCCAGGTTACTTTGCACACAGCCTTGTGGACGGTGTGGATTCGACCTGCGAACGCGTCCCCAGCGGCGCGGGCGTCAGACCGTCGGGAGGAGCCGGGCGTCGTAGGCGCGGTTGATCGCGGAGTAGCACTCGCAGGCGACCGAGGCCAGCCCACGCGGGTCGACGATGGTGAACTTGCCGCGCACGTAGCGGATGAAGCCGGCGTGCTGGAGCGAGGCCGCCGCGATGCTGACTCCGGCCCGGCGCACGCCGAGCATCGTCGCAAGCAGCTCGTGGGTGAGCGGAAAATCGGCCCGCCCGACGCGGTCGTGCATCGTCAGGAGCCAGCGCGCGCAGCGTTCGTTGACCAGGTGGAGACGATTGCACGCGATCGACTGCGCCATGACGTCCATCTGCGCACTAAGCAGGCGCTCGACCACGCTGCGGAAAGCGGGCCAGGTCCGGCAGAGTTCGAGAAAGCTCGCGACCGGTATGCGATGCGCGTCGCCGCCGACCTGGGTGGTGGTCATCGTGGTGACCGTGGCTCGGTCCAGCAGGGCTTGAGCTCCGCACAAGCCCTCCCGGCCGATCGTCAGCACTTCGATCTGCGTGCCGTCGCGCATGACGGTCACGACCGAGAGCACGCTGTCGATGGGGAAGTAGACGAACTCCATCGGCTCGGCGAGACCGTAGACGACCGAACGCTGGTGCATGTGCACCCGCTCTTGGGCCGCCGTTACTGCGGCTGCGGCGTCGGCTGGAAGGGCATCAAGGAGGCGGTTTTCAAGGCCGGTTACCTGATTGAGCGTGTGGTTGAGCGTGTGGTTGAGCGTGTGGTTTGTGGTCGAATGATTTGTGGTCGAATGATTTGCGGTCGAATGGTTTGCGGTCGAATGGTTTGACGTCGAATGGTTTTTCGTACGGCCCTCGGAGCCAAAAGGTCCGGCGCCTCCAAGAAAACAGGGGCGCCGTTATTTGCTCCCAGTGTACTGAGAAATGGTACCCTCGGTCGGTACGGAAACGGACGCTAGCCGCGAATCCCGGCAACCGGCGACTTTGGCAGAGTGTTGCATGGAGTGCTAATCGAACCGAAAGGAACCCCGCGCGTGCGCGAACACGACGAGCGTCTGGACTTCGAACGGCTGCTTGCACCCCGGGGCGGCCACGGCCGCTTTGAACCCAACGCCGATGTGCTGCTCGACGAGAACGGTCGGGCCGTGCTCGTCCATTTGGAACTCGCGGGAGCCGACGCCGAGTCGCTGCGCGTGGTTATCGACGACGACGATTTGATCGTGACCGGGATGCGCGCTGCGCGCGACCTGCCGCGCGAGGCGTCGCTGCTGCGCAAAGAGATCCCGTACGGCGAATTTCTCAAGCAGATTCGGCTGCCGGTCGCCGTCCGCGATGACGGCGCGGCGGCCATCTACCGCGACGGGATCCTGACCATTTGTCTCCCGCTCGCTGAATCGAAGAATATGCCGATCGTCCGGACGATCATCCGGATGACGGTCAGAAGGACCCCCGCGTAATGCCCAAACCCGTAAAGAGCCCCGAGATCCTCGGCATCCTTCCCCTTCAGGACGCGGTGCTGTTCCCGAACACCGTCATCCCGCTCGCAGTCGTGAAACGACCCGGGATCGCGCTGGTCGAGGAAGCGTTGCGCGAAGGTAAGCCGATCGGCTTGATCGCGCTCAAGGATAAAGACACCGAAGATCCGGGCCCCGACGATCTGCGCCGCATCGGCACGATCGGTACGATCCAAAAGATGCTGAAGGTTCCGGACGGGACGCTGCGATGCATCGTCGCCGGCGGTCCGGTCTTCCGCGCCGACCAGTTCGTGTCGACCCAGCCCTACCTCGCGACGACCTTCACCGAACTGCCCGACATCACGCGCTCGACCGATCAGGTCGTGGCGATGCAGCGTAACTTGGGGAGCTTGTTCCAGCGTTTGCTCGGCTATCTGCCGCAGGCGCCGCGCGAGATGGAGATGGAAGTCAACAACATCTCCGATCCTAACCTGCTGACCTACTTCGTCGCCTCGACGATGCGTCTCGATACGGACGATCGCCAGAGCATCCTCGAAGAGCGCGATACCGGCAAGCGGCTGCGCAAGCTGACGGTGCTGATCACCAAAGAACTCGAGGTGGTCGAGCTCGGTCACAAGATCCAGTCCGACATCCAGCGCGAGATGGAAAAGAATCAGCGCGAGTTTTATCTGCGCCAGCAGCTGCGCGCGATTCAGGAAGAGCTCGGCGAAGCCGATCCGCAGCAAGCCGAGACGAACGAACTGCGCAAAAAAGTCGACGAAGCGAAGATGCCGGAGGACGTCAAGAAGGCGGCCGACCGCGAGCTCGAGCGGCTGGCGAAAGTTCCGACGGCGAGCCCGGAATACAGCGTCATCCGCACCTACCTCGATTGGCTGGTGCAGCTGCCGTGGAGCGTCTCGACCTCCGACCAGATCGACATCGCCAAGGCGCGCGCGATCCTCGACGAGGATCATTACGACCTCGAGAAAGTCAAAGACCGCATCGTCGAGTACCTGGCGGTCGGCAAACTCAAGAACAAGCTGACCGGCCCGATCCTCTGCTTCGTGGGTCCGCCGGGCGTCGGCAAGACCTCGCTCGGGCAGTCGATCGCCAAGTCGATGGGGCGCAAATTCGTGCGCCTGTCGGTCGGCGGCGTGCGCGATGAGGCC
>PMOG01000072.1 GCA_003161555.1 Vulcanimicrobiota bacterium | reverse complement strand
GCTGCCGGTCGCGCACGTTGCGAGCCGCTCCGAAACCTTCGCCGTGCCGAGGACGAAATTGTGGGAGCTGAGCCTGGCCGCGTTTGGGCGCGGCAACGACGGCTCGTACGCGATCGTCGAGCAGGACGCGCCCAACCGTTTCGTCACCGAGATCACAAACAAGAGCCTGCCCTTCGGCGGCTCCTGGACCTACGACCTGACCGACGAGGGCGGCGGTTCGCGCTTGACGGTCGTCGAGCGTGGCTACGTCTACAACCCCGTGTTCCGTTTCATCTCGCGCTACGTGATCGGACACACCCGCTCGCTCGATGCGTACTTCGCCGCTCTCGCGCAGTCGGCCGGCGGAAAACCGGGGGCGACGACGTAGGCGATGGGCAAGGAGTTCAGCTGCACCGTGCGCATCGACGGGGTCGCGGCGCCGGGCAAACTTCACCTCGACTCGCACGCGCTGCGCATCGCGGGCTCGCGGCGTCTGACCGTTGCCCTGTCGGACGTCACGCGGGCCGCCGTCCTCGACGATACGCTGCGCTTGAAGGCGAAGGGCATGCTGATCGAACTCGACCTGGGCGCTTCGCGCGCACAGACCTGGAGAGCGGCGATCGTCTCGCCTAAGACGCTGCTCGAGAAGCTCGGCGTGCGTCCGGCCGAGCGCGTGTACGTGAAGGACCTCTCTGAAGACGGCTTCGTTCGCGACCTCGCGCACACAGTGACCACGCCTCCCTCCGGCGTGCTCCGCGGCACGTTCGACGTCGCCTTCCTCGGGATCGCCGATCCGTCGGCGCTGAACGCTGTCGGGCGCGTGATCGCCCACCTGATCCCAGCCGGCGCACTGTGGATCGTGTATCCGAAAGGAAAGGCGTCGCCGGTCCCGGACGCGGCCGTCCGCGCGGCGGCGCGCGAGCACGGTCTCTACGACGCGAAGGTCGTCGCGTTCTCCGCTACGCACACCGCGACCAAGTGGATGTTCCCGCTCGCGGCGCGCGCGGCGCTCCTCACCAGAAGCGCTCGCCCTTCGCGATCATCAGCGCGATGAAGACGGCCAGCCACCCGAAGGCCCAGGCCATCAGGATCCACGGCTGCGTGCGAGCGACGAACGGAATGAGTACGAAGACGCCGCCGCTGTCGATCAGCAGGAAGAGGAGCGTCGCGATCCAGCCCTCCGGCGAACCCGGTTCGAGCCCCCAGCCGTAGCGTTTCTTTCGGAACCAGGGCCGCCGTCCGGTCATGCGCGCGTCATCGCGAGGGGTTTCGATCGTGACGCTGCGTATCGCTGCGTCGTAACCCCTTTCGCGGCACAGGAGGTCGGTGCGGGTCGAGGTAAGTTCGGCTGGTTAGCGTCTGCCAGGAGGCCGGAATGTTCCCAGCAGCTTTCGACTATCACCGCGCGGGCTCGGTCGACGAAGCCATTGCGCTGCTCAAACAGTACGGCGGCGACGCGCGCATCTTGGCCGGCGGACAGAGCTTGATCCCGGCGATGCGCTATCGGCTGGCCCGTCCGGCCGTCTTGATCGATATCAATCCGGTGAGTGACCTCGGTTACATTCGGGACAGCGACGGAATGCTCGTGCTGGGCGCGCTCGCGCGCGATGCGGAACTCGAGCGCACGCCGAAACTTCACGATCGCTACCCGCTCCTCGCCGACGTTTCGGCAGTCGTCGCCGATCCGGTCGTGCGCCAAATGGGGACGGTAGTCGGAAGTCTGTGCCACAACGACCCGGCCGGCGATTGGGCCGTTGCCGCGCTGGCTTCGCGCGCGCAGGTGGTCGTACGGGGAGCCGCCGGAACGCGGACCGTCGCGATCGACGACTTCCTGGTCGACTCGTTTACGACCGCGGTCGCGGACGGAGAAATGGCGCTCGAGGCGCACTTCCCTGCGCCGCCGGGACGCAACGCGGGCTCCTATCAGAAGATCGAACGCAAGGTCGGCGATTTCGCGACCGCCTCCGCGGCCGCTTGGGCCAGCCTGGCGGCCGATGGCACGTTCGCCGAAGTCGGAATCGCCATCGGCGCCGCGGGTCCGACCGCGAAGCGCGTCGTGGCCGCCGAGACACTGCTGCGCGGCAAGAAGCCGACGCGCGAGCTGATTCGGGCTGCGGCCGACGAGGCCGCGAAAGCCGCCGATCCGTCGGCCGACGGTCGCGGTTCGGTCGCGTATAAGAAAGCAATGGCGGGCGTCCTGGTCGGGCGCGCGCTGGACGGCACCTGCAAGCGGCTCGGAATCGAGGTCTAGACGATGACGATCACGGTGACGGTCAACGGAACGAAGTACGTGCGCGATGTCGAACCGCGCACGCTGCTGGCATATTTTCTGCGCGAAAGTCTCGGTTTGACCGGGACGCATATCGGCTGCGATTCGTCGAGCTGCGGCGTCTGCGTCGTGGTGATGGACGGCGAGCGGGCGGTCAAGTCGTGCACCATGTTCGCCGTGCAAGCCGACGGTCACGAAATCCTGACGGTCGAAGGTCTGGCCGCCGGTGCCGCGCTGCACCCGCTGCAGCAGGCGTTTTGGGATCAGCACGGGCTGCAATGCGGTTACTGCACGCCGGGGATGCTGATGACGTCGTACGTACTGCTGGGCAAGAATCCCAACCCGAGCGAAGCCGAAATCCGGGACGGACTGTCCGGCAACCTCTGCCGCTGCACCGGATA
>PMOG01000262.1 GCA_003161555.1 Vulcanimicrobiota bacterium | reverse complement strand
GCGATCATGATCACGCCGCTGCCCGGCATCACGACGCTCAAGCCCGGGTCGGCGACGAAACCGTTCCCCGGCATCCTCGCCGACGTGGTCAACGAGAACGGTGAGTCCGTGCCGCTCGGCGGCGGCGGGTACATCGTCCTCAAACGCCCCTGGCCCTCGATGCTGCGCGGCATTTACGGCGACGACGAGCGCTACCGCCAAACCTACTGGTCGAAGTTCCCGCACATGTACCTGGCCGGCGACGGCTGCAAGCGCGACGAGGACGGCGACTATTGGTTTTTGGGCCGCATCGACGACGTGATGAACGTCAGCGGCCATCGCATTTCAACGACCGAGGTCGAGTCGGCACTGGTCGACTTCCCCGCCGTTGCCGAAGCGGCGGTCGTGGGCCGGCTCGACGACGTGACCGGGCAGGCGATCTGCGCCTTCGTCAGCATCAAGAATGATGCAGTCGGCTCGCAAGAACTCGCCAATCAGTTGCGCGACCACGTCGCCGAGAAACTCGGGAAGTTCTGCCGCCCGAAGTATCTGACGTTCACGCAAGAGCTGCCGAAGACGCGCTCCGGCAAGATCATGCGACGTCTGCTGCGCGACATCGCCGAAGGCCGCATGCTCGGCGACACGACGACCCTGGCAGACTCATCGATCGTCGCCGAACTGCAGGCGCGCGCGAAAAATGAGGGTTCGAAGGAGGACTAGCGTTCCTAGTTCGGACGCGGTTGCGGCGTTATCGTCATCGGGGCCGAGTTGGCGGGCCCGTTCATCTGCGTGCCCCCCGCGCCGCGGCCGGGCGGGTTGATCACCGCGTTGCTATCGTTGGGCGTCAGGCCCAAGCTCGTACCATTGCTGGCTACGAAGGTCTGCGCGAGCCGCAGATGCTGTTGCACGATCGGCAGCGTCTTCACGGCGTAGGCACGCAGCGACGCGTTTTTCCCGTTCGCAGCTTCCCAGCTGAACGCGCTCATTGCATTCTGATGGTCCGGGAGTTGGCCCAACATGTAGCGCGCGTCGAAGTCGCTGCCGGCGTTGGTCAGGGCGTCGAACTCGGCCCGGTCGGCCGCCGTGACGGCCTGGACCGGCGCCGGCATCAGGCCGGTGCTGCGCGTGGCGGCCTGCAGTTGCACCTGGGCCGTCGAGTGATCGTCGATCATCCGTTGCGCGAACGCGCGCACCCGCGCATTCCGCGTCCGCTGCAGCGCGAGCCGCGCCTCCGCGATCTCGGCCGCGTTCGCCATGCCGGCGATGCGTGCGAAGTCTTCGTCGCTCGTCGGCGGGGCGGCGGTCGCTGCGGCCAGCGGCCGCTGTGCCAGCGGCGGGTCGAAGGTCTGCGCCTGCGCTCCGAGCGTCGCGGCACCGAGCACCGCGGCGAAAAGGACCAGCGCGCCGGCACGCGCGCGTACGGTTCGCTTCATCATTGCGCTGGATGTATGTCCCCACGCCGAGCTGCCCAAACGCGCCGCGGTCCGCATCGATCAGTCGCCGAGCCCGACGTTGGCCCGTGTCGGAGCGACGGCTCCGCTCTCGATGTCGCGCACCGGAATCGCTGGGTAGCCGACCGACGCGCCGGCGCTGGCAACCCACGCCTCGACGATCAGGTCACGCATCTCCGACGCTCCGGCGGCGAGCCGGTCCAGCACCAGGCTGGTTGCCTCCGGGCTATGCGCGTCGATGCCCCCTGCCGCTTCGATGCGGTACACCGCCGGCACGAAGCGCTCGGTTGTCGCGAGATACCGCCCGGCTTGCTCGAGAATCGGATCGGACGAGAGCGACGGTGCCGCCATCCGGTGCGCGACGAGATCTTCGCTGGCGACCGCGCGCACGAGCGCGGTTTCGAAGCGCGCGTGCACGGTATGCGAGTTCGAAAACCCGCTGGGATTCGGATAATTCGTGTGCGCGCCGTTCCAGCCGTTGTAGTGCACGGTAACGTGCAGCGGCTGCGAGGCGTCGCCGACGAAATGTCCCCAGTAGCCGACATCGCGCAGCGTGACCGCTTCGCGAATCGTGCGGTCGTAATGGAAGAACTCGCGGTCGGCGGCGGTCGGTCCTTTCGTTTCGCCGATGACGTCGGCGCGCCAATACGCGAGGTCGCGCACGACGTGCTCCCAGCCGTCGGCGATCGAATATGGCAGGTAGCCCTGGCCGAACTCGTCGGACGGCGGCGACGCGCTGGCCAGCGCGCGCCCGTAGGCACGGCGGTCCGCCGGCAGCGCGCTCAGCGGAGCGACGCCGGAGATCGTGCCGTCGTCGAGGACATCGACGTAGTGGCCCGGGTCGTCGTCATCGTCGAGCGGTTTGCCGGCACCTTTGATGCGATCGGGCTCCGGTCCCAGGAGCGCGATCTCGTCGTGCGCCGCGGCGCTGCGCAGAAAGGCGGGTACGCTGGCCGGCAGCGCGTGCACGGCGGCACCGTTGATGATCCGGTGACCTTGCGCACCCCATGCTGCGGCCGGCGCCGGCGTGCATAGAAACGCGGCCAGGGCCAGCGCGGAAAGCGAATGACGGCGCATGCAGCGCGCTTCGCGCGCGACCGGCCGGCCTCCGCCTACGCGACCTCGTCGCGAAAGAGCACGGCGAGTTCGGCGAGGTCGTCGATGCGCTTCGCCGGCGGCAATGCGGCGAGAATCGTAGCACCATACCCCATTGAAGCCGCGCGGCCGTCGAGCAGTGCGACCACGCCGCGGTCGCTGGTCGAACGGATAAGCCGCCCGAACCCCTGCTTGAGCCGCACGATCGCGCTCGGGATCATGTAGTGCTCGAAACCCGAGTGTCCGCGCGCTTCGAGCGCCGCCAGCCGTGCCGCGACCAGCGGTTCGCCGGGTGAGGGGAACGGCAGCCGGTCGATGATCACGCACGAGAGAGCGTCGCCGACGACGTCGATCCCCTCCCAAAACGTTCCGGTCGCGAACAGCACGGCATTGCGGGTCGAGCGAAACCAATCGAGCAGCGCGGTGCGCGGCAGTTCGCCCTGGACGCGCAGCGGAAAATTCAGGCGCGCCGACAACAGCGCGTGGACTTCACGGAGCCGCGCGTAGGAGGTGAACAGGACGAAGGCCCGCCCGCTGGTCCGATCGAGAATTTCCTCGATCAGCGGTGCGGCGCGGCCCGCGAAGTCGGTGCTCTTGGGGTTCAGCGACGGCGGTGCGACATACAGCCGCGCCTGGCGGCCGTAATCGAAGGGCGACGGCGCGACCAGTTCCTGGGCCTCGTCGATGCCGAGCGACGCGCGCAGAAAGGCGAACGAACCGCCGGTCGAGATCGTCGCGCTGGTGAGAACGACGCTGCGCGAGCGCGCGAATAGCGATGCGCGCAGGTAGTCGGCGACTTGAAAGGGGGCGGCGTTGATTTCGTAGCGCGCATCGCCCTCGCCCCGTTCGACCCAGGCGACCGCGTCGATCTCGTCGGCCGGGAGCGTGCCGGCCTGCGCCTGCAGCGCGGCACCCTCGATGCGGTCGACGGTGGCGATGTGCGCGCCGATCGCCCGCAACGCGAGATCGCGCCGGCGCTCGGCTTCGGCCTCATTGTCGACCGGCCTGCGCTGGCCGTCCTTCCAGTGCGCGTGGACCCAGTTCTCGAGCCGGTACAACGACTCGCGCAGCAGCGGGAAGATCTCGTGCACGTCGTCGTTGGCCGCGATCGGGTAGCGGTCGCCGGGGACGCGCGCGAGGGTCTGCTGCAGCCGGCGCATCCCTTCATCGAGCTCCGCGTCGTGACCGGCGGGGATGGCGTAGCTGCGGTGGAGCTTGCGCATCATGCGGTTCACGCTCGACGGCGAGAGCGTCGCGGTCAAGGCGGCGGTGGCGTACTTCTCCGCCTGATGAGCCTCGTCGAGGACGACGAAATCGTACGCCGGCAGCAGCGCCCCGCCGCTGACCAGGTCGAGAAAGAAGAGCGCGTGGTTGACGACGACGATGTCGGCGTAGCGCGCCGCGTCGCGGCGCACGAAGAAATGGCAATCGGCGAAACGGTGACAATACTCGCCGATGCAGTCGTCGACGTCGGCGTCCAGGGTTTCCCAATCGTCCGAACGCGGCGTGAATGGCAGTTCCGCGCGATCGCCCGTTTGCGTCTGTTCCGCCCAGGCCCACAGCTTTTCGAGCGCCGCGGTCGGGGCGATCAGCCGGGCTCCGCTCTCCTTCTCGAACTTTGCCCGGCACAGATAGTGATTGCGGCCCTTGAGCAGCACGACGCGCGCCGGGATGTCGAGGGCGGCGGTGACGAGCGGGATATCCTTGCGGACCAGCTGCTCCTGCAGCGCGATCGTACCCGTCGAAATCACGACGCGCGCGCCGGCGCGCAGCGCCGGGACGAGGTACGCGAGCGACTTCCCGACCCCGGTGCCGGCCTCCACGATCGTGTGCACGTTCTCGAGAAAACCGCGTTCGATCAGTTTGGCCATGCGCAGCTGGCCCTCACGCGGCTCGAATCCGGCGAGCGCCCGCGCAATCGGACCGTCCGCTGCAAATGCCTCGTCGACGACCTTCACTCCGGCTCCTTGGGCTGTTCGATCGTCGCGGCGGGATCCTGTGCGGGGTCGAACGCGTACGCATACGCTGCCTCACGGCGGCGCGACGGGACCATGAACAGCAGCAGGCCGGCGATGAATCCGGTCAGCAGGCCGCCGACGTGCGCGGCTGCGGAGATGCCCGGAACGGTGTACGTGAAGACGAGATTGATCAGGATGATCGGCAGCACTTGGCCGATCAAGCCGCGGCCGCGTTTGCCCAAGCGCAAGCCCACCGCGACCAGCGCGCCGAAGAGGCCGAAGATCGCGCCGCTCGCCCCCAGCGTCGGGACGGCATAGTTGAACGCCAGCACGGCGAGCCCCGATCCGATGATCGAGACGAGGTAGAGCAGCGAGAAACGCACTTTCCCGTACAGCTGCTCGACGATGTTGCCGACCTGATAGAGGGCAATCATGTTGAAGCCGATGTGCAGGATGCTGCCGTGCAGAAACGCCGCGGTGAAGATGCGCCACCAGTCGCCGTGGAGCGTTACCGCCGGACCGTAGAGGTAGCCGTGGTCGACGTCCGGGCCGCCGGTCGCGACCTCCCACACGTACGCGATCACGTTGATCACGACCAGAACGTTGGTGAGCGTCACGCGCTCAGCGCCGAATCCGCCTCCGCCGCGACCGCCACCAGCCGCGCCAGTTCGATCGGGATGGCGGCACGGCCGGTCGGACCTTCAACGATCACGTCGCTTCCGTGCGCGGTGCGCTCGACAACCTCGACCATCGCACCCGGCCGCAATCCGGCCGCGTCGAGCAAGCGCAGCATCACGGGCACGTCTTCAACGACTTCGACGATGCGCAGCGTGCTGCCGGGCATCGCTTCGGCGAGACGAAGCGTGCAGCGCGGCGGCGCAACGCGGTCCAGGGACGGGATCGGATGGCCGTGCGGACACACCGACGGATCGCCGAGAATCGCGACCAGCCGCTCTTCGACCCGGTCGGAGATCGCATGTTCGAGGCGGCACGCCTCCTGGTGTACCTCGTCCCAGGGCATGCCCAAGACGTCGTGCAGAAAGACTTCGGCCAAGCGGTTGCGCCGCAGCACGCGAATCGCGATCGCCAGCCCATCTTCGGTCAGCGTCGGATGGCTGCGCGCCGTGTACGTAAGGTAGCCGTCCGACGCGAGTTTCTTGAGCATCCCCGACACCGACGCCGGCGCCACGCCGAGATCGGCCGCCAGGCCGGACGTGGTGACGCCCGGGCCTTCGCGCTCTAAGCGATAGACCGCCTCGAGATACTCCTCGGTCGATTCGGCAAAATGGGTGTGCCCGGGCATCCTGCTACTGACTTCGACCCGCGGGCACGGAGTTCCGGGACGCGAACGTACGGTGCAGTTCCGCCTTCCGTTCGGTCGGCGCGAACGACGCGTCGATCGCGTTGCGCGCGAAGCGGATCGCGGTGACCTCGCCCACCTGCTGCGCGACGAGCCGGAACTCGTCGCGCAAGGTCGTGCCGAAGAGCGCCGGATCGTCGGCATCGATCGTCACCACGCAGCCCGCCGCATCGAGCGCGGCCAGCGGGTGATCCGTGTGCTCCGGAGCAGCACCGGTGAGCCGGTTCGAGGTGGGACAGATCTCGAGCGGGATCCGCTTCTGCGCCAAGAGTTCGACGACTGCCGGATCCTCGATCGCGCGGACCCCGTGACCGATCCGTTCGGCGCCGAGAGTTTCGACCGCGACCCGAACGCTTTCGGCCCCGGCGGCTTCGCCGGCATGCGCAACGGTGTGCAGCCCGCCCTCGCGTGCAATCGCAAAGGCCCGCTCGTAGAGTTCCGGCGGGTAGTTCGCTTCATCGCCGCCTAGTCCGACCCCGACGACACCGAGCTCGCGCAACCCGATGGCCTCGCGTGCGCTTTGCTCCGCGCGTTCGACGCCGAAGTTGCGGGTGAGATCGGCGATGAGCGCGACCTCGATCCCGAGCGGCCGGCCGGCCTCGTCGAGGGCGCTGCGGATCGCTTCGACGGTGGCGCGCACGTCGAGCTCGCGGTGGAAAAACGTCCAGACGGACGGCGAGATGAAGACCTCGGCGTACATGACGTGCTGTTCGGCCGCATCGCGAACGTAGTCGTGAGCGATGCGGGCAAAGTCTTCGGGCGCGCGCAGCGTTTCGGTGACTTTGGCGAAAAGGAGCAGGAACTCGCGAAACGTCGCAAAGGCGTAGGTACGCCCGGGCACGGCCCGCTCGCCCAATTCGACGCCGTACTTGGCGGCAAGTTCACGAAAGGTCTGGGGCCGAACGGTTCCCTCGAGGTGGCAGTGGAGCTGCACCTTCGGCAGCGTATCGAGCACGCTCATCGTCGTTGACAGGGCTTCGCTGGCCGTCGTATACTTACCGTCGCCCGTCGCGGGGTGGAGCAGTCCGGTAGCTCGTCGGGCTCATAACCCGAAGGTCGCGAGTTCAAATCTCGCCCCCGCAACCATTCCCAGGCCCGAGAAGCGCAAGCTTCCCGGGCCTGGTTCGTTCCCGGAGCAACCTCGCTGGCTGCAGCGCCCACAGCGGAGGCACTCCAAAAGCTGCCGTATTTCAGCCGCATGAGAACCAAGGTGGGCGTGGTTTGCTAGGTCCGCGCGATTTTAAGGTGCTTGTCGCGCAGACCATCGTCGCCATATCCCACGCGCCGTACCGCGAGGACATCGGCGTGACGAGCCTCGATGTTGTGACAGGCGGCGGCTCCATTTATCGCTTCGCCGCCAGAGAGATCGACGGAGAACGCACAGCCGGCGGCTGGACGAATGATCACTACTCGCTCACGCTTGAGCGCGTCGACGCCGCGAATCCGCAGGATGAGCAAACTGACATGGCCGGCACCGTCGTCAAGCGGACCTGATCCAATGCGACGAGTGGTTGGGGCCTATCGACCGCAGCATCGAGTCCTACGGTGAAAATCCGCGGATGCTTTTTGACGGGAAGATCGGCTCGAGTCCGTCGGGCGCGAAATACACACGCGTGATTTGCGGTGTGGTTCTTCAAGGCGAAGGCTGGAAATTGCTCGTACGTACGCACTCATTTCCGCAACATTTGGATTTCACAACCGATACCGTCGCCATCAGTGAGTTCTTAAATCAGTACAACGTAGAAGATTCCACAACGCAATGACCGAGGCGCTGTTCGCTATGGGCGGCGGCCGACATCCACGCTCCCCTGAGGCTTGGCATCTATTGCCAAAGACGGTATACTAGGGGTGTGCCGACGATGAATGTGAGCTTGACCGACGATCTGAGCGCGTTCGTCGCGGAACAGCTTGCCGACGGCTATAACAACCAGAGCGAGGTCGTCCGGGACGGCCTGCGGCTGCTCCGCGCGCGCAACCACAAGTTACGCAACCTGCGCGTGGCGATTGACGCCGGCGACGCCGATATCGAAGCCGGGCGGAGCAAGCCGCTCACGGACGCCCTCCTGCGCGATATCGCGAAGCGTGGACGGGCACGTGCCCAGGTACGGAAGTCCCGCAAGATCTGACACCGAAACCGTTCGCGATCCGGCTCGGCGCCCGTGCTGAGCGCGACTTGATTCACGTCGCAACCTGGTGTGCGGAGCGGCACGCTTCCGGAATCGCGCGCTTCATGGACGCTTTCTCAACGGCGCAAGGCGTTTTGAGCACCTTCCCGTTTGCCGGACGTGAACGGGAAGAGATTCGATCCGGACTCCGGTCGTACGTCGTCCATCCGTATGTCGTCTTCTATCGCGTCAACGATCGCTCGCGGGTGGTTGCAATCGTCCGCGTGATCCATGCTCACCGGGATATCGACACCGGCGACTTCGAAGAAACGTGATACCCCTAAGCGCCTGGCGACCAGCGCCCTGCGCAGCGAAAAGCTGCCGACACGATCCTGTTCCATGATGTCCTCTCTCGCGAAGCCGTTACAAAGGAAAGAAGACGTGCTGTTCGCAGCGACGCTGAAGCGGCACCCCGGAAGAGGCTATTCTAGCATCGCAACTACCTGGCTAGAGCCCGTGAAGCGGTCGTCACGCTCCATTCTGTTCTGCGGCATTCTTGACGAGGGCGATCGAGCGGTAGACGATGTGGACGAATTTGCCGTAGGGTGCGGTGATGAAGAGGGCGGCGAGTGATCCGAGGTGGATCGCGAGGAGCGAGCCCATCGCGGCGGTTGAGCGGAAGGCGAGCAGCGCCAGCCCGGTAAGCGCAACCGTCTCGAGCATAGCGAGGAAGGCGTAGTCCATCGCGATCATCCGCGCGGAGGTCGGCTTGGCGTCGCTGCGGACCTTCAGCGCGATCAAACCGGCGGCGCCGACGACGATTGCGACGCCGCCGAGCGTGCCCAGCGCGACCGGAATGCTCCACAGCGGGTACGGCGGCAGATATCCCAGCAGATCTTGAGCGATCGCCGCGCAGATCGTCGCACTGAAGTCGGCCAGTACGCCCCAGAACACCAGCATGTGAAAGAAGCGGCGCCATGGCGAGCCTCGCTTCACGTCGTAACAGCCCTCGCCGCCGCCTTTGAGGTACACCAGGGTGATCGCATCGCGAATCGCCGTGCTGACCGAGCGGAGCGATACAAAGCGCCCGTCGCCGGAGCGGATATCGTTGGCATAGCTTCGCGCCCCGTACACCAGCACGAGAATGCCGAACGCGCCCAGCACGACCGCCGGCACGACCATCGCCAGGTACGGAACGACGCGATAGAACGCCCCCGGCCCCACCTGGACGGTTTCCAATGCGGTAGTGCCCATGCCGAATGCAACGAGCAGCGTTACGACGACGATGCACGCCAGCGTGACGCCGCCGATGGCCCATCCCGGCGTGCGAAACAAGCCCGCGAGCACGCGGGGCCGGCTGTACCGCTCGTACGTCTGAACCCGCGCCTCCGCCATCAGCGCCGGAATGTTCACCGCGAACTCGTGCGGCGGCGTAAACATACAAGCATCGAAACACATGCGGCAATCGTGGCAGAGGTTGGCGAGATACGCGACGTCGCCGTCGCCGATCGCCGCGCGCAGCTCGACGGCACCGAAGACGGCGCAGAACCCCTCGCAATACCGGCACGCGTTGCAGACGGAGAGTTGACGGTCGGCTTCGGCCGTGAAATCAGGCTCGAACATGTGCCGCTGCCGACTCGCCGGCGATGCGGCCGAAGACGGTGCCGATCGTCAAACCGAAGCCTGCCAGATAGCCGCGCGAGAGAATGTTTCCCGCCATGCACTCCCCGGCGGCGAAAACGTTGTCGAAGCCTCGGCCGTCCGCGTCGATGACGCGCGCGCCGGCGTCGACTTCGACGCCCAAGTACGTGAACGTGACCCCCGGACGCAGCGGGTAGCCGTAATAGGGTGGCGTGTCGATTGGGCGCGCCCAGTGCGATTTGGGGATCGCGAGCCCTTCGGTGCGGCAGTCGTCAAGGCTGCCCGGTTGAAACGTCCCGCCCGGCCGGATCGCGTCGTTGAAGGCCGTAACCGTCCGCACCAGCGCCCCCGGTTCGAGATCGAGCACGAGCGCGAGCTCTTCGATCGACTGCGCGCACAGCGGACGGTACACCGACGGGATGAAACCGCCGATCGACTTCCTATCGAAGATCGCGTACGCCGCCTGGCCGGGCAGTTCGGCGATCAGCTTGCCCCAAATCGCGTAGCGTTTGGGCCACAGATCCTCGCCCTCGTCGTAAAAGCGCGCGCCGTCGGCGCCGACCGCGATGCCGAACGGGATCGCATCGATCCGGGTCACGATGCCGCCGTCGAATTTCGGCGCGCGGGCGTCGACCGCGATGCAGTGGAGCCCGCGCGGATCGCCGATGCGCTTCGCACCCGCCTCGTACAACGCTTTGAGTGCCAGGCCGGTGTTGTACGGCGTACCGCGAATCCGAAACTGGCCGGCCGCATCGCCCCAGTATTCCTTGAGCCAGTCGACGTCGGCCTCGAATCCGCCGGCGGCGACGATGACCGCGCCGCACCGCAGGCGCTCGACGGCTCCCGCGCGCTCGTAGACGACGGCTTGCACTGCACGTTCTCGCAGCTCGAACCCCACTACGGAGGTCTCGTACACGACGCGCACGCCCAGCCGTTCCACCGTATCGTAGTAGGTGTTGACGAGGTTCTTGCCGCCGCCCAGGAAGAACCCGTTGGTACGCGCCAGGTGCAGCGTCCCCTTGAGGGGCTTCTGCCAGTGCACGCCTTGTTCGCTCATCCATGACGCGAGGGACTTCGACTCGCGGATCGTCAGCTCGGCCAGCGGGCGATTCGTCTCGCCCGCGGTAACTCGCAGCAGGTCGTCCAGAAGTTCTTCTTCCGCGTACGAACCGGTCGCCGCGGCGTTGGGCTCGTCGTGGGCGAGCCGAATATCGCGCGTATGGCGCGTGTTGCCGCCTCGCACGTAGGCGGGCGCGCGCTCCAGCAGCACGACGCTCGCGCCGGCCCGGCGCGCGGCGATCGCCGCGCACAACGCGGCGTTGCCGCCGCCGCATACCGCCACGTCCACGCAAAGATTTCCTTTACGACCCGAAGAAACTTCGTTGACCATGGTGTAGGACAATTGTCCCCAGGTCAAGACCCGGAGTGCGGATGAAAACAGGCTATCGCGTACCCTTTCTCGTGCTGCTGGCGCTCGGGCTCGTGGCGGTCGCGAGCCCGCTCAATGGAACC
Organism: Vulcanimicrobiota bacterium; assembly: GCA_003161555.1. Taxonomy (GTDB): domain Bacteria; phylum Vulcanimicrobiota; class Vulcanimicrobiia; order Vulcanimicrobiales; family Vulcanimicrobiaceae; genus Vulcanimicrobium; species Vulcanimicrobium vanleeuwenhoeki. The sequence continues at coordinate 12,334 of PMOG01000262.1, read as the reverse complement.
TACGCCCTCCAGACCGGAGAGCCGCAAACGCGCGGCTATCTCAACGACACGACGGTGGCGGGCGATCCGCTCGAGCAGCATCTCGATCTGTGGATGACACCGGCGAGCGGCGGCGGCACGATTCGGCAATATACGGTCGAGATGACCAAGCGGCTGCACATGATCATCGTCAGCGACGACTTCACGCACTTCCTCCACATCCACCCGGTGCTCGGAGCCGACGGTCATTTCACGATCGACGCGCGCTTTCCGGCGCCGGCCCTCTACCATATTTACGGCGACGCCGAGCCGGCCGGGGTCGGACAGCAAGTCTTCCGTTTTGACGTGCCGGTAGCCGACGGGCGCGCCGTTGGAGAGCGTACGCTGGCCCCGACCGGACGTGGCGTTGCCGCCGGACCCTACACGGTGACGCTCAGCACGACGACTGTCTCAGCGGGCAAAGACACCGATATTCGCGTGCACGTGCTGCGCGACGGACAACCTGCCCGGGATCTGCATCCTTATCTCGGCGCGCTGGCCCATGCCGTTTTCCTGAACGCCCGCGACCTGACGTACGTCCACGTGCACCCGGCAGCGCTCAACGCCGACGGTTCGTCGTCGATGGCCGGCATGGACATGAGCAGCATGGGCGGCATGAGCGGAATGGGGGGCATGGACATGGCGCCGCTGCCGGATACCGCGACGACCTCGCCCGATATGCTGCTGCACGTCGTCCTCCGCGAGCCCGGGACCTCGAAGCTGTGGCTCCAATTCCGCGGCGGCACCGAACTGCACGTCGCGGCGTTCGTCATCACGGCTACCTAGCACCGTGTTCGTCTTCTTCAGCAACCGTCTCGGATGCATCGGCTCGCTGCTCGTCTCAGCGGCCCTCACGATCCTGATCGTCGTGCTGCTTCGCGCCTGCAATCACGCCTGACGCGGCGCACGCCGGCCGCGGCCCGCTACGACGCGCAGTAGGTGTCGAACATCGTGCCGACCTCGACCGAGGGCGGCGTACCTTGCGCCCGCACGTACGTCACTTTGGTGACGCCGGGTGCATCGTCGACGATGATCTGGTGGACGATCGACGGCCCGAGCGCGAGTTCGATCTCGTAGGCCCGCCGGCCGGCGCAGGTGCGGTCTTTCGCGACCGTCGGCTTCATATTATTGTCGGCGATGTTTTTCTTCACCTGACCAACCATGTCGTCGAAGGCAAGACCGGCGTCGGCCAGGTACGTGAGCTGTTCGCCGTCGCTCTTCTTCCACGTTTCCTGCGCGCGCGGCTGGGCCGACGTCTGCGTCGTGCCGATGGTGTGTTCCCAGCCCGCGGGCCCGGTGAACGGTCGCGCCACCGCCAGCGCGGCGCTCGGCGTGAGCGCGGCAATCAAGATGAGTATCGCCACCCGAAGCGAGGGAATCGGCATCGTTCCCTCAACCTAGCCGGTTTTCGGCGGCCCGCCATCCTGCGAACGGTGAAAGCGGTTCCGCCCCAATGCGCCACGCGTCGAACGCGCGGTCAGGACTTGCCGGAATGCGCGCTTCCGATGACGCCGAGTTCCGTGGCCACGACCTCCAATGCGGCGCTCGAGGCCGGTCGGCCAAGACGCCGATTCGTCCTCAACCTCAGGGTGCGCAATCCGGTCGAGCGGCCTTGGCTGAGGTGTTGAGCACATGGATGAAGCGTTCCAAATCGTCGAGGCACCGCGGTGCGAGAGTATAATACGCCCACCGTCCACTGCGCCGATGCGAGACAAGCCCACCCTCCTTCAGCGCCCTCAAGTGATGCGAGAGAAGGGGCTGTGGTATCTTCAAGGCGGCGATCAGGTCGCACGCGCATCGCTCGCCGCGACGGAGCTCTTGGAGCACGGCCAGTCGCGTGGGATCACCGATCAAACGCAGCTTCGATGCGATTGCACGAGCTCGGGTTCGCCCCCGACCAACGGTGCGTGCCTGCGAGGGGCGGACAGCGGGCTTTTGGGACTGGGCCGAGGGCACTGGAGCCTCCATATCGCTGGGAGCACCGAAATTCTCTCCTCGAGAGTTCCGCCGAAATATCGGCTTTACCCGCGCCAGGCACCCCGTGGCCCGCAGCAGGAGCGACCGGCGGTACATATCAATACTGCTCGAATAAACGCGTATTGATGTATGACCGGAGGGATCGAGCATGCCCGTCTCGCGCCGAAACTTCCTCGGATCCGCAGGCGCGCTTGCCGCGCTCGAACTCGCCACCGCGCCGCGACCCGGCGCCGCTGCGGAAGCCGCCTCCCCTTCGATCAAGGTTGGGCGGGCGAAGGCCTTCAAAGTAGGCGTGCCGGTCCAGTTCTCGTATCCTGATGCGGCGGCGCCGGCCCTGGCGATCAAATTGTCGGGACCGGTTCCCGGAGGCGTGGGGCCGGCGCACGACATCGTCGCCTACAGCCAGCTGTGTGTTCACAAGGGCTGCCCGGTGAACTTCAACGCGCAGCGCGAAGTCTTCATGTGTCCGTGCCACTTCACGACATACGACGCCGAACTTTCCGGGCAGGTGATCATCGGACATGCCACGACGAATTTGCCGCGCATCCGCCTCACCTACGATGCCGCGTCCGACGTGGTCACGGCAGTCGGCGTCGACGGTTTGATTTACGGCCGCGTCAACAACAAGCGAATGGCGTAGGGGGCAGAACCATGACGAACGACATCAGCGTCCCGATTCCGCCGGCGAACGCACAACGATTCAAGACGGGCTGCAAGTATTGCATCGTCGGCTGCGGATACAACGTGTACAAATGGCCGGTCGGACAAAACGGCGGAACGTCGCCGGCGCACAATGCACTTCATGCCGACCTCACGAAACCGAACCTCGTCGACTGGATTTCGCCGACCATGCACGGTGTTGTCAAAGACCGTGATGGCTCGTCCTACAACGTCGCGATCGTCCCGGACGGCGATTGTGTGGTCAACAACGGGCTATCATCGGTGCGCGGCGGGTCGATGGGGTTGAGCGTCTATCGTGAGGACGCTCCAACAAAGGATCGCCTCAAGCACCCGACCATCGTCCAGCACGGACAGCAGCAAGTCAGCTGGGACGACGCGGTCGAACTCGTCGCCGGCGTCACGAAAGCGCTGCTCGATCAACACGGCCCGGATGCCATCGGAACGAAGTTTGCCGATCATGGCGGCCAAGGCGGCGGGTACGAATTCACTTGGGCGACGGGCAAGTTCTTCTATCAGAGCGTCCAGACCACGATGGCGACCGTCCACAATCGGCCGACCGTCTTTGGCGAACCGATGGCGTCGCGCATCATGGGCATCCCGGAGCTGAACATCGCGTATAAGGACTCCGAGCTAGCCGACACGATCGTGATCTCGGGCGGCAACCCATACGCCGACCAGACCAACTATTACTTTAACCATATGATACCGAACTTGCGCGGCGGCACGGTCGATCAGAAGAAGGCCGCGTATCCCGGCAAGAAGATCTCCGCCAATGGGCGGATGATCGTCATCGATCCGCGTCAGACGATCACCGTCACGACGGCGCGAGAAGCGGCCGGGAACGAGAACGTCCTGCATCTGCAGCTCACGCCGGGTACCGACGTCGTTCTGAACAACGCGATCGGCCGAGTCATTCTCGAGCATCACTGGGAGAACGTCGGCTTCATCGGAGACCACGTCGAAGCTGATAGCTTTGGGCCCTACAAGCAGAGCGTGGGCATGTCGCAGTCTCTTGGGGCCGTCCTCAGCGATGCCGAACATGTTACGGGCGTACCACGGGCCGACATTATCAAAGCTGCCGCCTGGATCGCGGAGCCGATCGGAACGCATCCCCCCGCGACGCTCTTTCATTACGAAAAGGGCGCAATTTGGAGCATCAAAAACTGGGACGTGATCGCGTCCTACGTGGATCTGGCCGTCCTGACCGGTAATCTTGGGAAACCGGGAACCGGCTGCGCACGTCTGGGCGGACACCAAGAGGGGTACGTTCGCCCCGATTATCCGGGCAAACGGCCCGGCGTGTACGTCGAGAAACTGCTCGCCGAAGGCCAAGGCCCCAAACTGTGGTGGGTCATTGCCTGTAACCCGATCCAAACCGCTCCGAACGCGTTTTCTGTGCTCAAGTTCATTCAGGAGCGCGGACGCATCGTGAGCGACGCGCTGGACAAGGGCGGGACGATTCAGGATCGCATCAAGGGTGTCGTTGACGCCGTCAATGCCGGCGGGCTCTTTATCGTCGCCGAAGATATCTATCCGACCCAAATGGTGCAGCACGCGCACGTCGTCTTCCCGGCCGCGACACAGTTCGAACTCAACATGACGTCGATCAATGGCGAGCGGCGTCTGCGGCTCTATCAGAAATTCATGGATCCCCCGGGCGAGGCCAAGCCGGATTGGCAAATCATGGCGCTCGTCGCAAATCGAATCAAGGCTCTCTATGGGGGCGAGAACAACGCGGCGATGGTCGCCCGCTTTTCCGGCTATGACTGGCAAAGCGACGCTGATGTGTTCAAAGACGCCTCGACGGCGAGCGCCAAGGGGCGCCTTGATGCCGGTGCGCCTGATGGGCTGCCGACTACCTCGAAGCCGACCTTCGATCCCGAAGACATCTCCTTTCTCGATCACGCGTTCATCCAGAGCCTCGGTAACAACGGCATTCAGGTTCCGGTAAACGTGCAAAACGGTCAACGACGGGGGACCGAGCGGTTCTTCACGGATGGAAAGTTCAATCGCCCGAGCGGCAAGGCCGCGTTTATCGCCGCGAAACAGCCGGAATTGCCGCCGGAGATTGCCGCCCAGAAACAGAAGTATAAATATCTCATCAACAACGGTCGCTTCAATGAGATGTGGCAGACCGGGTACGAATCGTGGCGTATGTCGAATGTCATCGAGCGCTGGGGTTCGCGAGAAGACGCGTACATCGAGTTGAGTCCTCACGACGCGAAGGAACTCGGCGTGCGCAGCGGAGACGTCGTTCGTATCCACAACGATTATGCGACGGCGACGGCGATTGCGTACGTGACCGATGCGGTTAGACCCGGACAGCCCTTCATGCTCTTCGCGCAGCCGAAGAAGGGCACGGCGGGATTCCTGGTGACGCCGCACGTCGATCCGGAAACGAATATCCCGAGTTACAAGTTGACGTACGCGGGAATCTCCAAGGTAGCCGGTAAGCCGGCTGAACTCGCGAAAGTCAGCTTCAAGGATCTCGAAATTCCGACTCGGAGTTAACGTGCGGATCGTTGTCGTTGGTGGCAGCGCCTCGAACGTCGGGAAGACGACGCTGGCGGTACACTTGGCGCGCATGGCCGCACGTACGGAATCGACCGTCGCCATGAAGGTGAGCGTCCGCGAGAAGCCCTGCGATACCCGGGTGCTCATCTTTCGAGCGGCGGGCGAGGCAGATCATCGTAAGGACTCCGACCGCTTTCTTGAGGTCGGCGTGGGTGCTGTCATCTGGGTCACCGTTCAGCGCCCATATGTGCGGAGCGGGCTTGCAGCGGGGCTCCGGGAAGCTCGCCGGCTGAAGCCAAGGGTCCTCGTGATCGAGTCGACTTCGGCCGGAATCGAGATGAAGAGCGACGTCGAGTCATTCTTCGTCGCGGGTGAGGGTGAATGGAAGCCGTGGGCTCACGTGCACCGCGATCGCGCAGATCGTGTGCTTACCAGCGTTGAAGTGATGCGGCTCGCCGAGTTGACGCCAGTGTGAGCACCGCGACGTACGCAGGCCATCTTACCGCAGATCTTCCGGTAGTCGACGAGGCGCTTCGGCAATTCTACGCGGCCTGCGCTCTGCAATCGCCACGGACGGAAAGCGTGGCGATCGAAGCAGCACTCGGCCGAATTCTCGCTCACGATGTGATGAACCACGGTCCGGTCCCTGCGGCGGCACGTTCGGCGATGGACGGTTACGCCGTCCGCTGTGCGGATGCCGACGCGGGGCGCCGGCTATCCGCAAAGGCGGAAATTCGGATTGGCCAACCTGCTGGCGCCGGTCTCACTCCAGGCTGTGCGATCCGCGTGTCGACGGGCGGTCTGCTTCCGGAAGGTTGTGACGCGGTGGTGCCCGCCGAACACGTCGCAGAGCACGCCGATGGAATCGTCGTCGAGCAGGCCCCGACTCCCGGGCAACATATCGTAGCCCGTGGGAGTGACCTCGAAGCCGGCAGCACGCTCCTGCGCGCCGGCCGGCACTTGCGCTGCTCCGACATCGGTCTTCTCGCAGCAATCGGGCGCGACTGTGTCAACGTCTACCGCCGGCCCCAGATCGGCGTGCTCTCGACGGGAAACGAGATCGTGCCGCCCGGCCGCGAGGCGCTGCCGTGGCAGACCTACGATTCTAACCGCTATGTGGTCGGCGCTGCGCTTACTGCGTGGGGCGCACTCCCCGTGCAGTTTCCGCTCGTTCGTGACGATCCCGGCGAGCTGCGTCGCGCGTTGCAGCGCGCCCTCGCGGCCTGCGACGGCGTCGTGCTCTCCGGCGGTTCATCCATCAGTGATCACGACGTGACGGCCGCAGCAGTGCGGAGCATCCCGGGTGCGCAGGTCGCCGTCCACGGAGTGAAGATGAAGCCCGGCCGGCCGGCGCTTCTCGCGAGTGCAGGCACGAAACCGATTATTGGACTGCCGGGAAACCCGACGGCCGCTTTCATCGCCCTGTGCGTCCTCGCCCGGCCGTTGGTTCGGCGGCTGGCGGGCATCGAGAGCGACGCCATCGACTCGCCGTCCTATTCTGTTGGCAACCCAATCGTTGGGAAACGCGGCTGGGACTGTTTCGTACCCGTCGCCGTCGACCGCGAATTCGTCTACCCTTTGCCTATGTGCTCCAGCCACGTGGGCACATTCGCGGGCGCAGCCGGCTTCGTCCACGTGCCGCCAACGTCGGCACAACTCGAAGTCGGCTCGCGGGTTAGCGTAACTCTGACCCCTTGAAGTCCGCGCTACCGACCGGCTGATTTCCGATCACGCCGAGTTCCGTCCCTACCGCCTCGAATGCGGCCAACGCACGATCGAGCTCGGCGCGGGTGAGCGCGCTGGACATCTGGACGCGAATGCGCGCCGTTCCCTCCGGAACCACCGGAAAGCCGAAACCGGTCACAAAGACGCCGCGCTTCAACAGCCGGTCGCTCATGGCGATCGCGAAGGCCGTATCGCCGACGATGATCGGGATGATGGCACTGGGTCCGTCGAGCGGGCGGAAGCCCAGCCGCGCCAGGCCGGCGCGAAAATACGCGATGTTCGCGTGCTGACGGTCGAGCAGTTCGGGGCACGCCGCCAGCCGGTTGATCGCAGCCAGGGAGCTGGCTGCGACCGTCGCGGGCAGCGCATTCGAAAACAGCTGCGTACGCGAGCGCTGAATGAGCGTGTCGATCAGCGCGGGCGATCCCGCGACGAACCCGCCTGCCGCGCCGCCCAGCGCTTTACCGAGCGTTCCGGTCAGGATGTCGATCTTTCCCTCGAGGCCGAAATGCTCGATCGTTCCGCGGCCGGTCTTGCCCATCACGCCGGTTCCATGCGAGTCGTCCACGATCGTCACGGCCCCGTAGCGCTGCGCGAGTCCCACGATGTCAGGAAGGTTCGCCAGCGAACCCTCCATCGAGAACACGCCGTCGGTGATGATGAACGCCGTGCCGTCGGCCTCGCGGAGTTTCCGTTCGAGGTCATCCATGTCGCCGTGCTTGTAGCGCGTGCGCTTGGCCGCGGCCAGCCGGCAGCCGTCGATGATCGAGGCGTGATTGAGCTCGTCCGAGATGATCGTGTTGCCGGCCGTCGCGATAGTCGGGATCAAGCCTTCGTTCGCGCTCCAACAGGAAACGTACGAGAGCGCGGCGCCGAAGCCGAAGAATGACGCGATGCGTTCCTCCAGTTCGCGGTGGATCTGCAGCGTACCGCAGATGAAGCGCACCGATGCCGTACCGGCGCCGTACGTGCGCAGCCCGTCGATGCCGGCCTGGATCACCTCGGGGTCGTCGGCCAAGCCGAGATAGTTGTTCGACGAGAGCACGACGACGTCGCCGGCCTCTTGCATGTGCACCTCGGCGGCCATCGGCCCGGTGAGATGCTTGAGGGTCTTGTAGGTGCCGGCCGCACGCAGCGCGTCGAGTTCGGCCTTCAGCCGCGCGTCAAATGCAGCGTTCATGCGTTCGCCTCGTTGAGCGTCAGTACGATTTTCGCGGCTTCGCCGCTTTTCATCAAGCCGAAGGCACGATCGAAGTCCTCAAACGGCAGCTCGTGGGTGATGATGGGACCTAAATCGACGCGCCCATTGGTGACCAGGGACTGGGTCTGGTACCAGGTTTCGAACATGCGGCGTCCATTGATGCCGAGCACGGTGAGACCCTTGAAAATGATCCGCTCCGCGAGGTTGATCTCGATGTCGTCGGAGGGAATGCCGAGCAATGCGGCCACGCCGCCGTTGCGGACCATCGCGAGACCGCTGTCGATCGCCGAGCCCGAGCCCGACATTTCGAGCAGTACGTCGACGCCGTCGCCGCCGGTACGGGCGACGATGTCCTCAACGAGGTCCGGCTGCGTCGCCAAGAACGTCGCGTCGGCGCCGACGCGCGCCGCCAGCGCGAGTTTCTGCGGGTTCACGTCGATCGCGAAGACCGTGGCGGCACCAGCGGCGCGCGCGACCGGGATCGCCATCAGGCCGATCGAACCGACGCCGGTGATCGCGACGCTCTTGACCGACACGTCGGCGGCCATCACCGTGTGAACCGCATTGCCGAGCGGATCGAACACCGCCGCCCAACTGTCGGGGATCGAAGGGTCGAGCTTCCAGACGTTCGCTTCGGGCATCCGGATGTAGTCGGCGAACGCGCCGTCGGTATCGACGCCGATGATCTGCACGTGCTCGCAGATATGCGCCTGCCCGGTTCGGCACAGCCGGCAGATCCCGCACGCAATGTGGCCCTCAGCTGAGACACGGTCGCCGACCTCCACCGCGTGCACCGCGCTGCCGACCGCCGCGACGTGGCCCATGAACTCGTGCCCGATCGTCAGCGGCGGTTTGACCCGGCGCTGCGCCCAGTGATCCCAACTGTAGATGTGGAGGTCGGTCCCGCACAATCCGACCGTCCCGACCCGGATCAGGACGTCGCTGGGGCCGACACGCGGGACCGCGATGCGCTCGAGCGTGAAACCTGGCGCGGCCTTGCTCTTTCGCAGCGCGCGCATTGTTTCGGGAACCGGTCGTTCGGCAGGCCGAAGCCGGGGGTCGACACTGGTCGCGGTCATTGGGGTCGCCTTCGCTATCCACATCAGTCGCATCTTCTCCCACCGGAAAACCTAGCGGCGAATAAGGTATACCGCGCCGACAAGCATCGCGATGCCGAGAACTTTGTACACGTCGAATGGCCGCACCGGAGCGCCGAACAGACCGACCGCATCAAAGATGGCCGCCGCGAGCAGTTGTCCGGCAACGACCAGCGCGAACACCTGCGTCGCCGGCATTCGCGGCAGCAGCCAGATTGCGATTGCAAGATAGATCAGGCCGTAGAGACCGGCGGTCCACAAGAACGGGCTGCTTTCCGCGGCCCGGCCGGAAAAGACGTTCAACGATTCGCGCCGCAGGACGAGAAATACGATGCAGAAGATCGTACCGCCGACGTAGCTTACGAGGCTCGCGCGCAGCGGCGAGCCGAGATACCCGCGCAACTGAGAGCCGATCAGTGCCTGGAAGGTCAGATTCGCCCCGGCAAAGATGCCGAGCGCCATCAGCAGCACCGTTATCCCCGTCACGCCCTTCACGGCGATTCGAACCCGACCGGCATGGGAGAACTCCAATCAGCGCTGCCAACCGTGGCGCGAGCGCTTCGAGAGCCTCGCGCCCTAACCGATCCGGCAGGGTGTCGTCACTGATACGGCGATCACGTCGTCGTCTCTTCGTGCCCAAGCCCGTTCGGTCGCACGAACCCGATCACGGGATCGCCGATCGCACTCCTACGCGGCCGGCAGGCCGGGACGCTCAGCCAAAACGTCCGGTGATGTAGTCTTCGGTGCGCGAATCTCGCGGACGCGTGAAGATCTGATTCGTGTCGCCGACCTCCACGATCAACCCGTTTAGGAAGAAAGCCACTCGGTCCGACACGCGTCCCGCCTGGGCCATCGAATGGGTTACGATGACGACCGTATACTGCGCGCGAAGTTCGGCAATCAATTCCTCGATCTTCACCGTCGCAATTGGATCCAGCGCGGAGGCCGGCTCGTCCATGAGAATCACGCTCGGGCGGAGTGCCAAGACCCGTGCCACGCACAAGCGCTGCTGCTGTCCTCCGGAAAGGGCCGTCCCGCTCTCGTGAAGGCGATCCTTGACTTCTTCCCACAAGGCTGCGCGCCGCAAAGAATCCTCGACCAGTTCGCTCAAACGCTTCTTGTTGCGCTCCCCGTTCACGCGTGGGCCATACGCAACGTTATCGAAAATGGAAATCGGAAACGGGTTCGGACGTTGAAATACCATACCGACGCTGCGGCGCATCACGATCGGATCGACGCCGTCGGAGTAGATGTTCACGCCGCCGATCTCGACTTTCCCGCTAACGCGCGCGGACGGCGTAAGATCGTGCATACGATTCAGAGCCCGCAGAAACGTCGACTTCCCACACCCCGAAGGACCAATCAGCGCGGTAACCCGTCGCGTTTCGACGTCGAGCGTCGCGTCTTGGATTGCGTGATTTGTGCCGTAGTACACGTTTAAATCGTCGACGCGGATCTCGATCGCCGGAGCTTGCGTCAGGCCCGCGGCAGCTTCACCGCTCGTAGCCATCACCCGAACCTTCCGGTGATATAGTCTTCCGTCCGCTTGTCCCCGGGGTGCGTGAAGATACGCTTCGTCGGGCCGTGCTCGACGAGCATCCCTACCCGATCCGCATCACCCAGCATGAACGCCGTGTAGTCCGACACCCGCCCGGCCTGCTGAAGATTATGCGTCACGATGATGACGGTGTAGTCCTTCGCGAGACTCCCCATCAGCTCTTCGATCTTCAGCGTCGAGAGCGGATCGAGTGCGGACGTCGGCTCATCCATCAACAGCACCTCGGGTTTCACCGCCAAAGCCCGGGCGATACACAAGCGTTGCTGCTGCCCGCCGGAAAGCGCGGACGCCGGCGCGTCGAGCTTGTCCTTTACCTCCTCGAACAACGCTGCTTTCCCGAGTGCTTCCTCGGCGCTCTCCCGCAGCGAGCGCGCACCCTTCAAGAGCCCGGTGCGACGTGGGCCGGCGGTGACGTTGTCGAGAATCGACATCGTTGGAAACGGGTTCGGTCGTTGAAACACCATCCCGACCCTGCGACGCGTTACGATCGGGTTGGTTCCCGGCGCATAGATATCCCGGCCATCGAGCATGACCTGGCCGGCGGATCTCGCTCCGATGGCGGACTCATGGATGCGATTGAGGCAGCGCAGGAACGTGGTCTTTCCGCATCCCGAGGGACCCATGAGTGCCGTGATCGAGTTGCGGCCGAACGCAATACTCACGTCGCGAATTGCGAGCTTTTTCCCGTACCATGCGTTCACGGCGACGGCGTCTAGGGCGACATCCGCAATTTCTTCGGGAGCAGCCTCCCCCCCGCCGAGCGTCGGACGCTCGATCATGATCGCCTCGGGCGGCGAGATATTGCGATGCGGGCGCCGACATTCAGAACCAATACGGCCAAGATGAGAATCAGTGCGCCGCCCCATGCCTGCCGGTGCCAGTCATCGTAGGGGGAGATGGCGTACGTGAATATCTGCAGCGACAGTTCAGCCATGGGATTTCCGGGGTTGACCTCCCAGAACTGGCTTCCGAACGCCGTGAACAACAGCGGCGCCGTCTCCCCCGTGATCCGCGCGATCGCCAGCAATAAGCCGGTGACGATCAAGGGTCGCGCTGCCGGTAGAACAACGTGAATGATGCTTCCGTAATCCGGAAGACCCAGGGCGAGCGCGCCCTCGCGAATCGCGATCGGCACCCCGCGAATGGCTTCCTCGGACGTGCGCACCATCAGTGGAAGCATGAGCACGGTGAAGGCAAACGCCGCCGAAAACCCCGAGAAGTGCGAAAAGGGCTGCACGAGGATCGTGTACGCAAACAGACCGACGGCGATGCTCGGGATGCCGCCGAGCACCTCCGCCAGAAAGCGGATGAACTCGGCGCCGAGTCCCCGGCCGTAGACAGCCAGATAGACACCCGTCAAGCCCCCGATTGGGATCGCCATCAGCGTCGCCAGTCCAATGTTAATCGCGCTGCCGACGATTCCGTTCGCAACGCCGCCGCCCGAGACGCCGACCGGACGCGGCAGCTGCGTCAAAAATGCCGGATTGATCGCGCCCCAGCCCTGCACGATGACGTATCCAAGCAGCATGATCAACAGGCCGGCCGCGAGCGCCGAGCAGAAAC
>PMOG01000124.1 GCA_003161555.1 Vulcanimicrobiota bacterium | reverse complement strand
GCGATTCAACACAAAGTCGGCATGCGCACGTCCGAGACGATCGTCGCGATCAACAAGGACGCCAACGCTCCCATAGCCGAGTTCGCCGATCTCCTCGTCGTGGGAGACGCGTTCGCCATCGTTCCGGCCTTGACGAACCTCGTCCGCGACGCGAAAGCCGCACACGCCTGATGAAAATCCGACTCGTTCCCGCCCTCGCCGTCGCTGCGTTCGCCGTGATGGCTGCCGTCGGCAGCATGTCCGGCCCCGCCGGCGCCGCCAAGGCGCCCGCGACCCCGTCGCCGTCGCCCACGCCCGCGCCAACCGCATCCCCGGAACCGCTCGACAAGGCGATCCCGCGGCTCGAGGCCCGGCTGAAGGCCGACCCCACCGACAAGACCGCCGCGACGGAGTTGGCCGCCGACTACATTCAGATGAACCGGCCGGACCTGGCGATTCAACTGACGCAAAAGCTGCTCCAGGGCGGCACGAAAACGGCGCAAGTCTACTATTTCGACGGGCTGGCCCAAGGCTCGCTCGGACACTCGCGTGAAGCGCTGGCCGACCTCGAGATGGCCGCGAACATCGATCCCACCAATCCCGGCGTGCTCCTCACGTTGACCAACGTGTACCTCCAGTCGAACCGCCCGCAGGACGCCGAGCGAATCGCGAAGCGCGCGATTACGTTCAACCCGAACGACAAGACCGCGTTTTTGACCTATGGGTCGGTGTTGGCGACCGAGCAAAAGTTCGACGAAGCCCGCCAGCAGTTCGATACCGCGGCTAAACTCGACCCCAAGGACACCCGCCCGATCCTGCTCGAGGCGCAAACCTATCAGCAGCAAAATGCCATCGCGCTCGCCGCGCAGCTGTACGATCGCGCGCTTGCGATCGACCCGACCAGCATCGAAGCGCTGGTCGGCAAGGCGCGGCTGAACGCCACCCAGCACAACGTCAAGGACGCGATCGCGACCTACGAGCAGATTCTCACGCTGCAGACGGATCCCAACGACAAGGTCGCCGTCATTGACCAGGAAGCGGTCGTCTACGCCAACGAGAAGATGGATACCGAAGCGACGGCCGCCTACCAGCGCGCCATCGCGCAGTTCCCCAACATCATGGGCGCGCACACCGCCTACGGCGAGTACCTCATGGCGAAGGGTGATAAAGCCGGTGCCGAGCGCGAGTTCACCACCGGCGCGGGGCCGAACCACGATCAGGTCGACGCGATCGCGCGGTTGGGGCAGCTCTACGCCGAGCAGAACCAGCTGCAGAAGGCGATCGTGCAATTCAAACGCGTGACGGAGCTGGCCGGCAACGATCCCCGCGCGCACTTGCTGCTCGGCGCGACGTACGCCGCGAACCACCAGTTCGACAAGGCACGCGACGAGTACAAGGCCAGTTACAACCTGGCCCATACGCCGGATGCGCTGATGGGCTTGGGCCTCGCCGATCTGCAGACGCACAACTTCACCGAATGCACGCAGGTGTACGATGCGCTCGACCACGGTGCGCCGGATCTGTCGCGCCGCGATCCCTCGATTCTCTTCGGCCTCGGCCAGTGCTACGCGGGCAACAAGCAGCTCGACAAAGCGAAGGCCGCCTACCTCCGGCTGCTCAGCTACGTTCCGCCGAAGTCGCAGGCCGCCGGTCAGATCAAGACCCTGATCGACGCCATCGACCGTCAGGAGAAGAGCGGGAAGAAACCGCCCGTTAAGAAGTCGTAGCACCGCCGTGATCGTCGCCTACGACGCCGGCCTGACCGCACACCTGGCCGGCGTCCCCCATCCCGAATCGCCCGACCGCGTCCGGATCGCCGCCGAAGAGCTGCGCCGGCGCGGAATGCTCAACGAGCGGATCGACGCGCGTGTCGCGCGGCCCGACGAGTTGGCCCGCGTGCATCCGGCCGCCTACATCGAACTCGTGCGCCGCACGTGCGCCTCGCTCGAGGCCGGCGACGTGACCCAGCTGGTTACGGGTGACACGCTGGTCGACGCCGGCTCCTACGAAGCCGCAGCCCGCGGCGCCGGCGCGACGCTGGTAGCGCTCGAGGCGGCAATCGACGGACGGCGTGCCGCCTTCGCGCTGGTACGTCCGCCGGGCCACCACGCCGAACCGGCGCGCGGCATGGGTTTCTGCGTCTTCAACAACGCGGCGATTGCGGCGCGCACCTTCGCCCAGGAAACCGGCGGCCGGGTCCTGGTCGTCGACTTCGACTACCATCACGGCAACGGAACGCAGGCCGCCAGCGGCGGCGCCGTGTCGTTTTTCGGCACGCACGCCGATCCGGCGTATCCGGGCACGGGCGACCCGCGCGATAACCGCGTGGCGCCGGGTGCGGCCCTGGTCAACGTCCCGATCGACGCGCGCGGCATCGCGACCGAAGGGTTCCTCGGGATTCACACGCGCGCGGTGCGCACGCTGGCCGCGCAGGTGCGGCCGCGTCTGGTCGTCGTCAGCGCCGGCTACGATGTCGTCGCCGGCGATCCGGTCGGCGACCTGGGGATCGACCCTGCCTTCGCGCAGCAAATGGGTCGCCTGATCCGCGAGATTGCCGACGAGTATTGCGACGGACGCGCGGTGTTCGTGCTCGAGGGCGGTTACGATCCCTTCGTCCTGGGCGCATGCGTTGCCGACACGATCACGGGCTACGAGTCCGGCAACGAGATCGAGCGCACCGAACTCCACGCGATTCCGCCGGCTCAACGCGCGCTGATCCGTGAGATCGAAGCCGCGGTTCTACCGGTCAGCGCGCGATGAGCTGGCTGGTGCTCGCCCTGCGCATCGTGCTAGGCGTGATCTTCATCGTCGCCGGTGTCTCGAAGGTCGGCCACGCCGACGTGTTCGCCGCCCAGATCGCGGGCTTTCGTTTGCTGACGCCGGAGGTGATCGCACCGATCGCCATCGCGCTGCCCTTCCTCGAGATCCTGCTCGGGATCTACTTGATCCTCGGGTTGTTCACGCGCGCCGCGGCATGGGTTGCCGTGGCTCTGCTGGGTATCTTCGACCTTGCCATCGCGAGCGCGGTCGTTCGCGGGATGTCGGTGTCGTGCGGCTGCTTCGGACCGAATGACGCGACGGTAACGACCTGGCCCGAAGTTGCGCGCGACGCCGTGTTCGTCGTTCTCGCCGCGATTGTGGCGCTGCGCGCGCCCGGGATGCTGGCACTCGACCGCAGAATCGGAAACACATGAGCCGCGCCGTGTCGAAATCCGCGAAGTCCTCCGCGCCGGACCGGCGGAAGCTCATCCTCTACGTGACGCTGGGTATCATCATCGTGGCGCTCGTCGTCGGCGTCGGGTTGGCGTCGCGCGTTCCGAAAGCGGCCTCGACGCCCACGGCTGGAGCGTCGAATCTCAAGGTCGGTGATACCGCGCCCGAATTCTCGGTGCAGACGAATGCCGGCCCCTTCGATCTCGCGCAGGTGTCGACGCCGGTCCTGGTCGAGATCTTCGCGACCTGGTGCCCGCACTGTCAACGCGAGACCACGGTGCTCAATCACCTGGCCGCGAAGTACGCCGGGAAGGTCGCCGTCGTCGCGATCAGCGGCAGCCCGTACGGCATGGACGAGAGCACGCCGGAATCCCTGGCCGATGTCAACACCTTCGGACAGCAATTCCAGGTGGGCTATCCGCTCGCGTTCGACCCGACCGACGCGGTCGCGCAGCAGTACATCTCAACGGGTTTCCCAACGCTCGTCCTGGTCGATTCGAAGAAGAAGGTCGTCTGGCAATCGAGCGGCGAGACGCCGGAAGCGACCATCGCGAAAGCTCTCGCCTCGGCGAAGTAGTTCGCGGCCGGGGATATCCGCAAGGTTTAACGTCGCTTTCACGACGTCGAGCGGCTCGGGCGCGTATTCTCGAGTAGTTCCCTTCAGCCCGCGTCCAAGCGGACGCGAGGAGTCTACGTTGTCCCCGAAACAGTTCATCGCCGCCGCGGCGCTCGCCGCGTCGGTTTCACTTCCGCTCGCCGCCATGGCGCAAAGCGCTCCCGGCGCGCCACCGGCCGCGGGCGCACCGCCGGCTGCGGCATCCCACCATCACGGCGGCCACTTCATGCGCGCGCTGCACAAGCTCCATCTGAGCCCCGAGCAGAAGCAGCAAGTTATGTCGCGCGTGAAAGATCTGCGCCAGGCGAATCAAAACGCCGATCCGCAGACGCGCCGCGCGAACGTGCAGCAATTCCGCCAC
This sequence comes from Vulcanimicrobiota bacterium, assembly GCA_003161555.1. Lineage (GTDB taxonomy): Bacteria > Vulcanimicrobiota > Vulcanimicrobiia > Vulcanimicrobiales > Vulcanimicrobiaceae > Vulcanimicrobium > Vulcanimicrobium vanleeuwenhoeki. Next base: position 21,008 of record PMOG01000124.1, on the reverse strand, counting down.
CAGCTCGACGGCATCCTGACGCCCAGCCAGCGGGCGCAGTTCCAGACCGAACTCCGGCATGAGCGCCGGAACGCGATGCCTGCTCCCGGAGCGAATCCGGGCGGGAATCCCGGAGCGAATCCTCCCGCACCGCACGCGTAAGATCGCGCTGCAACCCGGCACGCACGGCAGCCACCACGGCGCTGTCGTGCGTGACCAGACCCCAATCGATCTGCGCGCCGGCACGACCGCCGGCAAAGGTCGCATTCGCCGAGCCGACCCAGGCGGCATCGCCTGCCAGCATCAGCTTTTCGTTGACGGCTGTCTCGCGCACGACGACGCCGTCCGCACGTAGCGCGTTCAAGAGCGCGCGTTCTTTCGGCTTGTACTTCGCTTCACGCGCCGCGACCAGCAGCGTCGTGGGTGCTCCCCCTCGCGCGTGCCTCCACAGCGCGGCGCTGATCGGCCCCGCACCGAACGCTTCGGTCTCGACCAGGACCGGTGCGTCGCGGGCCGCGTCGATCTGCTGCGCCTCGAGCCGGAGGGCTGCATCTTTCCGGGTCGCGATCGCTCCATCGACCGAACCGGCCCCGCGCAGTGCGGAACGCACCGCGGCGACGTCGCGCGGAGTGTCGTCGGAGAGGACGATTTCGCGCTCGTCAGCTGCCCAGTTCCGGTCGTCGAGGAACGCGGTGCCGTCGCAGACCGCGGCTTTGAGATGGAACGGCATGCGGTGGCGATCGAGCAGCGTGACCGTCGCGCCGGCGGCGCGCAGAACGCGGGCCGCGTTTCGACGGCGTCGTACGCATCGGCCAATTCGGCTGCGAACGCCGGCCGCGCGAGCGTCTCGGTCCAGGCCCGCGCGACGCCGGGACGCAGCCGCAGCGAGGTCGACCAATTGATCGAGGTGCCGCCGCCAACGCAGGCACCGGCGAGGATCGCGACGCTAAGGTCGCGATTCGCCGCTAGCCCCGCCTCCAAGTAGAGGTCGCGAAAGGCTTCGGCTTCGCGCTGCCGCGCGGCGACCGCCTCGAACGGCGGACCGGCCTCCAGCACGATGACGCGCAGCCCCGCTTGCGCGAGCAGCGCGGCCGCGACGCCGCCGCCGGCGCCCGAGCCGACGACGACGGCGTCCGCGGAGATCCGCCCGTTCGGCGGAGGAAGCGTGGCGAGGGGCGCTTGCGGCGTCGCATCGCTGCGCGGGCCGGGGTAGCCGATCCGCGTCCAAACGGCGCTGCCGCCGCTGCCGTCGTCGACGGCATACGCGGCGAACAGCGACAGCCGCGCGAGGGCGTCGAAAGCCGGCCGCAGAGGACCGATGCGCGCGAGGGCGCGGAGCGCGCGTTCGCGTCCGTCGCGGTCGAGGCGGGCGAAACTCAGCGGGCGTCCGGCGAGCACGAGGCCGCCCGCGGGGCTTGCCAGCAGCGTCAGCACGACCAGCAGCCCGCCGCGCTTATGCCTGGGCAAGCGGTCGACGGCACCGGCGACCAGCTCGCGCGTCCGCGCAAGATCGGCGTCGTCGGGAACGAATGTTTCGACGACCGCCGCGAGGGTCGTTTCCTGCGCGCGAGAGAGCACGGCGGCGGCCTTCGACGTGCCGTTGGAAAGCGCCGGTTTGTCCGCATAACGCCCCGCCGTACGCACCGCGTAGGCTGAAACGCCCTGCGTGGCGAACTATAACGTGATGCTGGCGACGACCGAACTCTTAAATGATGTCCAGCGCGCGGCCGTCGAGCATACTGACGGCCCCGTGCTGATCTTCGCAGGTGCCGGGTCCGGGAAAACGCGTGTACTGACGCACCGGATCGCGTACCTGCTGGAAAAGAAGAAGGTCTTCCCCGACCGGATCCTCGCGGTCACCTTCACCAATAAGGCGGCCGGGGAGATGAAATCCCGGCTCGAGCGGATGGTCGGCGCGCCGGCCCGCGACCTCTGGGTGGGGACCTTTCACGCCATGTGCGTGCGGATGCTGCGTCGCGACGGCCGCAAGATCGGCATCGCGCCGAACTTCGCGATCATGGACGACGCCGACCAGCGTGCGATTGTGCGCGAGGTGATCGCCGACCTCAATTACGACGAGCGGCAGATCATCCCGGGCGCCACGCTGGCCGAGATCTCCAAAGCGAAGAACAATCTTTGGAGCCCCGACCAGTACGAAGAGAAAAACCCTTCGTTTGCCGGCGAGCGCTATGCCAACGTCTACCGCGAGTACGACCGCCGTCTGGCCGAATCGAACGGGCTCGACTTCGACGATCTGATCGCCAACGCGATCAAGCTGCTCGACGAAGACGACGACTCGCGCGTCCGCTACCAGACCAAGTTCAAGTACATCCTGGTCGACGAGTACCAGGACGTCAACTACGCGCAGTACCGGCTGGTCGCGACGCTCGCCAAAGAGCACGGCAACATCACGGTCGTCGGCGACGACGATCAGTCGATCTATTCGTGGCGCGGCAGCGACTATCGCATGATCCTGCGCTTCGAGGAAGACTTCCCCGGCGCGACGATCTTCAAGCTCGAAGAGAACTACCGCTCCACGCAGACGATCCTCGAAGCCGCCAACGAGCTGGTCAGCAACAACGCCGGCCGCGCGCCGAAGACGCTGTTCACCAAGCGTGCCGAAGGCGAGAAGCTGACGGCGTTCCAGGCCGAGTCGGAGCGCGCCGAAGTGCGCTACGTGATGGAGAAGGTCAAGGAGCACGTCCGCGAGGGCGCCGCCTACCGCGACTTCCTCGTCCTCTACCGCACCAACGCGCAGTCGCGCTATTTCGAAGAAGGCTTCCTAGCCGAAGGCATCCCCTACCGGGTGGTCGGCGGCGTCGGCTTCTACGCGCGCACCGAGGTCAAGGACATGCTGTCCTACCTCCGCTACATCGTGAACCCGTCCGACGCGGTCGCCTTCCGGCGCATCGTCAACGTGCCGCGCCGTTCGATCGGCCAGCAGACGCTGGCATCGCTGCTCGAAGCCGCAAACCAGTCCGGCGTTTCGGTCGGCCAGGCCGTCTTCGACTCGAACCTGCTCAAGCGCGCGGTGCCCAAGAAGCAGCGCGAACTCGAACGCTTTGCCGAGCTGATCAACGACCTGCGCGAGAAGGCCGGCACGATGTCGGTCAGCGACCTGCTGGTCGCGGTGATGGAAGAGTCGGGCTACCTGCGCGAACTGCAGGCCGATGAGACGGCCGAAGGCCGCTCCCGCATCGAGAACCTCCAGGAACTGGTCAGCGTCACCCGCGAGTTCGAAGCGAACCCGGAGACCGGCAACACGATCGACGACTTCCTCTCGACGATCGCGCTGATCAGCGACATCGACACCCTCGATCCCGAATCGTCGTTCGTCACCCTGATGACGATGCACGCCGCGAAGGGCCTCGAGTTCCCGATCGTGTTCTTGAGCGGCCTGGAAGAAGGCGTGTTCCCGCACACGCGCGCCCTGACCGACGAGACGGAGCTCGAAGAAGAGCGCCGCCTCGCCTACGTCGGCGTCACGCGGGCGATGGATCGCCTCTACATCTCGTACGCCGCGCGGCGGACGCTGTTCGGCAACACGTTCTCGCATCCGAAGTCGCGCTTCATCGACGAGATGCCGTCGGTCGAAGCGATCGGCGGCGTGGGCATCGGGCCGCGACCGGGCGGCGGCCGCTGGCGCGAAGTCTCGATCCACGAGAACGCCGGAGCCGGCGTCGGTATGGATCTGAACCCGGGCGACAAAGTGCGTCATCCGAAGTGGGGCGAGGGCACCGTCGTCAACACGGTCGGTGCCGGCGGCGACGGTCTGCTGACGATCAACTTCCCCAACGTCGGCCAGAAGATGGTCATGCTGAAGTACGCCCCGCTGGAAAAGGTCTAGCGGTCTAGGGATGGCCTAGGGTGCTGCGCGTCGGGATCGCCGGCGCGCTCGGGAGACTGGGGCGCGTTGCGTGCGCGGCGGTCGATGCGGCAGAAGATCTCGCGGTCGCGGCAACTTACTCGCGGGGCGACGACCTCGACGGTTTCATCGCTTCGGGACTCGACGTCGTGCTCGACTGCACCGTCTATCCGGTGACCGTCGACATCGCGCGGGCCGCGATCGCCGCACACGTGCCGATCGTGATCGGCGCGACCGGCTGGAAGCCCGACGACCTGCAGGCCCTTGCGTCGCAGTGTCTCGAGGCCCGCACGCCGGCGCTGCTGGTCCCGAACTTCTCGTTCGGCGCCCTGCTGATGATGCGGTTTGCGGCCCAGGCCGCGCGTGTGTTTCCGCAGGCCGAGATCATCGAACTGCACCACGATGCGAAGCGCGATGCACCCAGCGGGACCGCGCAACTGACCGCGCAGCGGATCGCCGAAGCCGGCGCACCGCAGCCGCCGATCCACAGTGTGCGCCTGCCCGGCCTCGTCGCGCATCAGGAAGTGATGTTCGGCGGTGCCGGCGAGACGCTGACGATCCGCCACGACTCGCTGGCGCGCGAAGCGTACGGGCGAGGAATCGTGGCGGCGATCCGCGCCGTCCCCGCGCAGCGCGGCTTAGTGATGGGTTTGGATTCGATTCTTGACGACGTCGTAGGAGACGCATGCGGGTCGCGGTGATCGGGGCCACCGGCGTCGTCGGCGGTACGATCTTGCGCGTGCTCGAGGAGCGATCCGTTCCGGTCGATACGCTGCTCGCCTATGCTTCGCGCGAACGCGCCGATGGCGTGACCTTTCGTGGCGCCTCGCTGCCGGTCGCGGCCACGACGCGCGAACGGCTGCTGGCCGACCGCCCCGACGTCGCGTTCTTCGCCTCCAGCGACGACGCCGGTGCCGAACTCGCGCTGGCGCTCGTCGACGCCGGGACCACGGTCATCGACAACACCTCCGCTTTCCGGCTGGCCGACGGCGTGCCGCTGGTCATCCCCGAAGTGAACCCGCACGCGATCCAGGCCGGCGACCGGCTCTTCCCGGTCGCGAACTGCACGGCCATCGTGCTGTGCATGGCGCTGGCACCGATCGAACGCGCGATCGGGCTGCGTGCCGTGCACGTCGCCACCTATCAGGCGGTGAGCGGCGCGGGCCGCGCCGGTCTCGAGGCGCTCGCCGACGAAGAACGCGGCATGGCGCCCAACGGGACGTTCGCGGCACCGATCTTCCGCAATGTCGTGCCGCAGGTCGGCGCGTTCGACGGCGACGGTGATACGGGTGAAGAGCAGAAGGTCATCGCGGAGACGCGCAAGATGCTGGGAAATCCGGACCTGCGGATCGCGGCGACGACGGTGCGTGTGCCGGTGATGCGCGCGCACAGCGAGGCGGTGTTCTTCGAGATCGAAGAGCCGTCCGGCGTCGACGAACTGGGCGCGGTGCTGCGCGAGGCGCCGGGCGTGGTGTTCCACGAACACGGCATCGTGACGCCGCGTGACGTCGAGGATACCGATCTGGTCCACGTCGCCCGCCTGCGTCCCGAAACGGGCGACGAGACCGACACCCGCTTTCAAATGTGGGTCGTCGGCGATCAGCTGCGCAAGGGCGCCGCGACCAATGCCGTGCAGATTCTCGAACTCCTGATCGCCCAAGGGCGCTTCGTGCCGGCATGAACCTGATCGTCCAGAAGTTCGGCGGCAGTTCGCTGGCGACGCCGGAGCTGCGGGAAGTGGCCGTCTCGCGCGTCGCGGAGGCCGTGAAGCGCGGCGACAAACCGGTCGTCGTCTGTTCGGCACTCGGCCGCGCGCCCGATCCGTATGCGACGGACGTCCTGGCCACGCTGCTGGGCCCCGCTCCCAACGGACCCAATCGCGACCTCCTGATGGCCTGCGGCGAAGCGATCGCGGGCGCGGTCTTCGCCGAGATGCTGTGCGCGCTCGGTGTGCCGGCGCAGGCGATGACGGGCCGCCAGGCCGGCATTCTTACCGACGATCAGTACGGGAAGGCCGAGATCCAAAGCGTCGATCCCGAGCCGGTGCTCAAACTGATCGCGCTCGGCATCGTTCCGGTCGTCACCGGGTTTCAGGGCGCGACGCGCGACGGCGCGACGACGACCCTCGGGCGCGGCGGCAGCGATCTGACGGCAGTTGCGCTGGCCGATGCGCTGGCGGCCAAGTCGGTCGAAATCTACACCGACGTCTCGGGCGTGATGACGGCGGATCCGCGCCGGATCGCCGGTGCGCACGTGATCGAGCGCGTTACCCAGCGCGAGATGGTCGAGCTCGCCGGAAACGGCGCCAAGGTGATGCACCACAAGGCGGCCGAGCTCGCGAACGCAACCGGCACGTCCTACGTGGTCAAAGGCCTGCGCAGCAACAGCGGCACGGCGATCGACGACGACGCGCCGGTCGACCCGGATCGCCCGGTCAGCGGCCTCGCGATCATCCCCGACGTGACGTTCTGCCGCATCATTCAAGGCTTGACCGACGACTACGACCGCGCCGACGTCGATCGCGACGTGCTCGGGCGAATCGCCGAACGCGGGATCTCGATCGACATGATCAACGTCAACGACGCGGGCGTGTTCTTCATCTGCGACGACGAAGCGGCCGACGCGATCCGCCCGGCGATCAGCGATCTGAACCTGGCGCTGCGTATGCGCCCGCACTGCGCGAAGATCTCGATCGTCGGCGCCGGAATGCGCGGCACGTCGGGCGTGATGTACCGGGTCGTCAAGACGATCGGCGACGCGGGCGTCGACATCATTCACTCGACCGACTCGAACATCACGATCTCGATCCTGGTTCCCGCCGATCAGGCGGTGCGCGCCGAGCAGGCCTTGCACGACACGTTCGGCCTGGGGCGCGGAGCGGTGGCGCAATGAAATCGCTCGGCCGCATTTTAACTGCGATGATCACGCCGTACGACGACCGCGGTGCGGTCGATGTGGCGGAAGCGGTGCGGATCGCGCAGTTCCTCGTCGCACGCGGCAACGACGGTGTCGTGATCGCCGGCTCGACGGGCGAAGGCCACGCCCTGGAGGATGACGAGAAGCTCGCGCTCTTCGCCGAGGTGAAGCGCGGCTTGGGCGACAGCGGCACCGTCATCGCGAACAGCGCCGGGATCAACACCCGCCACGGCATCGCGCTCACGAAACAAGCCGAAGCCGCCGGTGTCGACGGCATTCTGGCAACCGTGCCCGCCTACGTGAAGCCGACCCAGGCGGGGATGCTCGAGCATTTCGGCGCGATCGCGGAGGCGACGCGGCTCCCGATCATCATCTACAACATCCCCGGGCGGACCGGCTCGAACATGCTGCCCGAAACGTTCACCGAGCTGACGCGGCGCCACGCCAACATCATCGGGACCAAAGAGTCGACCGGCGACGTCAAGCAGTTCACCGAGATCCTCCGCACGCGCAGCCGCGACGCCGTTACCCTCTGGAGCGGCGACGACTACATCTTCCTGCCTGCGCTTGCGATCGGCGGATACGGGGTTATCTCCGTCGCCGGACATCTCTGCAGCCGCGAACTGCGCGCGATGGCGGATGCCTTTGACGGCGGCGACGTCGACGCCGCGGCGCGGATCCACCGCGATCTCGCGCCACTGATCGAGGCGCTGTTCCGGGTAAGCAATCCGATCCCGGTCAAGTGGGCGATGGGCGAATACGGATTCAAGGTCGGTCCGTGCCGCTCGCCGCTGGGCCCGATGCCCGACGCGCTGAAACCGGTGCTCGAACCGCTCATCGCGCCGTACCGTCCCTAGTGGGGTCGATCGTCATCCTCGGCAGTCGCGTCGACGCCGTCGGCCGCGACGAAGCGGTCGCGCGGATCGCCGAGCTTGCCGGCCGCGCCAAGGAGCCTGCGCTGGTCGTTACGCTCGGGGTGGAGATGGTGATGACGGCGCGCCGCGATCCGTCGTTTCGCGCGCTGGTGAACGGCGCCGCGCTGGTCACCTGCGACACGATCGGCCTCTTGCTGGCGTCGCGTCTGCGCGGCGGCCCGCTGCGCGAGCGCGTTACCGGCGTCGAGCTCGTCGCAGCGCTGGCCGAACGGTCGGCACGCGCGGGCGACATCCGGTTATACCTCTTGGGCGGAAGCGGCGCGACGGCGCAGGCGGCCGCGGCAGCCCTGCAGCATCTGGCGCCGGGAGTGCAGATCGCGGGCGCGCGGGACGGATACTTCACTCCGGAGGAAAGTGCGGCCGTCGCGGCCGCGATTGCGGCCAGCTGAGCGAACGTGCTGCTGGCCGGGCTCGGTTCGCCCAAGCAAGAGCAGTGGCTGGCGCGTTACCTTCCGCAGACGGGCTGCGCGGTCGGCATCGGGATCGGCGGCTCGCTCGACGTGTACGCCGGAAACGTCGTGCGCGCGCCGGCCGGAATTCAGCGCGCCGGACTCGAGTGGGCCTATCGGCTGGCGCCGGAGCCGCGCCGCTGGCGGCGCCAATTGGCGCTGCCGCAATTTGCGGTCGCCGCCGTGGCCGAGGCGCTGGGCGGTAAGCTGCGGAACGCGCCCCGGTGATGGCGCACCCGGCGTCCGCGCGCGCGATGATCCTCGCCGGCGGGATGAGCACGCGGCTCTACCCGCTCACCAAAGGTCTGCCTAAACCCCTGGTTCCCGTCGCCGGCGAACCGGTCACCGGCAACGTGATGCGCTGGCTGGCATCGTGCGGCTATCGCGAGGTCGCGATGAACGTGTTCTACTTGGCGGCCGCCGTTCGCGCGGCGTTCGGCGACGGCAGCGCGTTCGACGTCAGGCTCGAATACTTGAACGAGCGCGAACTGACCGGGAGCGCCGGCGCGCTCAAGCAGATGGAAGGCTGGTTCGACGGAACCTTCGTCGTGGTCGGCTGCGACGATCTGACCGACGCCGACCTCACCTCGCTGGTGCGCTTCCATCGGGAGCGCAAGGCGCTCGCGACCATCGGTTTGGTCGAAGCCGAACAGGTCGACCAATACGGTGTGGTCGTCACGGAGTCCGCAGGCAGAATCACCGGATTTCAGGAGAAGCCGGAACCGGGAACCGAGCTCTCGCACTTGGTCAACACCGGTATCTACGTGTTCGAGCCGGCTATCTTCGCGCGCATCCCGGCCGGCACGTTCTACGACTTCGGCAAACAAGTGTTTCCCGAACTGCTCGCCGACGGGCTGCCGTTCTACGCGATGCCGCTCGAGGGCGCGTACTGGCGCGACGTCGGCACGCTCGACGAGTATCGCGCCGCGAACGTCGACGTGCTCGAAGGCCGGGTGCCGCTGCTCAGCGGCCGGCGCAACGGCATTCCGTCCGATGCGTCGGTCGGCCGCGGCGCGACCGTCGAAGGCGCGGTGCGCATTGGTGCCCGGGCGACGATCGGCGAAGGCGCGCTCATCGCCGGCCCCACCGTCATCGGCGACGACGTGCACATCGGCGAGGGTGCCCGCATCGAAGCCAGCATTCTGTGGGACCGCGTTCGTATTGGCTCCCGCGCGGTGCTGCGCGACACGATCGCCGGCGACGACTACACGGTCGCCGACGGCGCAACGCTCGACGACGCCGTGGTCGCGAACGAACTCGAAGCCGCCCGCTAAGTTTTTCGGCCCCGACCCTCGCGCTGCTCCCGGCATGTCGTGAACGTGCCGCGTGCTCGACGCGCTGCGGTCCTGGGTGTTTCCGTCGGCCTGCGAGGGCTGCGATCGGCCCGGACCGGCGCTGTGTGCGGCCTGTGCGCCCGCGGTCGCCATCCATTTTGCGATCGATGGGATCCCGGCAACGGCGCTGGGTGCGTACGAAGGCCCGCTGCGCGACGCGATCCTCGCGATGAAGCGCGGTGCGCGGGATCCGCTGGCGGCCTTCGCGCAGCTGCTGGATGCGGTCACCATCGACGGCGCGCTCGTGCCGCTTCCCACGACGGCCGCCCGCGCAGCCGAACGCGGCTTCGACCAAAGCATCGCTCTTGCGAGAGCCGTAGCGGCTCGACGCTCGTTGAGCTGCCTCGAGCTCCTCGACAAGCACGGACTGCCGCAAGCGGGGAGGGGCCGCGAGGGCCGGCTGGCCGCATCCGGGCGATTCCGCCTGAAGCCGGGCGTCGCGCTGCCGCCGGCCGTCACGCTCCTTGACGACGTGTGCACGACGGGGGCGACCATTCGCGACGCGGTCGCACTCCTGCGCACGCTGCACGTCTCGGTCGAGCGGATCACCCTGGTCGCGCGGAGCGAGACTCAGCTACAGGGGCGGTAGGTCCGGGAGCGAATGCGCGGCCATGATGCTTCGGCGTGGCCTGTGGCTGTCGATATGCGTGATGGCCACGGCGCTGCGCGCGGCGGACGCGCAGACTCCGGGAACCATTACCGGGAAGACCGCACCGCTGGTGGTTGATTTCGGCGATGCGGCGCTCGATAGCGGCGCGCGCGGCGCGATCGTCGGCCGCACGTCGGGGCTGGTGGTTGATTTCGGCGATGCGGCGCTCGATAGTGGCGCTCGCGGCGCGATCGTCGGCCGCACGACGGGGCTGGTAGTTGACTTCGGCGATGCGGCGCTCGATAGTGGCGCTCGCGGCGCGATCGTCGGCCGCACGACGGGGCTGGTGGTTGATTTCGGCGATGCGGCGCTCGATAGCGGCGCGCGCGGCGCGATCGTCGGCCGCACATTAGGGCTGGTAGTTGACTTCGGCGATGCGGCGCTCAACACGGGCGCGCGCGGCGCGCTTGTCGGCCGCACCAAGCCGCTCGTCGTGACGTTTCCCTAGGTCGTTCTCGTGCATCCTCATCTACGGAAAGGCACTCCCATGATACGTTCGGTACTCGTTACAACCGCCGTCGTCGCCGCGACGATCGGCATCGCGGACACCGCGCGGGCGGCGACGCAGGAGTACCAAATCACGGCCCCCGTGACGGTGAAGATCACGGCCAAATCACTCAAACCTGGCACGGCTGACTCGGGCGGCGCCGGCCTCGCAGCCGGCAAAAACACAAGCGGCCTGCCGGTGACGGTCAACTGCGCCGTCGGCGACAAGTCGATCGCGCTGGTCGGCAGCCAGGCGACGAATGCCGCGGGCAGCGGATCCGTGCAGACACGGCTGCCGTTGGGCCCCGGTGGCTTCTCCGGCAATGTCACTGTGACGTTTACCGCGGCGGATGATAGCAAACCGGCGGGCACGTATCTCTGCTGGGTCGTCGTCGATCCGAGCGTGCTTGCGCAAGGGGTTCAGATGCCGGTGAACTTCGTCACCGGTCCCGCCCTCGATAAAAAGGTGAATACGGCGGTAGACAACTGGTCTGCCCAACCTTAATGGATGACCAAGGCCGCACACTGCGACCTAAGTTGAAAGGGCAAAGGTCATAACGTAAGGCGCATCGCCCAAGTCCGGGTTTAGGCGAGCCCTGCGGCCTTCCGCCACGCGGCCACGAAATGCTGTTCGACGCGCTCGGCGATGAACGCGATGTTGTCGAACGTCATGCAGAGGTTCTTTTCGCTCGTCAGCGGCACGTCTCTCACGTAGATGCCGGTGTCGTGCACGATCGGCTCGACCGTCCACGCGATGAAGGGCACGTGCAGTTTGAACGTGGCGGCGCTTCCGGCCGGGGTGCATTGGTACCAGACGTTTGCGTGCAGCGTCCCGCGCCACGTTCCGAAATCAAAGCTGCACAGCATCATGTCGACGGGCGACAGCTCTTTAGAAAAGTAATAGTTGCCGGAGCTGCCCGGGGACTTGTATCCGAGCGGCTTCAGCCGGCTTGCAATCAAGGGCTTCCGCTTGATTCCGGGCTGCGGCTTCAGCGCCGCGACGAGATACGGTTTGCCGTCGAGTATCGTCGTGTAGCAATGCCGCTCGAGCTCGTACGGACGCCCGGGAAATGCCGATTGCCAATCCGCACGTTCTCGCTCGAAGTGCCGCGCGATGAGTTCCCGGCTGCGTTCGCGCGTGACCGCGGCAGCCTCAAAGGCGGCCGGGAGGGGCTCATCGTCGGGAACGATTACCGCTTCGACGGGCAGATACCGGGTGTTTGCCGGCGACGCGGGCGCATCGGGAATATTCGGCACCGCCTTCACGTGATAGGTTTCCAACGCGTGCGGCAACTCGTGCGCGGCCGCCAGCTCGTACATGAATTCCAACGCGGCGCGCTGGGCTTCAACGCTTGCGGCCACAGGGCACCTCCGGGCCCCTGGCTACTTGCGCCGTGCCTACGCTCCCTGCCGGCGTCTGCCGACGACTGGAAACCCCACGCGTTCGCTGCGTGTCGATAAGGGCGCAATGAAAGCCATCTGGAACGGCGCCGTTCTCGCGGAGAGCGCGCATACCGAAGTCGTCGAGGGAAACCATTACTTCCCGGCCGACGCGATCAAACCCGAGTATTTCAAGCCCTCGAACACCCACACGGTGTGCCCTTGGAAGGGCACCGCCAGCTACTACATGGTCGAGGTCGACGGAAAAACGAACCCCGACGCGGCGTGGTATTACCCCGAGACCAAGGCCGAGGCGAAGAACATCACCGGACACGTCGCTTTCTGGCACGGCGTCGAGGTCACGCCGTAGCGGGCGACGCAGCCTATCTGGCCCGCGCCGCGGAGTTAGCCGCGCGCTCGGTCGCCGACGCGGCGCCGAATCCGCCGGTGGGATGCGTGATCGTTCGCGACGGCGTCACGCTGGGTGAAGGCTGGCATCACCGGCGCGGCGAGGCCCATGCGGAAGTTGAAGCGCTGCGTGACGCGCACGAGCGCGGGAACGACACCCGCGGCGCGACTGCGTTCGTGTCGCTGGAGCCATGCGATCACCACGGGCGCACGCCGCCGTGCTCGCAGGCGCTGATCGCGGCGGGCGTCGCGCGGGTCGTCGTCGGCGCGCTGGATCCGAACCCCAAGACCGCGCAGGCCGGCGTGCGGCGGCTGCGCGAGGCCGGCATCGCGGTCGAGCTTGCCGACGACGCGGGCGCGCGCGACCTGATCGAGCGCTTCAGCTGGACGATCGTGCACGACCGGCCCTACGTGACGCTGAAGATGGCGATGTCGCTCGACGGCTTCGTCACTTCCGCACCGGGGATCCGGCATCAGCTGACCGGTGCGGCCGCCCAGAACCGCGTCCGTGACCTGCGCATCCAACACGATGCGGTGATGGTCGGTGCCGGTACCGTGCGTATCGACGATCCGCTGCTCACGGTTCGACCGCACGCGTCGCGGCAGAAGCCGTACCAGCGCGTCGTCGTGTGCGAGCACGAACCGATTCCCATCGCCGCTCGGATTCTGCAGCCGCCCGTCGACGCGCCGCCGGGTGCGTACCCGCCGACGATCGTGCTCGCGCCGGCCGGCGCGCGCGCTGCGTTTGCCGAACTGGCCGCGCACGCCGATGTGCTGTTCGCCGGTGCAAACGACGATACCGAGCTCGACCTGGCGGCAGCGCTGCGCGCGCTTCGCGCGCGCGACGTCGTGAGCGTCCTGTGCGAAGGCGGCCCGACCCTAGCCGGACGGCTGCTCGCCGCGCGGCTGGTTCAACGCGCGCTGTGGTTCGTCGCGCCGGTGTTCCTGCGCAGCGACGGTGCGGTCCCGGTGCTCGCGGGTGCCGATCTCGCCGGCCTCGACGGGTGGCATTTCGACGGCCTCGAAGCCGTCGGCGACGATATGCTGATTTCGGCCGATCTGACGACGTGTTCTCCGGACTGATCGCACATGCGGGCATTGTCGCCGCGCTCGAGGGCGATGCCGCGCGCGGCATGACGCTCATGGTCGAATCGCTCGACGCCCTGGCCGACGGCGTCGCGCACGGCGATTCGGTGGCGGTCAACGGCGTATGCCTCACGGTCGTCGCGTTCGACGATCGCACGATGCGCTTCGATGTCGTGCCCGAAACGGTGCAGCGCGCGGCCTTCGACACACTGCGTCCGGGCGACCGGGTCAACGTCGAACTGTCGCTGCGACTCGGCGACCGCCTCGGCGGCCACCTGATGTACGGTCACGTCGACGCAAACGCGGCGATCGTCTCGCGGGAGCCCGAAGGCCAGGGCTTTCGACTCGTTGTGGAGCTCCCGCCGGCGCTGCGTCCGTTCGTGGTTGAGAAGGGCTACGTCGCGCTCGACGGCGTGAGCCTTACGGTCGCGGCGAGCTCCTCGGAATCGTTTGCGATTGCGCTGATTCCGGAGACGTCGCGTCGCACGACGCTCGGAATCAAAGGTGCGGGTGACCGGGTGACGATCGAAGTCGATCCCGTTGCGCGATACGTGCAAGGCGCGCTCACGGCGTACGCGCGGCGTGATGGCTGACGCGCTCGCGTCAGGCCCCACGGTTCGTGAGCGCGTGCGATGGAGCGACGTCGATAAGATGGGTGTCGTGTATTACGGCCGCTACCTGCGCTTCATGGAAGCGGCGGAAGCGGAGCTCTTTCGAGCACTGGATTTCCCCTACGACACGCTGAGCGACGAACTCGGGGTGTGGATCGCGCGCGTGCGTGTCGAGCTCGATTTTCGTGCGCCCTCTCGGCTCGACGACGAGATCGTTTGCCGCGCGCTGGTGCGCAAAGTCAGCGGATCATCGTTCACGCTGGCGTTTCCGATCGACCGTGGCGACGGCGTGCGTCTCGCCGAGGGTGTCCTCGTGCTTGCCGCGCTCGACCGCGAGACGCTGCGCCCGGCGCGACTTCCGTCGGCGCTGAGCCGGGCGCTGCGCGGCGGCTGATCTTACGCCTCGTCGGTGGCGAGGATCCCGTAGATCTCCTTGCGTGCGCGATCGAGAATTGCGCGCACACGGGCCAGCGTGGCTTCATCGGTATCGCGCGCGCTCGCGGCGGCACCGGCAAGCTTGCCCATCGACATCCAGAGCTGACGGCGCGGATCGGGAGCGTCCTCGGAGTCGGCATCCGGGTCGGCGGCGCGGTTCGCGAGCAGTTCTCGGCCGCTCGCGGCGATCGTGTAGACGCGCTTCCCATCGACCTCGGCCGACGTCACGAAGCCGCCGTCTTCAAGCATCTGCAGGGTCGGATAAATCGACCCGGGGCTGGGCCGGAAGCCGCGGCGCTCCTCGATGGCGCCGATGATCTCATAGCCATGGCGTGGACCCTCGGCGAGGACTTCGAGGACGAGGAACTTGACGTCGCCCCGCCGTGCGCGGCCGCCCCAGCCGCCCATCCCACGGCCGAATCCATGCCCAAAGCCGTGCCGGAAGTGGCGATGGCCCTCGTGGTGGTCCCGGGCGTGTTCAAAAAACTGTTTCATCATGTCGCGATAGTAAAAGATATATCGCGAGCTGTCAAGGTAGGTCGATTCTCTGGACCGCGACTGCCTATTTGTGGACTAATAGTCCGCGCCGAATACGAGACTCCCCAACATTGAGTAGTCCGGCCTCCGTTGGCTCGTGATATTGGAGGCGGGAGGGGAGCCGCTCGCTTGGTGTCGGCCCCTAACGACCGTTAGACCTCTTGCACATTGTATCTATCGGGGGACAACGAAGACTTGGGTGGGAGCCTGGTGTTGAAATCAAGGTCTAATGAGCCAACTTGGCGCTGGACGGTGCACTGGGAATCGGACGACGGAGGAAGCGGAAGCAACTACTGCGAGACGCTCGAGGACGCCACGATTGTACGCGACGTTCTCCTCGGAACACCGACCCAAGAAAGGTCGAAGTCCGACAAGAGCGATAGGCCTGCCACTCCAACTGTACGCAAGACCCGCCGACGCCAAGGTGACTGCGGCTTGGATCGAGCCGTACAAACCGCCCGCCTGAACCAGTTGCTCGACGATTGCAGTCACGCATTCATCGGTTCCGATCAGAAGATGTATCTGATCGTCAACGGCAAGACGACGCCCGCGCCGGCCGGCCACTACCTGCTGGCCGACGGCGGCTGCGTCACCGTCGGCGCCAACGCGGCGGTCGATCCGGCAACCCTCCAGCACCTGACGATGCCGTCCCGTACACAATGAGTTGACGCACTAGCAGCGGACGTCCATCGGCCCGCTTTCCATCGGGCCGAGGAATCACCGTCGTCAGCGGCATAAAACGTAGGAACGCTCGCATGATATGCTCGGCGGCTTTTGACGCCGGGCATATCGACGTTTGAGCGGCTGCAACGCCCAAATGGAAGCGATCGATGCCTGCCGACGAGACCCGCCCGTACGTTACCGCGCGCTCGAGCGCGACGAGACCTTTCGCGCTGGTTGTCGCGCTGGCAGCACTGAGTGTCGGTCTGGCGCAATGCAGCGGATCGGGCGGTTCGGGCAACACCTTGCCGAAACCGGCAGCTTCCGGAACTTCGACCCCGACGCCGTTGCCGTCAGGCAGCGCATCGCCGAGCCCATCACCCAGACCCTCGGGCAGCGCGACCGCTTCGCCAAGCCCCACCGCGTCGGCGAGCGCGAGCGCGTCGCCGAGTCCGACGCCGCGGCCGACGGCGAGCCCATCGGCGACCCCCTCTCCATCGCCCACCCCTTCGCCGAGCCCGGTCGTCGGCGCCATCTACGTCGCAGATTCCAGCAAGAATAGCATCTTCGTTTACCCCGCGAACCCGAGCGGGACGCTCAACGAGGCGCCGCTGGCCACGATCGCCGGCAGCAACACCGGTCTCAATCAACCGCAGGGTGTCGCCGTCGACGCGAACGGAAAAATCTACGTCGCGAACTTCGGTAACGCGCAGACGGGAACGATCACCGTCTACGCAGCCAATCCAAGCGGAACGCTCAACGAAGCGCCGCTCGCGACCATCATCAGCCCCGCGAGCATCATCAACGCGCTCGGTTTCCCCCAAGCCATCGCGCTCGATTCGAGCGGAAGAATCTACTTGGCCAGCGGCTATTATGGCGAGGGCGGCGGCAGCATCATGCTGTTTGCCGCGAACCCGACCGGAAACGAAGCGCCGCTCGCAACGATCACGAGCGGCGCGGGCGCGGTTTACGTGTACTACGGTATCGCCGTGGATTCCTCATCGAAGATCTACGCGGTCAACGCATTTCCCGGTGCCGCGGCACCGGTCGGCGTCAGCGTGTACCCGGCGAACCCGAGCGGAACGTTCGTCGCGTTACCGGCTGCGACGATATCAGGGGCCGCTACGGGTATGGTCAATCCCTACGGTGTCGCCCTCGACGCGACCGGGAAGATCTACGTCGCGAACTACGGACTCTACAATCCCAGCATGACGAGCATCACCGTCTACGCGGCCAATCCAACCGGAACGCTCAATGAAGCCCCGCTCGGCACGATCATCGGCGCCAATACCGGGCTCAGTTTCCCAAGCGGGGTCGCGTTCGACGCGAGTGGCAGGGTGTACGTTGCAAACTCAACCGGAAGCATTACCGTCTACGCGGCCAACCCGAGCGGAACGCTCAACGAAGCACCCCTTGCCACGATCTCCGGCAGCAACACCGGACTGGTCGCACCAATAGGGATTGCCGTCCATTAGGGTCACCGGCTGAACTGCCGGAGGGGACGAAAAGCAGTTATTCTTGACACCTGTTAACTCGGCGGCGAGTCTTAGGGTGTATGGAACGATTTGCGGACGAGCTGCAGGAGGCGATGAGCGGGGCCGGGATCTCGGCTGCCCAGCTTGCTCAGCGGTCCGGACTGACCGAGGCGGCCATCTCCCTGTTACGGAACGGGCGGCGCGAGCCGTCCTATAAGACCGTCCGTGCCCTGGCGGCCGTGCTGCCGTCGCTCTCGACACGCGCTCCGGCCATCGAGACCGGCGCGCTCGACTCGATCGAGTCGGCGATCGCCGACATTCGCGAGGGCAAGATGGTCGTCGTCATGGACGACGAGGATCGCGAAAACGAGGGCGATCTCGTCATGGCGGCGGCCCGCGTCACCCCCGAGGCGATCAACTTCATGCGCAAGGAGGGCGGCGGTCTCATCTGCGTTCCGATGACGTCGGAACGACTCGACGCGCTGCAGATTCCGAACATGGTCAACGACAACACCGCGCCGCTCGGCACCGCGTTCTCGGTGTCGGTGGAAGCGCGCGGGCGCGTGACGACCGGCATCTCCGCGCACGACCGCTCGAACACGATCCGGGCGCTGATCGACCCGGCCTGCGGTCCGGCTGATTTTCTGCGGCCGGGACACACCTTTCCGCTGCGAGCGCGTGAAGGCGGCGTGCTGGTGCGGTCGGGCCAAACCGAAGCGTCCGTCGACCTGGCGCGGCTGGCGGGGCTGTATCCGGCCGGCGTGATCTGCGAGATCATGGACGAAGACGGCTCGATGATGCGGCGGCTGCGGCTCGAGCAGTTTTCGAAGAAGCACGACCTGCGGATGATCACCGTCAAGGATCTCATCGCGTACCGTTTGCGCCACGAAAAGCTGGTCGAGCGGATCGCGGAGTTCACGCTGCCGACCGTGCACGGCGTCTTTCGCGGGATCGGCTACGAGACCAAGACCGACAAGACCGCGCACGTCGCGCTGGTGCTGGGCGACATCGGCGACGGCAAGGGCATTCTGGTCCGCGTCCACAGCGAGTGCCTGACCGGCGACGCGCTTCATTCCCTGCGCTGTGACTGCGGCTCGCAGCGTGACGCTGCGATGGCGGCGATCGCGCGCGAAGGGCGCGGCGTGTTTCTGTACCTGCATCAGGAAGGGCGCGGCATCGGGCTTTCCAACAAACTGCGCGCCTACGCCCTCCAGGACGCCGGCGCCGATACCGTCGAGGCGAACGTCCTGCTCGGCCTGCCGGCCGACAAGCGTGACTACGGGATCGGCTCGCAGATCCTGGTCGACCTCGGCGTGCGCGAGATGCGGCTGCTGACCAATAATCCCAAGAAGATCGCCGGCCTCGATGGTTTCGGACTCACGATCGTCGAGCGCGTGCCGCTTCAGATCGCGCCGACCGCGTACAACGCGCACTACATCGAGACCAAACGCGACAAGATGGGCCACATGTTCGGCGCCGCGAATCCGGTCGAAGCGTGAAGACTGAACGCAGCCACGAGCTACCCAACGCTGCGGGTAAACGGTTCGCGATCGTGGTGGCGGATTTCTACGACGACCTGGCGGCCCAGTTGGAAGACGGCGCGCGTCGCGGCTTGGTGGCGTGCGGTGTCGCGCAGGACGCGATCGAAACGATTCGCGTGCCGGGCTGCTTCGAATTGCCGCTGGCTGCGCGATATGCGATCAGCGGCGGTGCCGTTGACGGTGTGGTTGCGCTCGGGATCGTGATCCGCGGTGACACGCCCCACTTCGAGTTCGTCGCCGGCGAGTGCGCGCGCGGCATCATGGACGTTCAGCTCGCGACCGGAATCCCGATCGGCTTCGGTGTTCTCACGACCGAGGACCGCGCCCAGGCCGAAGAACGCGCCGACCCGTTGCGCGGCGACAAAGGCTACGAGGCCGCCGTCGCCGCCGCAACCGTCGCCGTGATCGAGCCCGCCAAACGCGAAACAAACCGCGCCGGCTTCCGCTAAGCAAGACTCTGGTTCTGTTCGGAGCATAGCTCACGAACAGCAAGCTTAGCGAGGGGACCGGATGCGATGAAACCGAGCGACCACGTTCATTTCGTTCCGGCGGGCGAAGGCCCGTGCATCACCTATACCGGCCAAGTCATTCACGTGAAGCTCTCGGCTGCGGAGTCGAATGGCGAGCTCACCGTGATCGAAGATGTCATCGCGCCGCAGGCCGGACCGCCGCTCCACGTGCACGCGCGCGAGAACGAAACGTATTACGTCCTCGAGGGCGAGTTCGAATTCACCTGTGGGGACGATCGCGTGCGGGGCGGCGTAGGCACCTTCGTATTTGCGCCGCGCGGTGTACCGCACCGGTATCAAAATGTCGGAACGACGCCGGGCAAGTTACTGTTCGGATTTACTCCCGGCGGAATCGAAGCGTTCTTTACCGACATGGGCAATGCGCCCGAGCTGAATCCGGAGACGATGTACCAGATCATGGCCAAACACCAAATCACGCTGGTCTCTCCGCCGGCAGCACCACGAACACCGGAGTCATAGTGGGACCGCGACAGGGCCGGGGGTACCGGGCCGGGCCGGCCTCGGCCCGGTACCCCCGGTCGATTGCCAAGGGGACCGTCCCTGCCGTATACTCGCCGGTACGGCGCTTGCCGCAAGCCGGCGCCGTTTTCCCCATCCGCTTTCCAAGGGGACCGGACGGCGCGCCGCCCGGCGAGATCGTGTACGAAAACAAAATTCTGACCTGCAAAGACTGCGGGAACCCCTTCGACTTCACCGCCCGCGATCAGATGTTCTACGCCGAGAAAGGCTTCGAGAACGAGCCGCAACGCTGTCGTGATTGCCGCGCCGCACGCAAGACGCAGCGTACCAACGGCACGTCGATCCCGTCCTCGACGTCGGGACTGCGCGAGATGTTCGACGCCGTGTGCGCGCAATGCGGGACGTCGACGACGGTGCCGTTCAAACCGCGCGGCGATCGGCCCGTGTACTGCCGCGCGTGTTTCGCCTCGATCGGCGCAGTGCGGGCCTAATCTTACACCTCGCCGAATTCGCGAGGCGTGGATTCGGTTTGGATCGACGGTGAGGCCGTCGGGTATCTCGATCAGCGCGCGTTGCCGCAACGGGTCGTGCGCGCCCGCGCGGCGTCGGTCGACGACGTCGTGCAGGCGATCGCCACCCTGGCGGTCCGCGGCGCGCCCGCAATCGGCATTTTCGGCGCATACGGCGTAGCGCTCGCCGCGCGGCGGTATGCCGGCGACCCCGCGGCCTTCGCCGCCGCCGCCGCGCGCATCCGGGCTGCACGCCCGACCGCGGTCAATCTCGCCTGGGCGGTCGACCGGGTCCTCGCCGCGCCCGGCGTCGAGCTGGCGGAGGCACAACGAATCCACGCCGAGCAGCGGGACGTCGACCGCCGCATCGGCGAGGCGGCGGTGCCGCTCTTTCCCACGGCGGGGAACGTCCTCACGCACTGCAATACCGGGCCGATCGCAACCGGCGGCGACGGCACGGCGCTGGGCTGCTTCATCGCCGCCGAGCGCGCGGGAAAGCGGCTGCACGTCTACGTCGACGAAACGCGGCCGCTGCTCCAGGGCGCGCGCCTGACGATGTTCGAACTGCGCGAAGCCGGATTGCCGTGCACGCTGATCGTCGACAGCGCGGCCGCGATCACGATGCAGCGAAAGGACGTCCGCGCGGTCGTCGTCGGTGCCGATCGGATCGCACGGAACGGCGATACCGCGAACAAGATCGGCACCTACGGGGTCGCGATCGCGGCCGCGCATCACGGTATCCCGTTCTACGTCGCGGCCCCGCG
>PMOG01000170.1 GCA_003161555.1 Vulcanimicrobiota bacterium | reverse complement strand
CAGACGGCGATCGAGTCGATCGTCGCCTCGACCGACGACGTCCTGCGGCCCGACCGCTATCCCGGCGATGCCGCGCTGCGCGCGGTCGTGCATCGCAGCGGAGGCGTGTTCGCGTACTGGCACGACCAGCCGGTGAAGCTGCCGCGCACCGCCCGCGCGCTGGGGCTGACGCAGCCCTACGTGCCGGTGGAGCGGGTCGTGATCACGAATGCGCGGGGCGCGGAATCACGACCGATCTGGATGACGATTCGCGGGCCGTACGGCGAGCGGATCGTCCTGGAGCGCGCGTTCGATCTCCAGGACGTCTGTATCGAGGGGCAGCGGGACATCTGACCTTACGCGCCGCGTTTGCGGACGGCGCCGCGCAGTTCATCGCCGAGCAGCTGCTCGACGAGCAGCGCCGCGAGCAGCATCCCCGTTTCGAGCACGGTGTAGGCGCGCATCGTCGGAATCGCGGGGGCCGACACCAAGCCGGCCAGCAGCAGCAATCCGAACCCGATTGCGAAACGCGTCAGCCCGGCGGCCAGCCGCGCCGGGACGCGCGCCCCCGCCGCGACGTCGCTGAGCAGGCGCCGCGGCGAGCGCGTTCCGACATCCCAGACCACGAAAGCGAGCGCATCGAACAGGATCGCGACCGCGAAGCGGATGACGACCGCGAGACTCAGCGTGCCTCGTCCGGCCAGCTTGCCATTTCGCCCAGTGCGGCGCTCTTGAGCACCTTGAGCCCCAGCATCGCGCACTTCATCCGCGTCGGACTGATCCCGATGCCGACGTTTTCCAAGACCGCTTCTTGCGACAGCCGCGCGACGTCCTCGAGCCGCATTCCTTTGATGCTCTCGGTCAGCATCGACGCCGAAGCTTGCGAGATCGCGCAGCCCTTGCCGCTGAACTTGACGTCGCGCACGCGCCCGTCATCGTCGAGCGCGAGTTCCATCTTGATCGTATCGCCGCACAACGGATTCAAATCCTCAGCGCTGGCGTCGACCTTCTCCAAATGCCCGAAGTTGCGCGGGTTACGGTAATGGTCGAGGATATACTCTTTGTAGAAATCGTCCATTCTAAAGGCGCTCCGCCCTAGGCTGCGCGCCCCCCACGCGTTGCGTGGGGCCCCCAGGCCGACCTCGCCGCATCATGGTGCGGAGCGGAAGATGCTGCTGCGCTCGGTCCATCAGCGTTGCTGCTATCATGCGATACCGAAGACGGTGGCGGCTTTTTCGAGGGCGAGGATCAGGGCGTCGATGTCTTCTTCGGTGTTGTAGAGGTAGAAGGAGGCGCGCGCCGTCGCGGGCCAGCCCATTTTTTCCATCAGCGGCATCGTGCAGTGGTGGCCGGCGCGGACGCAGACGCCTTCGATATCGAGGATCGAGGCCAGATCGTGGGCGTGGATGTCCGCGAAATTGAACGAGATGACGCCGCCGCGGTCTTCGGCGCGCGCCGGGCCGTAGACCGCCAGCCCGCGGCTGCTCAGCGTGCGCAGCGCGTCGAGTGCATACGCGGTCAGGCGCAGGTCATGCGCGCGGATCCAGTCCATCCCGACTTCTTGGAGGTAATCGACCGCAGCACCCAAGCCGATCGCGTCGGCGATGTTGCTGGTGCCTGCTTCGAACTTCCACGGCAGCGTCGTTGTACGACGTGGTCTCGTACGAGACGCGCTTGATCATGTCGCCGCCGGTCAAAAAGGGCGGCATCGCTTCGAGCAGGGCACGCTTGCCGTACAGGAACCCGATGCCTGTCGGACCGCACATCTTGTGACCGCTGGCGGCGAGAAAATCGACGTCGAGCGCTTGGACGTCGACCGGCATGTGCGGGACCGACTGCGCGGCGTCGACCAGCACGACCGCGCCGGCCGCGTGCGCGCGCGGAACGATGACGTCCAGCGGCGCGATCGAGCCGATCGTGTTCGAGATGTGCGTCAGCGCGAGCAGCTTGACGCCGGTCAGCAATTGGTCGAGGTTGTCGAGCTGCAGCTCGCCGTTGGCGTCGGCGGGGATGAAGCGCAGGCTCGCTCCGGTCTTCGCCGCCAGCAGCTGCCACGGCACGAGATTCGAATGATGCTCGAGCTGCGAGGTCAGGATCGCGTCGCCCGGCCCGAGGTTCCCGAGGCCCCACGAAAACGAGACCAGGTTGATCGCTTCGGTCGTGTTGCGCGTCCATACGATCTCGGCCGTGTCGGCGGCGTTGACGAAGCGGGCGACCTTCGCGCGCGCCGCCTCGAAGGCGTCGGTGGCGCGGGCCGCCAGCTCGTAAACGCCGCGATGGATGTTCGCGTTATCGTTCTCGTAATAGTGGACGAGCGCGTCGATCACCGCGCGCGGCTTCTGCGACGAGGAGGCCGAATCGAGATACACCAGCCGGCGCCCGCGCGACGTCGGCTTCGCCAGGATCGGAAAATCGGCGACGATTTGGGCCTGCTTGGGATCGCCGGTGACGATCATGCCGTCTCCGTGGCAGCGTCGATCTTGGCGTCGAGCGCGGTCCGTATCTCGTCGCGCAGCGCCTCGCCGGGAAAGCGCGTGATCACCGGCTCGAAGAAGCCGAGCGTGATCATCCGCAGCGCCTCGCTGCGCGCGATGCCGCGGCTCGAGACGTAGAAAAGCGCGTCCTCGTCGAGCGAACCGACGGTTGCGCCGTGGAAGGCCTTGACGTCGTTCGACGCGATCTCGAGCGCCGGGACCGCGTCGATGTGGGCGTGCGCGGAGAGGAGCAAGGCGTCGTCGCGCAGCGTGGCATCGCTCCCGTGCGCGTGCGGGCGAATGACGATGTTGCCGACGTAGCGGCCTTGACCGCGGTCGTTGGCGGCGCTGCGCACGGCCGTATTCGAGGTCGTCGGCCCGACGACGTGTTCGGTTCCGGTCGTCAGGTCGACGTGGGCGAAGCCGGTGGTGAAGAAGAGCGCGGCCGTTTCGGCGCGTCCGCCGACCGCTCCGAGCTGGGTGTCGAGGACGGTGCGCGCCAAGGCGCCCCCGAGCTCGGCCAAGTTCCAGCGTACTTCGGCGTCGCGCGCGCAGCGGGCCGTGCGGCGGAAGAAGACGCGCGCGCCCTCACCGGCCTGCTGCACGGTGACGTAGTCGAGCTGGGCGCGTTCGCCGGCATGCACTTCGACCACGCCGCAGATGAAGGGATCGCCGTCGCCGACGTGCCGTTCGATCACGGTCGCGCGCGCGCCCTCGCCGAGCACGACGAGCACGTGCGGAAACACCGCTTCATTACGGGCGGCCGTGTTGGCCCACACGAGCTGGATCGGCGCATCGACGACCACGCCGTCCGGGACGTAGACGAACGCGCCGCAATTCTCGAACGCGGTCGCGAGTGCACTGAAGCGGTCGGCGCGCCAATCGGCGATTTCGTACAGCGTGCGGGCGACCAGTTCGGGATGCGGACGGGACGCATCGCCCAGCGGCAGCACGACCACGCGCGAGTCGGCGGCGGAGGGAACGTCCGGCTCGAGCAACGTTGCGCCGAGGTGGAAGAGGCCGCCGGCATTCTCGGTCGCCAGGGCCGGAAGATCGGGTTCGTCGTCGGGATCGGTAACGCTCGGCCCGACCGCCGGTTGGCGGCGGCGTCCGGTCGTCCAGACCAGATCGTCGAAGGTCAGCTTGTCGTAATCGTGGCGCCAGCCGCGCCGCGGACGTGCGCCGGGCGCAGGCAGCGCGGCGAAAAGTGCCAGCGCTTCGCGGCGCCGCACCGCATCGGCGGGAGAGACGGAGCCGTCCTGCGCAAGGATCGCAAGCGCGCGCTCGAGCGTCGGCGCGTCGGGAGCGAACGGGATCAGCGTCGCAGGACCGGCGGCGGTTCCGCTAGGCACGCGCCGTAGCGACCTCTTCGCGGATCACGTCGTAGCCCTCGCGTTCGATCCGTTCCGCGAGGTCCGGGCCGCCGGTTTTCGCGATGCTGCCGTCGATCATGACGTGCACGACATCGGCCGGGAGATAGCGCAGGATGCGTGGGTAGTGCGTGATGACGAGGAATCCCATGTTGCGGCCGTCTTCGCTCTCACGCAGCGATGTCGCCGCGTGGCCGACGGCCTGGAGCGCGTCGACGTCGAGGCCGGAATCGGTCTCGTCGAGGATCGCGTACTTCGGCGCGATGATCGCCATCTGCAGCATCTCGAGACGTTTCTTTTCACCGCCTGAGAAACCGTCGTTGACGTAGCGGCCGAGAAACGCCGGATCCATGTCGAGCGTGTCGAGCTTCTCGAACACCAGTTGACGAAATTTCGCCGGGCTCAGGTCGCCGGAACGGACCGCCTGGCGGGCCGAGCGCAGAAAGTTCGCGACCGAGACGCCCGGGATGGCGGCCGGATATTGAAACGACAGGAAGACGCCGGCGCGCGCGCGCTTGTCGGGCGCCAGGCCGAGCAGTTCCTCGCCGTCCAGCGTGACCGAGCCGCTGGTAACGTCGTATCCGGGATGCCCGGCGATCGTGAAGGCGAGCGTCGATTTGCCGCTGCCGTTGGGTCCCATCAGTGCGTGCACCTGACCCGGTTCGACGGTGAGATCGATCCCCTTGAGGATCTCATTGCCTTGGACGGCGACCCGAAGGTCGCGCGTGACGAGTCCGCGCGCTGACATGCCCCGGTATCGTACCGGTGCTCGGGTAGAAAGTCAAGGAAACTCTGGACTATCTACCGGTTTCCGTGGTACCCTCGCGAGGGAATGCACGACCGCTTCTTCGAGTCGACGCGAGGGAAGATCGTGGCCGCACTCCGCGAGCGCCGGTCCGCCTCGGCATTCGATCTGGCCCAGCTCTTCGGGCTCTCGCCGAATGCGATCCGGCAGCACCTGGTCGTGCTCGAGCGCGACGGTCTGGTGACCGGGCGCAGTTCGCGGCGTGGAAAGACGAAACCGACCGTCGAGTACGGCCTCACCGCGGAAGCCGAGCGCTACTTTCCCCAGCGCTACGACAAGATGCTCAATGCCGTCCTGCGCGAGATCCGGGCGGCCGGCGGGCCCGACGCGGTCCAGGCGGTCTTCGACCGGATCGGCCAGCGTTCGGCCGACCGCTTGATGCCGACCGTCGACGGTTTGACCACCGAAGCCCGTGTCGCTGCGGTCGTGTCGGTGCTCAAGGCCTCCGGCGTGACCGCTGACCTCGAGACGACCCGGAGCGGGACCCTCGTCCTGCACGAACACAGCTGCCCCTACGCATCGGTTGTGGCCGAAAATCCGGAATGTTGCAGCGCGATTCACACCATCCTCGAGCGCGTCGTGCCCGGCAAAGCCGAACAAGTCGAGAGTCTTGCAACCGGCGGCGCCCAATGCCGTTTCGAAATCAGTAACGAAGCTTAGGAGTCTCTGCGCCCGTGAATTTTGCGAAGTTTCAAGAGCTGGTCGAGCATCGTACGGGGTTTCGTACGATGGAGAGCCCGACCGCGACCGGTGAGTACTTCAGCGACTCGTGCGGCGACCTGTACACCTTCTTCCTGAAGGTCGGACCAGGCGACGTGATCGAGGACGTGTCGTACTTTACGACCGGCTGTGGCTTTGGGACCGCGACCTGTTCGCTGCTCGTCGAGCTCGTACGCGGAAAAACGGTCGACGCAGCGCTGGCGATCACCGATGCCGACATCGAAGCCGCGCTCGACGGATACCCCGAGAAGAAGAAGGATTACCCGGAGCGTTCGCGCTTTGCGCTGCAGGCCGCGGTCGAAGACTATCGCAAGGGCCGCGCTGAAGGCCGGATCACCGACGCAATGCTCGAGCAGGCGCGCGGAATAGCCGCCGCGGCGGCCGCAAACCAAAACGGAAACGGCCAGACCTCGCAGGACCTCAACGCAGAGCCGAAAGTCGTTGCGGCCGGCGGCATGGTCACGATCAAGCTTCACTAGCTCGCGCGTGCGCACGCCGGCCGTCGCATTGCTTGCCGCGGTGACGCTGCTCGCCGCAGCGCCGAGCCCGTCGCCCGAACCGAGCCCGCGGTCACTCAGCATCGTGTGTCAGGTCGCGCCGCTTTGGCTCTTTCCGCGCGGCGAGAACCGTCCGGTCCGCGCCGGCGTACCGCCGGCGACGCTCGGTTCCCGCTTCGCGCTGGTCAGCGGACCGCGCACGACGCTGGAGAGCGAGCAGTATTACGAGACCAACGTCGTGGCGATCGAGCCGGGTTACACCGGCCAGCACTATTGGATCGCGCGCAGCTGCGCGCTCGTGACGCCGTAAGCGCGACTTCGCGCTAGGGAAACGTTCCGCTCACTCCCTGCGGGTCCGCATTGGGCAGCAGCTGTTTGATGCTCGCGTTCACGTTGGTCGGAGGTAAGAGGCCGCAGCGGTAGCTCTTCATCGGCGTGTTCGCGACAAGCCTGACCGTGACCGTCGCCGAGACCGAACCGGTCGTGTCCAGCGGCGGCGTCATCGAAACTCCGAGGCTGGCCGGGTTGGTCATGTACAGGTCGCCGGCGGTGGCCGTCGGATACACAACGCAGGCCACTTGGAACTTGCTTCCCGCCGGTAACGCAACCTTGGTCAACTGCACCGGAACGTTGATCGTATACGCCGCAGCTTGCACGATCGCAGGAAACGCGAGCGACAACGTAGCGGCAACGAGCGAGGCAATGAAGCGGTATCTCAATGGGGTCTCCTCTGGACGAGGCTCAACGCTGGAGCCTTCACGGTAGGGCTCGTTGCCGTGTTCCCGCGGCGGTGAGGGTGGGGGCGGACACGGTCACGTTCACGACGTCGCCCACCGCGGTGATGGGCGGCGAGCTCACCGTCACGTTCACGACCAGGCCCACCGCGCTGATGGGCGGCGAACTCACGGTCACGTTCACGACCTCGCCCACCGCGCTGATCCTGGGTGCGGTTACGGTGACGTTTACGGCTGACGGCACGACGGTGCCGGGGCTGAGCGGAGGCGCCTTGATGGGAACCGCCGCGTTGGGCGGCGGTTCGGATTCCGCCGCGCGTGGAATGGCCGTTACGAGTGCGACCGACGCGATAGCCGCGATGCACGATCCCAGCGTCCGTCGTTTCCAGCGCCTCCTGGCGAAGAGGGTCGACGGCGACGTGGTTAGCGGCACGGCCAAGCTGCTTGGGCGACTCAGCGCCCCATCCTCGTCATGGGCGTGACGCTATCAGGCGGCCGTTCCGGGAACGTTCCGGCTGCGCGCACCCGGCCGACGACGCGGCGCGAGGGTCGGTTCGACTAGGTCGGGTGTCCTCCGGCGGCGATCGCCTCCACCGAGAGGCGGATGCTGATGTCGAAGCCGGCAACCAGCGCGCCGCCCGGCACCGTCTTGCCGAAGTTCAAACCGAAATCGCGCCGGTCGATCGTCGTTGTCGCGGTGTAGGCGACGTGGCTGCGTCCGCGCGCGTCGACCATCTTGCCCTCGAACTTCGCGGCCAGCGTTACCGGCTTGGTCACGCCATGCATGGTAAGGTTGCCGAGAATCGTAAAGTCGCCGGGGCCCTTCCCTTCGATGCGCGTCGAAACGAAACTCATGGTTGGATACTTCGCGGTGTCGAACCAGTCGGGGCCGCGCAGGTCGTTGTCGCGATCGGCGCTCTTGGTGTCGAGTGCGGCCGCGTTGAGCGTCGCGCTCACCGAAAGCGGGAGCGCTTCCTCGCCAAACGTCAGCGTGCCGCTGGTGACCGGGATGAAACCCTCAACGTGTGAGAAGCCGAGGTGGACGACGCTGAACTCGGCTTGGGTGTGATTCGGATCGAAAGTATATTCGGCAGCGAACGCCGGCGCAGCGAGCGCCGCGACCAGCGATGCGACCAAAACGAGACGGCCTGCCATGAGGGATCCTTCCGCGGGTGGACCCGATCATCGGACGTAGAGATGAGAAATGCCTGTGAGGGCAGCGCTCTCTTGCGTTAGGTAAGATAGGGGTTGAGCCGGCGCTCGATGCCGATGGTCGTCGTGGGGCCGTGCCCGGGAACGACGGTCGAAGCATCGTCGTGCACCAGCAACTTGGTGCGGATCGAACGGACGATGTCGGACAACGACGTGCCGCCGAGATCCCAGCGGCCGACCGCACCGCGAAAGAGCGTATCGCCGGTGAAGAGCGTCGTTGCACCGGCGTTCTCGAGCGCGAAGGACGTCGAGCCGGGCGTGTGTCCGGGCGTGTGCAGCACGCGCAAGGTGACGGCGCCGGCGCGCAGTTCGTCGCCGTCGGCGAGGTCGCCGTCGAGCGCGACGATCTGCGGCGTCTCAAGCAGGCCCAGCATGCGCGCCTGCTGCGCCAGCGCACCGTAGAGCGGCCGGTCGCCCGGATGCAGCAGGGCCGCGCCGCCGGCACGTTCGCGCAGCGGCCCCAGCGCGCCGATGTGGTCGACGTGCGCGTGCGTGTGAACGAGGTAGCGCGGCCGCAGGCCGTGCGCGTCGAGGTGCTGCACGATCTGCGCGACGTCGTCCCCGCCGTCGATGACGATCGCTTCGCCGCTCGCCGGATCGCCGAGCACGGTGCAGTTGCAGCCCAGCATCCCGACCGGAAACGTCTCGACGATCATTGCGGCGGCGCGATGGCGAAGTCGCGGTACTGACGGTCGAAGTAACCCAACGGTTCCCCTTCGCGCCAACCCGCATCGAGCACGGTCCCGAGGAAGATCGTGTGCGTCGACGCGGTGAGTTCTTCGGTCAGCACGCAGTCGACGTGCGCGAGGGTCCCGGCCAGAATCGGCGATCCGCTGGGGCCGGTGCGGTAGTCGACACCCTCGAACCGCGAGCGCGGTTCGCCGCCGGCGAAACGCTCCGCCAGGGCGCGCTGCTCGAGCGCGAGGATGTTCACGCAGAAGCGCTGGGACGCCGCGATCAGCGGGTGCGCGGTCGCGCCCCGGTTGACGCAGATCAGCACGGTCGGCGGGGCGACCGAGACGCTCGCGAACGCGTTGACGGTGAAACCGTGGATGCGGCCGTCGTGCGCGGTCGTGACGATCGAGACGCCGGTTGCGAAGCGCCGCATGGCGGCGATGAAGTCTTCAGTTGACGCGCGCACCGATGCCGATTCCATCCCCGATCGGAACGATGGTCGCATCCAAGTCAGGGTAATTCAGGAACGTACGGCTGAAGGCGCGCAGCGCGACGGTGTCCGCGTCGTCGGAACTGCGCGGGCTCGCAGCGGCGCGGCCTCCCCACAGGAGGTTGTCGACCACGACCAGTCCCGAACGCTTGAGCAGCGGCACCACCGCATCGAGGTAGGCGGGATACTCGGTCTTGATCGCGTCGATGAACACGATGTCGAGGTTGCGCTGCGGAAACCACTCGAGCACCTCGAGCGCGGGCTGGTTGATGATTTCGATCCGCTCTTCGAGGCCGGCTCGCCGAAAGTAGGAGGCAGCGATCTCGGTCCGGTGCATGTCCGGATCGATCGTCCAGATCCGTCCGGCGGACGGCAGCGCCTGTGCCATCCACAGCGTCGAGTAGCCGTAGGCCGTGCCGAGCTCCAGGACGCGGTTGGCCTGCATGCAGTGGACCAGGACCGAGAGGAACCGCCCGGCCGCCCGGTCGACGATCGGAATCCCTTCGCGCAGGCCGTGCTGTTCCAGTTCCAGGAGCAACGGCGACGGCTCGCGATGGAGCCGTGTAAGGTAAGCCAGGTCACGCACGATGGTCGATGTTTGCCGCCCGCCGTGGGCGGGAACCTGCCGGATGCGCGGCATCCGGCGGCCGGCGTACGGGGGCATCTCGCGCGTCGTCGAAGTTTCTGCGTCCATCTGAAAAAACGATACTGAGGAGGCTTCCGTTGGCAACGCTCGCCGAACAACAAACGTACGCGCCGAAGAAGTTCGATCTCTCTGGCCTGCAGGGGATCTCGGACAACACGCTCACGGTTCATTTCGGGCTGTACGAGGGATACGTCAAGAACACGAACCTGCTCAACGAGCAGATCTCCGGGCTGATTGCGAGCGGCAGCGCCGCCGGCTCGAACCCCGGTTATGCGGAACTGAAGCGGCGGCTCGGCTTCGAGTACAACGGCATGGTTCTGCACGAATACTACTTCGGTAACATGACCAAAACCGCAGGCAGCAGCGCGCCGGCGAAGGTGCAGGATTGCGTCGCCGGCACCTTCGGCGATTTCGAAACGTGGAAAAAAGACTTCTCGGCCGTGGGCGCAATGCGCGGCGTCGGCTGGGCGATCGCGTACTTCGATCCGACCACGCAGCGGGTGAATAACCATTGGATCACGCTGCACGAGGACGGAAACGTCGCCGGTTACGTCCCGCTGCTGGTCATGGACGTGTGGGAGCATGCGTTCTTGCTCGACTACAAGCCCGCCGAGCGGTCGAAGTATATCGAGTCTTTCTTCCTCAACGTCGATTGGGGTGTCGTGAACCGGCGGCTCGAAGCGGCGAAGGCAGGCCGTACTCCGTAGTGGCGCCCGGCTAGTGCCGGCAACGGGACAGTTGCGGCTCTTCCCACTCAACACGGTGCTCTTCCCGGGCGCCGTGCTGAATCTCCACGTCTTCGAAGAGCGGTATCGCCGGATGATCGCCGAGTGCCTCGACGCCAACGAGGCCTTCGGCGTCGTCCTGATCCGCGACGGCCGTGAAGCGGGCGATCCCGACGTGACCCCGCACGATGTCGGGACGACCGCCGAGATTTCGGAGGTGACGCCGCTGCCGGCGGGCCGCTACTACATCAGCACGATGGGCCGGCGGCGTTTCAGGATCCGGCGTATCGTCAGCCGCGAGCCGTATCTGCTTGCCGACGTCGAGTTCCTCGAGGATCGCGGCGATGACGATCTCGACGAACGGGCCTGCGAATTGACGCATCGCGTGCTGGGGGAGTTCCGCGAGTACGTCCGGCTGCTGGTCGCCTTCTCCGGTAACGACGCGGACGTCGACGTTCCCCACGACCCCGTCGATGCGAGCTATATCGTCGGCGACGCGCTGCAAGTCGCCGATACGCTCAAACAGCGGCTGCTCGAACTTCGCACCGCCGAGGCCCGGCTGGCCGCCGAACTTGGGTTTCTGCGCCGGCTCATGCCGCAGCTGCGCTCGCTGCTCGAACGCAAGAAGCTCCAAGAGGACGTCGTGCGCGACGATGCGCCGGGCGGCGAGTTCCGCAGCCACCAGGAGCAGTTCTTCGGCAAGCACTTCTCGTTGAATTAATCAGTCACTTCACGCGGTTGGGTCCGCGCTTCGGCTGTCTTCACGACATTACGCAGGAGCACGAGATTCGTGACGGGACCAACTCCGCCGGGAACTGACGTAATTTCGCCCGCTACTTCTGCAACCTCATCGAACACGACGTCGCCAACCAACTTTCCGTCGGCGAAGGTTGTCCCGACGTCGATCACGGTCGCGCCTGGAGCCACCATGTCCGCTCGGATCAAACCCGGCACTCCGGCTGCCGCGATCAGCACCTCCGCCTCGGAAGTTCGCTTCCCCAACTCGCGCGTCTGCCGGTGCGCGATCGTGATCGTCGCGTCCTGGGCCAGCAACAGGAGGGCAAGAGGAAGACCGACAGTGGTCGAACGTCCGACGACGCAGCACCGCACTCCGCGGAGCGGCCATCGTGCGCTTCGTGCGAGAAGCAACATGACGGCCTCCGGCGTCGCAGCTACAAACCAGGGATTCTCGCGGAAAGTGAGCCGGCCAAGGTTGAGCGGGTTGGCGCCATCGACGTCTTTGTCCGCTGGGATCGCGTGAGCGATGTACTCCCTCTGCCCATCCAGGTGCGGCGGCAAGGGTTGTTGCAGGATCACGCCGTGAACGCTCTGGTCGCGATCCAGCTCCCAAAGGCGGCGTCGAAGGTTATTTGCCGTGATGTCGGCCGGCAGTGCATCGACCTGGACGTCGATGCCGACTTTTGCACCGATGCGCTGAATCGTGCGCGCATAGGCATGGCTTGCCGGATCCTCTCCGACGATCTCGACTGCCAGTCGCGGCGCGGCTCCCCACCCGCGGACGCGAGCGGCTCGGACCGTTACCTCCTCACGCAGATCTTGGGCGAGCGCGCGTCCGTCGAGCAGTCGGGCCGGCATCGCCTCGCCCGTTCGGATCGTTAGGAGCGCAGCCCTGGAACGCGTCCGCTGGACCGTCACCCTCGGCACCGGCTTCGACGAGGAGGCATTCGAGACGGCGCTGGCCGGCTTTCGGCGCATGTACAACGTCGCGCCGGAGCGCGTTCTGTGCGCGCCCGACGTGTTGGGACGGTTTGCAGCGCTGATGGGCCGTTCCGAGGACGACGCGCACCAGCGCGCGCTGCGCTACGACGGCCTGCCGGTCGTCTCGGCGATCCTGGCACCGGGCACGATCGTCTTCGAAGGCGAAGTCGACGAGGAGCGCATGGGCGACTGGTGAGCGTGCCGAACCCAAGCGCCATGAAGCGTGCCGACGTCGAGCCATTGTATGGCGCGACGGTCCTTATCACGGTCGCCATCCCGAGTTTGGATGACGCCGTCTACATCGGGAAGCTGGCCCCGCTGCGGGGCAGTTCGCGCATCGCGCGTTCGCTTCAGGGCTCGTCGGGTGAGAAACGCCCCGGCCTGCGGCTGACGCTCGAGCCGCTCGCGACGGTACCGCCCGAGTACCGGCGTACCGCGACCAACGGCTTGATGCTCTTCCCGATCGGTGCGATCACTTCGATCAAACGGCTCGACTAGAGCGGATGTTCAGTCGCTTGGATCACGTGCAGCTTGCCATTCCAAGCGGCGGCGAAGAGCGAGCGCGGGCGTTTTATGTCGAAGTGCTCGGTTTCGAGGAAGTCGAGAAACCGCCGCATCTCGCACAGCGAGGCGGGGCCTGGTTCCGCAGCGGCGACGTGGTGCTACACGTCGGAGTCGATCAGCACTTTCTCCCGGCGCAGAAAGCGCATCCCGCACTGCGCTGCAAAGACTACGACTCAGCGCTCGAGCACATCGCGAAGCGTGGCGGAAGCGTAACGCCGGATCCGGTCCCCTTCGAGGGGAGGCCGCATTGTTACATTCGCGACCCGTTCGGTAACCGTATCGAGCTCATTGGCTAGTTTGCGCTAGAAACGGACGCAGCGCTTCGCCGAGGCGCGCGGGTTCTTCGATCATCGGCAGATGCCCGCTGCGTTCGAGGATCAGCGTCGAAGCGCGCGGGTAAACGCGCACGACGTCGCGCAGACCGCCGGCGGAGATGTAGCGGTCGCACCGGCCCCAGGCGCAGAAAACGGGGCCGCGATAGCGCGCCCATTGCGCGTGCAAACGCTTCCGCCGTGCGAACGTGCTGACGGCGCCGGCGTACACGCGCCGGTATGCGTCGCGCGCGCCCGTCTCGCCGAGGATCTGGTAGGTGCGTTCGAGAGTCGATGGCTCGAGCACGGCGGGATCGACGACGGCGTCGCGCAGTGTCCGGGTCACGAACCGGCGTGAGGGTCGCCAACCGAACAGCGCCGGTGCGAACGTCGCCGCCAGACCGTAGACGAGAAAGCGCGGAGTGCGCGCGAATCCGGCCGGCGCGATGAGCGCCAGCTGCGTCACGCGCTCGATGTCGGCGCCGGCAAACGCTGCCGCGACGCAGCCGCCCAGCGAGTGGCCAACCAGCCCGAAACGATCCAATCCTGCTGCGTCGGCGACCAACCCGAGCACGCGCACGAAGTACGAAAGATCGTAGCGCGCCGCGGGACGCTCGCTGTCGCCGAATCCCGGCCAGTCGAACGCGAGATAGCGGAAGGACGGATCGAGATGCCGGATCAGCCGTCCCCACGCCGCGTCGCTCCATTGACCCAAGCCGTGCAGCAAGACGACGACCGGCGCGCCGGCGGCCTCGCTTCCGCATTCGAACGTCGCAATGCGCGCGCCGGCGGCCTGCAGCGCCGCTTCGCGCCACGCAGGCGGAGCGAAGGTCTCCACCGCGAAGGCCATTCCGTGCGTCAAGCCGTTGTCATTGTGTCGCTCGCGCTGCTGGCCGGCGGATGCTACAGTGGGCCGGACCCGGCTGCGGTCGCCGCGGGCGGCCCGGCCACGTTGACCGGTGCGCCGGCGCAGTCCTTCGAGGTCGTGCGCACCGATGGCCGGGTCGACTCGCTGGCGCACCATCGCGGCAGCGTCGTACTGCTCAACCTGTGGGCGACGTGGTGTCCGCCCTGCCGCGAAGAACTCCCGGCGCTCGAGCAGTTTTCGCGTGCGTACGCGGGCCGGGTCGTCGTGCTCGGCGTCGATCAGGGTGAGTCCGCTTCGGTCGCGCGTGATTTTGCACGCGCGCGGGGTGTGACGTATCCGATCCTGGTCGATTTGGGCCAGCAATACGGTCGCGCGTATCAGGGACTTGGACTTCCGACGACCGTGATCGTCGGCCGTGACGGACACGTGGTGCGCGGCATCGACGGCGCCATGACCCTCGCGCAGATGCGCGATGCGGTGGCGCCGGTTCTCGCCAAACGATGAGCGCGCGCGTCGCCGGAACGGCAGCGGCGGGTGTTGCGCTCGCGCTGGCGCTGACGCAGGATGTGCTGCCCGGTGCGGCCTTCTATCACCGTTGGCAATACGCGCTGCTGCTGGCGGCGGCACTCGCGGTCGTCGTGGCGTCCATCGTCTCGGCACTGCGATCCGGCAGCCGATGGGCTGCGCTCGCGCTGGGCGGCGCGCTGCTCGCCGGACTCGCCGGCCTCGCGTCCGGATTGCTCGGCCCCGATACGGCAAGCGTCATCGGCACGCCGGGGACGGTCGCGCCGATCCCGGCGCTCGGTGCCGCGGCATTTTTCGGGGCCGCCGATGCGGCTGCCATCGGGCGCGGCGACGCAACGATCGTCTTGCGGCGGCCGGGAAAACCCGCGCTCGAGGTTGCCGCATTCGGTCACCGCTTGGACGGGGAGTCGATCCTGGGGCTCGAGGCACGTCCGGCTGCGTTCGTCGAAGCGTGGGACGAACACGGCGCACACCTGACGATCACGCAGCCGTCCAACGCATCGTTCCTCTCGCCGGTGTTGCTGTTTCGCCAACGTCAGAAGATCGGTGAATTCGACGTCCCGTTCGACGTCTTCGCAACCCCGGGGCGCGGGCGCATCTTCCATGCGTTGTTCTTCACGCCGCGCGATTTGGCGAACTTCCCTCACGCGGTCGCCGATACGGCCCATCCCGCGCTGATCCTCACCGTGAGCGACGAGGCCGGAAAGCCGCTCGGGATCGCGCTCGCGCCGTCAGCGAAAACGATCGAACTCGGCGGCGTGCGCGTGCGCGCAACGCTCGGTACGTTTCCCGCGCTGACGATTGCTTCGGCGCCGCCGGCCTGGGCGCTGGCCGGCGGGCTCGCGCTGTCCGCGCTCGGCCTCGCCGGCGGCGCGCTTTCGGCGCGCCGCCGCGCGGGCGCTGCGATTCAGCCCGCCGGGACCTGACTTCCCGGAACGATCGCGGTGCAGTCGTGCACGCCGAGCGTGCCGGAAACGGTGAGCGCCGGGTTGGCGAGGGTGCCCACCACGTAGAGCGCGTGCAGCACGAGCGGCGGCGCGAGCGATGACGGGACGTCGATGGTCAGGCGGTGCGTCGCTGCGAAGGTGAGTGCGCGCGCAAACGTCGCGGTC
Organism: Vulcanimicrobiota bacterium; assembly: GCA_003161555.1. GTDB lineage: Bacteria > Vulcanimicrobiota > Vulcanimicrobiia > Vulcanimicrobiales > Vulcanimicrobiaceae > Vulcanimicrobium > Vulcanimicrobium vanleeuwenhoeki. The sequence goes on along the minus strand of PMOG01000170.1, from coordinate 2,583 downwards.
GCACGTTCGCCGTAGCGGTCGACGAGCGTCGCGCGAACGGCTTCGCCATTGCCGTCTCCGTCGAACGCGCAGGACAGCGAACGGGCATTCGCCAGCGGGAGGTCGCCGATCGCGAACGCGGCGCGACCACCGCTGGAGAAATCGTATCCGAGCGTCAAGCCGTGCTCGTCGACGCTCAGCGTGCCCGGGCCATTCGCCGGAACCGTGACGAGTTTCCAGGCCGGCCGCCGGGGGTCGCCGAGCGTGAGCGCGACGCTGTGCCGGCCGACCGCAATCACGGCGCTCGCGTGCGCATCGCCGGCGTTCACGGTGACGCCGGCGTCGCGTTCGGCGACGGTCAGCCGCCCGCGCTCGTCGATGCGGGCGCCCGCGGAGGCCTGCCAGCGCGCGAGCCCGTCGATCGCCACCGGCCGATCGCGGTCGTCGAAGGCTTGCACCGTGAGCTGCAGAGCGGCGCCGGGGTCGGGATTGGCTTGCGGCGGTCCGATGACGAGCCGCGCGGCGCGCGGGATGATCTCGATCGGCAGCACCGCCTGCACGCCGCCGCGCGTGATCGGAACGGCGTGTGTCCCGAGCTGCGTGCCGACGTGGAGGACATCTTGCGCGTCGATTGTCGCGATGTCATCGCGGGCTGCGAGCTCCCAAGGTCCGTGTGCGTCTCCAAGTGGATGATCGGCAGCGTCGACGACGCGCGACGCGAGCGGGATGTGCGCACCCGGCAGCGCGAGGATGGCGTCCGGCCGCACGACCAACTGCGCCGGCGGTCCGACGGCCGCATCGCTGTAGGCGAAGAGGCCGTCCGCGACGCGGCGCTCGACGCCGTCGGAGGGATCGTTGACGAGCGTGGCGTCGACGTCGCCGCGCGCGCGCGCTACCAGCGTTGCGGAACCGCCGCTATCGAACAGCATCGCATCGACGGCGCCCAGTCCGAGCAGCAGTGCGGTCAGCTCGCTGCGCGTGACCCCGATCGAGGTGACCGGACGGCGGCCGTCGACGACGACGAGTGCCAGCGTCCCGTCGGCGAGCCGCGCCGCCGCCGCCGCCGGGATGCGTCGATCGCGCTCGGCATAATTCGGCGAGCTGGGGTCATCGACCGGAACGCCGCCCTGCAGCAGCAGCGGACCTCCGCCGATCGCCGCGCGCACGCCGGCCAACGACGGCGTCGTGTCGTACGCGAGGCTCACGACGTCACCGATGTCGGCCGGCGCGGCCGTGCCTGGGGGCAGGGCGATGCGCATGCCCAGCGCGGGAAACGGCGGTGCAGAAACGACCGCGTCGATGCGAAAGCGTCCGGCGGCGGCGCCGGCGCCAAACGGCGAGAGGCTCAAGACCGTCATGCCCGGCGCGGCCGGCGGCAGTCCGAACGCGGGCGTCAGCAGCGTCGCGCCGGCCTGCGGCGGCCAGACGTTGACCGCGGTGATCGGGATGCTGCCGCGGTCGGCGCTCAGCGTGCCGGCGAACGCAAAGCGCTCGAAGCGCACCGTGCCGTCGTCGGCGATGGTCAGCGCGACGCGTGCGCTCGGCGAGCGCACGAGCGCGCCGTCGTGCACGAGCACGCCTAGCGGCGCGCCGCTGGCGTTGATNNTCGAAGTAGTCGCCGTTGATCCCGGCCACCGCGTGCGTGCGGCGGGCCATCGAAGAAACGGCTTCGTCCGCGGAAAGGATCGTGTCGTGCGCGAGCACCGTGGAAAGGTGGACGCGCGGGTCCTTCGGGTTCACGCTGATGACCGACACGACCAGCGGACCCGCGGCGGTTTTCAACCGGTACGTCGTGCGGGAAATTCCGGGCGCGACGGCCTCATGCTGCGCGCTCGACGCCAGGACGGCCGGAAACGGCGGCGCGGGCACGAGCGCCGNNGGCCGACGCCGTCGCCGGCACGAGGCCGGCGGCCAATACGAGGCCACGGACACACGCTTGGCGAGGGGTCGCGGCGCTACCTCAGGAGTCCGAGCGCGAACGCGAGCGCGCCAACCGCGGAAGCGACGCCGGCCGCGATCGGCAGCAGACGCGAACCGACCAGCGCGCTGATCGACACCAGCACGATCGAGACTTCGAACAGCGTCGAAGCGATCTCGATGGTCTCGTGCTGCGAGAGCAAGTGCTCGGACTTCACGTCGAGTTCGTCGGCGCGGTGTTCGAACGACTGCGCGAGCTTCATCAGGGGCGGCGCTTTGACGGCTTCGCGGGCGGCCGTCGCGCGGAGCTTTTCCGCGCTGGCCGCGGGCGCCGTACCCGCTTCGAGTGCGGACTCCACGATGACGAACTTCAGCCGTTCGGCCTGATACTCGTTGTAGGTGTCCGAGGCTCGCGTCGTCGCGACGATGCTGTCGTTCTTTGCGATCAGCGCCTGGGTGGCACGGACGTTGGCGAGAAAGCCGCTGACGGCCGCGAGGACCGCGAGCACGGCCGCGGCCACCGGTACCCAGCGCGAGCCGCCCTCATGAACCGCGTTCGCGCGTTCGGTCGCGTCTTCGAAAGCCTTGCTCATCGGACGTCGGTAAGTTCGGCGGCTCGCACGAGGCCCTCTCGTACGTCGGTTCCCGGCGCAACCCTCCACGCATCGGTTCGGGCGCGTTCGAACG
>PMOG01000238.1 GCA_003161555.1 Vulcanimicrobiota bacterium | reverse complement strand
TCTGCTCGACGAGCAGGATCGTGACGCCGCGCCCGGCCAGCCGCGCCAGCGCGCCGAAATTCTCGCTGCGCACCTTGGGGGCGAGGCCCAGACTCGGTTCGTCGAGCAGCATCAGTTCGGGCTTCGCCATCAGCGCGCGTCCGATGGCGACCATCTGCTGCTCGCCGCCCGACAGCGAGCTGGCGATCGCATCGATGTAGCGCCGCAACGCCGGAAACAGCTGCAGCACGTCCTCGACGTCGGCCTCCAGTTCGGCGCGCGCGACCCGGCGCGAATACGCACCCATCAGCAGATTCTCCCGGACCGTCAGCGGCGCGAAGATACCGCGCCGCTCGGGAACCAGCGCGACGCGCCGGCTCGCCAGCCGCTCCGGCGGCCTGCCGGTGACGTCGACGCCCTGGACCCGCACGTGACCGGAAGCGGGCGGGATCAAGCCCGTGATCGAGCCGACGAGGGTCGTCTTTCCGGCGCCGTTGGGCCCGACGATCGCGACCGTCTCGCCGCGCCCGACGCTCAGCGTCACGTCCCACAGGACCTGCACGCGTCCCCGGAAGGTGGAGATGCCCTCGACCTCCAGCATCGGTTCGGCCGTCATTCGAGTTCATCTCCGATATAGGCGTCGATTACGGCCGGATCGGCGGCGACGACCGCGGGCGGACCTTCGGCGATCGTGCGCCCGTAATCGAGCACGACGACGCGATCGGCAACCGACAGCAGTTCGCCGACCGCGTGCTCCACCAAGAGCACCGCGATGCCGGAGTCGCGTGCGCCGCGGATCAAGCGCAGCACTTCGCCGACTTCGTCGGGATTGAGTCCGGACAGAGGTTCGTCCAGCAGCAGCACGCGCGGGTCGACCGCCAACGCGCGGGTGAGTTCGAGCAGACGTTCTTCCCCGAAGGCGAGCGATTCGGTCGGCCGATCGCCCATGTGCGTGAGCCCCGCGCGTTCGAGCATCGCGTCGGCGCGCGCGCGCAACTCCGTGTCGGCGCGGCGCCGAGCCGGCATGCCTAGGCCGCTGGGCAGCAGCGCGCGATCGGCGCGGGGTGGGTACGAACCACCGAATTCGCAGGCTGTCAGCGCGATGCAGACGCTCTCGCGCACCGTCAGCCCCCAAAACATGACCGGCGTTTGAAACGTCCGCGTCACACCGAGCGCGGCGACGCGGTCCACCGGACGTCCGGTCAAGCGCACCTCGCCGAGCTGCACGCTGCCGGCCGTCGGACGCTGCACGCCGCTGATGATATTGAACAGCGTCGTTTTGCCGGCGCCGTTGGGCCCCATGACGCCCAGCACCTCGCCGCCGCGCGCGCCGAAACTGACCTCGTCGAGTGCCTGCACGCCGCCGAAGCGCATCGAGACTGCGCTGACGGTAAGGGTAATGGGTTCGGCCGTGACCGTCATGCGCGGCGTGCCGCTCGGCCGAGCAAACCTTGCGGGCGCACCACGAGCACCAGCAGCAAAATGAAAAATCCGATGCCTTGGTCCCAGCCCGGCGAGAGCAGTCCGGCCGCCACGTGCTCCACGATTCCCAGCGTGAACCCGCCCAGCAGTGCGCCGGGCAGGCTGTCGATCCCGCCCAGCACCGCCGAGACGAAACCGGCTAAGCCGTAGGTGAGGCCGGCGTCGTACTGGACGCCCGGAATCGGCGTGATCACCACACCGCCCAGACCGCCGATCGCCGCAGCGACGACGAAGCTGCCGAATGCGAAGGTGCGCAGCGGGATACCGAACGTCGATGCGATCGGGGGATTCGCGACGGCCGCGCGCACCGCGGTCCCCATCCGCGTGTGCCGGAAGAACAGGTACAGCGCCGCGAACACGAGCACGTCGGTGCCCAGTACCCACAGCGCTTGCGGCGGCAGCGCGCCGCCGAACACCACGATCGCGTTGCCGGCGCTGAACGGCGGCAAACTGTACGGATTGGTCCCCCACACGAACAGCGCGAGCCCGCGCAGCGCGACATCGACGCCGAGCGTGATGAAGAGCAGCGTCAGCGCGGTGCCGCCCCGTGCGGGGCGAATCGCGAGCAGGTAGGTGAGCCCGCCGGCTGTGGCGGCGACGACGACCGCGATCGCGGCCGCGCCGACGACCGGCATCCCGCCCGTCGTCAAGGCCGCTGCGGTCATGCCGCCGATCATCACGAATTCGCCTTGCGCGAGGTTGATGATCCCGGTGACTTGATAGATCAGCACGAAGCCGGCCGCGACCAGCGCGAAGATGGCGCCGTCGACGACGCCGCCGAGAAAGTACTGCCACAGCGCGGCCGTCACGCCGCGCCGTCGCTCGCAAAGCGGCTGGTCAAGCCGCGCGGCATCAAGATCAGCATCGCGACCAAGATCACGCCCAGGAAGAATGACTGAAAGTCGCCGCGCGCGCCGGGCAATACCAGCGGGATGACCGTCTGCAGGATCTGACCGAGGGCGACCACGATCGCCGCGCCGATCACCGCTCCCCACAGCGAACGCAAGCCGCCGATGACCGACATCAGCACGAAGTTGACCGAGAGCAGAAACCCGAACGAGGTCGGGTCGATGTACGTGAACGACGACGCGTAGACGGCGCCCGCGATCCCCGCGTAGACCGCGCTCAGCACGAAGGCTTGACGGCGCAGACCCTCGCTGTTGACGCCGAGCGCCTGCGCTCCCAACTCGCCGGCCGAGACGGCGATCAGTGCGCGGCCGTAGGTCGACTGAACCACATTTCCGGCAAACCAAATGCCGACGCCGACCAGCACCCAGGCCAGAATTGCGTACGCGCGCTGATCGAAGACGAACGAGCCGAGGGCGAACCCCGGGATCCCCTTGAAACCGGACGATCCGCCGATGAAATCCCATTCGTTGAAAACGACGTTGATCACGATGCCGAGGGCGAGGGTCGCGAGCGCGAGCAGATTCTCGCGCAAGCGCAGCACGATGAAGCTGAGCGCGAAGGCGACCAGCGCCGCCGCGACGGCGCCGGCAACCGCGCCCAGCCAAGGCGTGAGGTGCAGCTTTACCGCCAGCACCGCCGACGTGTAGGCCCCGATGCCGACGAACGCGGCTTGCCCGAGCGAAACCTGACCGGCATAGCCCATGAACAGGTTCAAGCCGATCGTTACCAGCGCGTAGATGCCGATCAGCGTCAGGAGCCCGGTGTAGTACGACGGGAGAAACCAGACCAGCACCGCGATGACCGCGACGATGACCGCGGCCACGGGGGCGTACGCGGTGGACAGCCGCCTCATGCGCCTCCCAGCGCGAGCCACAAGGCGTTCGGGCCGCGGAACGAGATGTTCGGCGCGAACGCATACCTTTGGCCGTCGCGCACATGCAAGTGCGGAAATCGCGCCGCGAGCAATTCCAGCACGATCGCGACCTGCAGTCGCGCCAGCGCGGCGCCCAGGCAATAATGGATGCCCATCCCGAAGGCGATGTGAGCGCGCGCATTGGCGCGGTGCGGATCGAAACGCTCAGGATCGGGGAATCGGGCCGGATCGTGATTGGCCGATGCCAGCAGGAGCAGGAGTTTCGCGCCGGCGGGAACCCGCACGCCCCCGACGTCGCTCGCCTCGCGCGCGATGCGACGCCAGCTCACGACCGACGTATCGTGCCGCAGCGCTTCTTCGACCACATTGGGAATTAGGGCGGGGTCGGCGCGCAGCGCGGCCCACAAGCCATCGGTTTCCAACACGCGGCGCAGGGTGTTTGCGATCAGGTTGGTCGTCGTCTCGTGACCGGCGAACGAGAGCCCATAGATGATGCTGGCGATCTCGCGATGCGTGAGCGTGCCGTCTTCGCCGGCCGTACGCAGCAGGTCGCTGGTGAAATCATCGGCCGGCTCGACCGCGCGCCGCTCCACGAATGCCTCGCAGTACTTCCAATACCCGACCATCTGCTGCGCGACACGCACTTGATCGGCCGCTGCGGGCCGACCCCACGTCATCGCGAGCCGGTCGCCGCACCAGGCCTTGAGCTGCTCGAGATCGTCGTCGGGGAAACCGATCATGGTGAAGATCGTGATCGCCGGCAGCGGGAATGTGAGCGCACGAACGATGTCGACGTCGGGCGACGAGCCGAACGCGTCGATGAGGGCGGCGGCGCGCGCGCGGATCACCGGCTCGAGGAGCGCCATCCGCCGGGCGGAGAATGCGCGTATCGTGTGCGCCCGAATCCGGCCGTGCTCGGGTGGATCGGCGTTCGACATCACCTTGGCCGGACGGAAGCCGTCGCTGAGAATTGTCCGCGCCTCGGCCGAGAGCGGCGTCAGCGGATCCTGCGCGATCGCCGCCGAGAAGCGGACCGGATCGCGAAACACCGCATCGACGTCGGCGAAGCGCGCCACCACCCACATATCGACGCCGGGTTCGTAAAACGGGGGCTTCTCGCGCAATTCCGGATACGAAGGATACGGATCGTCGAGATATGCCGACGCGAACGGATCGAATCCGATCTCGGTCGATAGCGGAATCGTCATGGCATCTTCCACTCCACGCGTTGGCGAAGGAACCTTCCCTCACTTTTCTGACCGCCACGCGCAGCAAACCTGCCCCCATGCTATATTTGTTTCGCTTATGCGGCCATCACCAAGACATGCGGACTGCTGTTCGCGGCTTGCGTTCGTCAACGCGCTCGCGGTTGGCGCATACGGTGCGCTCGACGCGCTCCCCGCAGCGGCCGCCGCGCCGGCGCCATCCGGCTCCCCCCGCACGCGGGTCGTCCTGCTCGGCACCGCCGGCGGTCCGGCGCTGCGTCCGGGCCGTTCTTCGCCGGCCTCGCTCGTACAGGTCGACGGCGTCCCGTACGTGATCGACTGCGGCTACGGCGTCGGCCGCCAACTCATCGACGCGAAGGTCTCGCCGATCGGCCTGCGCGCAATCTTTATCACGCACCATCACAGCGATCACAATGCCGACCTCGGCAACCTGCTCGTGCTGGGTTGGGCGACCGGCGGAAAGACGCGCGTCGACGCCTACGGTCCGCCGCGAATGGCCGAGCTGATCGACCTTGCCTTGCAGTACCACGCGTACGACATTGCGATCCGGATTCCGGATGAAGGCCGGGTCGATCCGCGGCCCTTGTTCGTCCCGCACGAGATTGTCGGCCCGGGCGAGGTCTATCGCGACGAGCGCGTCGTCGTCGAAGCGGCGCTGGTGCACCATCCACCCGTCGTCCCGGCCTACGCGTACAAGGTCACGACGCCCGACCGGGTGATCGTTTTTTCCGGCGACACGACGTACAGCGAAAACCTGATCGCGTTCGCCCGCGGCGCCGATCTGCTCGTGCACGAGGTGCTGCTCACCTCGGCACTGGATCGCCTGCTCAAGCTGGTTCCGAACGCGTCCCGCTTGCGCGAGCACATCGTCGACGCGCACACCGACGCCGAAGACGTCGGCCGCGTCGCTGCCGCAGCGCGCGTCAAACGCCTGGCGCTCACGCACTTCGTTCCCTCGTACGACCCGACGCTGACCGACGAGGATTGGGCGGCGCCGGTTCGCTTGCACTACCGCGGCGAAATCGTCGTCGGCCGCGACCTGATGGAAGTGTAGGGCGTCGGCCGCTCGCGGGATCCCGGGTCCCGGCTGTGCGGTCCCGTACCGTCACGGCAGCCTTACCGTGCCCCGGCAGGACCAACCCCCTAGGGAGGGAAGCCCCGCGGACTTCTTTCGCTCGCAGGGAGGGTCGCCGATGGAGAGCATCGCGCGCTTGAGGAACGTCGCCGTCGTCGGACCGCATCATGCCGGAAAGACCACGCTTGTGGAGGCAGTGCTGGCGCACTGCGGCGCGATCCCTCGACGAGGATCGGTGCGCGACGGCACGACGATCACCGATTGCGAGCCGGAAGCGATCGGGCACCTGCAGTCGGTGTGCGTCGGTTTCGCCCACACGGTCTGCGGCGAAATCGAGATGAACTTGATCGACACGCCCGGCTTCGTCGACTTCTTCGAAGAGACAAAAACCGTGCTCAGTGCGGTCGACGCGGCGGTGGTCGTCATCGACGCGGAGCCGGAGCGGGTCGCCCAAACTGCGGCGATCGTGGAATTTCTGGAGATGCGGAAAATGCCGCATCTCTTTTTTATGAACAAGCTCGACCGGCCGGGCGCGAACTTCGACGCCACGCTGGCCGCGCTGCGCGAGGCGTACGGACCACACGTGGTCGCCACGCACGTGCCGATCGGAACCGGCGAACGGTTCTCGGGCTACGTCGACCTGGCGTGCGCGAAAGCGTTCCGCAGCGAAAACACGGGCGGGGTCACGGAGATCCCGTTCCCGGCCGAGCTGGCTGCCGTCGTCGACTCGCAGCGCACGATTCTGCTCGAAGCGCTGGCGGACTTCGACGACGCGCTCCTGGAGGAGCTGCTGGAGGGCAAAGCACCCTCGCAGGACGAGATCGACCGCGACCTTTGTGACGACTGCGCGCACGACCAGATCGTCCCGGTCCTGGTCGGCAGCGCCGAAAAAAATGCCGGCGTGTGGCCGTTGGTCGACGCCGTCGCGCGGCTGTTCCCCTCGCCGCTTACCGAACCGCGACGCGACCTCGACGGACGTCCGCTCGCGCCGCGCCCCGACGGACCCGTCGTGGCGCAAGTCTGCAAGACGATCATGCACCCGCAGCAGGGCAAACTGTCGGTCGTGCGCGTGTTCACCGGCACGGTCTCGTCGCAGACTTCGCTGGTCGACGCATCCCGCGGCGGCACGCCGATTCGCCTGTCGGGCATCGTGCGGCTGTTCGGCAAGAAGCAGGAGCCCGTGACCAGCGCCGGTCCGGGTTCGATCGTGGGCTTGGCGCGGCTCGACGGCGTCGGCACGGGCGATACGCTCGCGTCGCCCAACGCCGGCGTGCTGATGCCGACCGTGCCGCTCTCCGAACCGCTGTTCGCGGTGGCGATCGCGCCCGCGCAGCGGCTCGATGAGGCGAAGCTCTCGCAGGCGCTGACGCGGCTGCTCGACGAGGATCCGGCGCTGCGCGTCGGCCGCGCCGAATTCACCAACGAACTGCAGCTGCTGGGCAGCGGCGAGACGCACGTGGCAACCGCGACCGAACGCCTCGCCCGCAAGTACAACGTCGACGTGAA
>PMOG01000012.1:4227-11774 GCA_003161555.1 Vulcanimicrobiota bacterium | reverse complement strand
CCGACGGCGAGGGCATGCGCCGTGGAGATATCTAAGGCTTGAAATCCGAGCGAACGGACGCGTGCCGGAAACCACACCGCGGGATTCGCCGGCACCGTCAGCTTGCCGAGCGCGACCTTGAGGCTGATTTCCCACGCAACACCGGCGGAGACCAACACTTCATTGGCGCGGTCCTCGATCGCCGCGCGTGCGGCGCGCTGCAATTGATCGGGATCGGCAGCGGCCCACAGAAATGCGTGCGTGTCGAGCAGCAACCGCACGCGCTAGCCCCCTTCGAACAGCGCGGCGATCTCCGGGTTGACCGCATCAAAGTCCGGTGCGATCGTAATCCGTCCGCGATCGACGCCGAGCAGCCGGCGCGGAGCGTCTGCGACCGGTACGAGCTTCGCCACGGGCTGTCCGGAAAGGCAAATGACGATCTCGGGTTCGCTGCCCTCGCGGACCGCTCGCACGAGGCCCGACAAGTTGCTCTTCGCCTCATGCATGTTGACGTTCTTCACAGGACTTAGTCTACCAGACTTAGGCCAACCCTGCCAGCCCCGCACTCTTCGTCGTCTCGACAGGGCGTTCGACCGCTCGCTCGCCACACTTAAGCATCTGCGTCCGCAATCGCTTCAAGGAGAATCGGCCATGACATGGCTCAGCTACGTGTCCTACTTCTTCGGCGGGGTGTTTCTCGGTAACGCGATCCCGCATTTCGTCTCTGGGACGATGGGCCGCGCGTTTCAGAGCCCGTTCGCGCATCCGCCCGGTAAGGGGCTCTCCTCCGCGCTCGTCAACGTCGGATGGGGAGCATTCAACATCGTCGTCGGTTACGTGCTCGTGCTTCGTGTCGGGACGTTCGATCTTCGCGACACGTGGGATGCCGTCGCCTTCGGCGCCGGCTTCATCTTGATAGGGACGCAGTCGGCCCGTTTGTTCGGACCGTTCCATGGCGGCGACCTGAAGGGCTCGCGGGCTAAGGAGAACACATGAACGAAACACTTCCGGGCATCGATCCGAAAACGGCGGCGTTGCTGGTGATGGATTATCAGCCTGCCATCATCGACATGCTCGGCGAATCAGCAGCGCTGCTCGATCGCGTCGGCGAGGCGATCCGCATCGCGCGCGCACACGGGGCGCAGGTCGGGTACGTGCGGGTCGCGTTCGACGATGCCGACTACGATGCGGTGCCGCCGCACAGCCGGTTCGCCCCGATTCTGAAGGCCGTGGGCAGGGGATTCCATAGTGATGCGCCGGCCACCGCGGTGCACGGTGACCTCGCGCCGCAGCCCGGCGACATCGTCGTGCGCAAGACGCGCGTCGGTGCCTTTTCCACGACCGACCTCGACCGGCAGCTGAAGGAGCGCGGGGTCGTCACGCTGCTGCTCGCCGGCATCTCGACCAGCGGCGTCGTCTTGTCAACGGTACGCGACGCTGCGGACCGCGACTACCGGGTCGTCGTCGTGGCGGATGCCTGCGCCGATCGCGAACCGGCCGTGCACGAGTTTCTCACGAGCAAAGTGTTTCCGGCGCAAGCCCAGGTGGTGCACCTTGCCGATCTGGAGCGCCTCTTGTTAGGCTCAGACACTGCCGCGCCGTAGGAAGGCGACGCGCTTCATACGGCGCGCGGGCTCAGATCTGGAGCACGCCGATTTGGTTCGTGTTCGACGCGACGAACCAGATCGTCCCGTTCGGCTTCGTCACGATCCCCTCAAGGCCGAGGTTCGTGCCCGGCAACGAGTACTCCGAGGCCACGCCGCTCGTCGTCATGCGGCCGATGCGGTCGAGGCCGGACTCGGTGAACCAGAGCGCGCCGTCCGGGCCGACGGTGATCCCCTTGGGAATCGCGTTCGGGCTCGCCGGTAGATAATAGGTCGCCGTGAACGATCCGGGATTGACGCGGCCGATCTCCGACAAGCCGGGGTCGGTGAACCACATGCCGCCGTCCGGGCCGCGCACGATCTGGTACGGTGTCGAACCGCCCGGCAGCGTCAGTTCCTGGATCGTTGCGAAGAGGTTCGCGAGGCGGCCGATCTTTGCGGCGTTGTACTCGGTGAAGTAGAGGTTCAGGTCGGGACCTTCGGCGACGCCGAAGGGGGCCGAAGTGCCGGTCGGGATCGTCGTCTCGCCTGCCACCCCGTTGAAGCTCTGGTACCCGACGTGGTTGCCGGCGAAGGCGGTATACCAGACGGTGCCGTCGCCGCGGTCGGCGACCTGGACCGGTCGGTCATTCCCGAAGAGCGTCCCAAACTCACTGAACGAGCCGGTCTGCGTCATCCTGCCGATCTTGCTGGAGTTGTACTCCGCGAACCAGAAGTTCCCGTCGCTTGCGAGGGTGATGCCGTTCGGTTCTGAGTTCGCCGTCGGTATGGTGAACTCGGTAAACGACTGCGATGCAAACGCGAACTTTCCGATCTTGTTTCCGTTCTCTTCGGTGAACCACACCAAGTTGTAGCCGAACGTGATCCATAGCGGGCTCGAGAGGGCGGTCGGGATCGTGAAGAGCGTCGCGTTCGGGGTCGGCGCAATAACGACCGACGAGGTCTTCGCCAACGTCGACGTCGACGCCAAGACCGACGCGGAGATCAGGGTGGCGCCGTTATAGTTCAGCGTCACCGTATTGCCGGGCGCCTGGATCACGGCCAACGACAGCGACAGCGCGCCGCTGTTCGCGGGATCGACGATCGAGAGCTGGATCGGTGTGTCGAACGTTCCGGGTCCGACGATCGCGTTTCCGTCGGCGTCGAAGCCGGTCGCCGAAACCGTCGCCGATGCGGCGTTCCCCGCCGTGAACGGGAGCGGCGAGATCTGGAGCGACGTCGCCGCGATCACGCCGTTGAGGGTCGCCGAGACGACGTTCGCCTGACCGCTCGAAACGGTCTGCGTGATGATCGCCTTGCTGAGAATGTTGCCCTGTGCGTTCTGCTCGTCGTAGGTCTGCACGAGGAAGGTGTCCTGACCGTTCGGCGCGCTAAAAACCAGCGTCGACGTCGGACTGTTCAGCACGCTGATGACGGGCGTCGTCGTCGTGAATGGTGCCGGCGCGCTCAACACGGCGATCGAGGCGCTCAGCGCGGTCGGGGCAAGGTACTTCGGCGCCCGGCGCGACGAGCTCGGCGTCGTGCTGCTCCAGTGCATGACCCACGTGACCGACGACGTCCCTTTCGCGGTCGGAGCCGGCGTCGTGCCGGGGATGCCGGGGCTCATGGAGCCGCCGCCTCCCCCTCCGCACGCGGCCAACAGCATCACGGCGCCCGCCGCGCCCACGCGGCGCACCAAAACGCGAGACCACGAGAACCTCGACAGTATCCGCATCGCCAGCCTCCTTGCGGGCCTGCGCAGTGGCAGACCGAGGAAGCGTGCGTTCGGCTCCTGAGGAATGCCGTCCTTGCTCAGCCGCGGGGCACCACCTGACCCTATTTTTTGGTGATCACCACCTCGAGGTATTCGCTCGGGACAACCATCGTGCCGTCCTGGGCCGCATTGAAGCGCGCGACGAGATTCACGAGATCGTCGTGGAGGACGGCTTGCTTCTGTGGCTCGAGGGCCGCGAACGCCTTGAGCATCGGTCCGTAGTAGGTCTTGAACACCTCGACCCAATGCTCGGGCGATCGGTAGCGCAGTGCGAAATGACGCTCGTTCGCTACGATCGAGGGCTTCGAACCGCCAGCGCCTACAGGTATCCCTCGCCCATGACGGCTGCGAACTTCGCCGGCTCGCCTTCCCATACGACGCGCGCGTGTTCGAGCAGATACACGCGGTCGGCGTGCGGTAATGCGAAGGTGACATTCTGTTCGCCCAACAGCACGGTGATCGGTGTGCTCGCGCGTAGTCGTTCGAGCGCGTTCGAAAGCTGCTCGAGGATGACGGGCGCCAAGCCCAGCGTAGGTTCGTCGAGAATGAGCAGCTTGGGGCGCATCATGAGCGCGCGCGCAATCGCCAGCATCTGCTGTTCGCCGCCGGAGAGCGTGCGAGCCACCTGGCCCTGACGCGACTCGAGGATCGGGAACAGCTCGAAGAGCCAGGCCAGCTGTTCCGCGCGCGCCTCCGCGGGAAGGTGCTGTCCACCTAAGTCCAGGTTCTCGCGCACCGTCATGTCTCCGAACAGCTGCCTCGATTCGGGGCACTGCACGATGCCGTCGCGCGCGATCGCGGCCGGCGTGCGTCCGGCAAGCGCGTGATCGCCGAACGCGACGGTTCCCGCATACGGCACCAGTCCGGAGATGGCATTGAAGAGCGTCGTTTTGCCGGCGCCGTTCAACCCCACTACCGAGACGAACTCGCCTTCATTCACGTGCAGGTCGACATGTTCGAGCGCCTGCGCCTTACCGTAGAAGACGCTCACGTCCTCCACCCGCAGGAGCGACGGCCGTGTTTCCGCGGCGGCGCCGTTGCGCTGCGACGCTTCGAGCGTCCCGCCCAGGTAAACGCGCCGTACCGTTTCGTTGCGCATCACCTCGTCGACGGTTCCCTCGGAGACTTGTTGGCCCAAGTACATCGCGAGCACACGATCGGCGAGCGCGGCGACGCTCTTGACGTTGTGGTCGACCAGTAGTACGGCGTGTCCTTGCGCGCGCAGCGCGCGAATCAACTCGGAGAAGGTCTCGACCTCTCCCCCCGTCAGTCCGGCGAACGGTTCGTCGATCAGCACGACCTTGGGATCGCGTGCGATCGCTTTGGCCATCTCCATGCGGCGCAAGTCCGCGAAGGGCAATGTGGCGGGATGGCGGTGCAGAACGTCGCCCAACCCGACTGAGTCCGCGATCTCGCGCGCGCGATCGTCGACGCCCGCCGTCGCGGTCAGCCGCAGCAGCGAGTCGGGCAGCAGCGCGAGCTTGATGTTCTCGAGAACGGTCTGGCGGTGCAGCGGACGCGAGTGCTGGAAGACGATCCCGACGCCAGCACGCGCGATGCGGTACGACGGCCAGCCTACGGTCTCGACGCCGTCGAGCTTGACCGAGCCGGCGTCGGGGCGCTCGATGCCCATGACCAGCTTCATCACGGTCGACTTGCCCGAGCCGTTCGGTCCGATCAAGCCGAGAATCTCGCCGTCGTGCAGGTCGAAGCCGATGTCGTTGACGGCCACCAGGCCGCCGTAGCGTTTGACGAGGCCGCGCGCTTCGAGCGCGTTCACGTGTTCTCTCGCGGACGCAGTACATGGCCGAGCAGGCCATCCGGAAAGAACAGGATCACGGCCAGCGCGATGCCTGCTATCACGAAGGTGTTGAGCTGGCCGAGCGGCCGCAAGAGCTCGGTCCCGACCACCAGAAAAATTGCGCCGATGGCGGGCCCCAAGATGGTGCGCCGGCCACCGAGCACGGCGCCGATGATGATCTGCACGCCGATCCCGATATCGATAATCGTGCCGACCGACGCTGCGCCCATGTAGAACACCAGCATCGCGCCGGCTACGCCTGAGAAAAGGGCGCTCACGCTGAACGCCGCCAGCTTGTGTTTGGTGACGTTGAATCCGAGCGCTTGTGCCTCGACGGCATCCTGACCGCTGGCCTGCAGAATCAGCCCCACGGCCGAACGCGAGAGGCCATACAGCAAGATCGCAGAGACGACGAAGAAGGCCAGCGCGTAGCAATAGTTTAGCTTGGGATCGACGCTCAGCACGTCGGGCACGGTCATCCCGATCTCACCACCGGTGAAGCGTGCGAAGATCACGATCGCGTTCTGCAGCAGCAGCACGGCGACCAATGTCACCAAACCGAAATACGGGCCGCGCAGGCGCAGCGCCGGGAGCGCCAGCAGCACGCCGCCGACGAGTGCGGCGAGCGCGCCGGCGGCGATGCAGATCACCACCGGCGGGTGGTAGGCGTTGTCGAGCAGTGCCGCCGTGTAGGCGCCGAGCCCGATGAGAAAGGTCGGGCCGAAGTTCACTTCGCCGGCGAACCCGAACAGCAGGTCCCACGACATCGAGAAGACGCCGAAATAGTACGCGGTCGTCAGCACGCCGAGAACGTACGCCGAGAGCCACAACGGCAGTACCGTCGCGACGAGCACGAACACTATGCCGGCGAAAAGCAGCCGGCGATTGAAGGCGCGCGTCACCGCCTGCCCAGCAGTCCCTGCGGGCGCAGATAGACGACCAGCACCAACAGGATCAGTGCGGGAATCGGCCGCAGCGTCGGCGCGATCAGATACGCGGTGAGGGTCTCGAGATAACCCACCACGTACGCCGCGATCAGCGAGCCTGAGACGCTGCCCAACCCACCCAGCACGACGATGGAGAAGGCGCTGGCGGTCAGCTGCCCCGCATTGGCGGTTCCGACGCCGAGAAACGATGCCAGCAGCACGCCCGCCACGCCGGCCAGCACGCCGTAGATCGTCCAGACGCGAAAGTAGATCTGTGAAAGCTCGAAGCCGAGCAGCGTCAGCCCGCGTGGATTGATCGATGCCGCGAGCATTTGCTTGCCGGCCGGCGTGCGGTTGATCAGCACCCACAAGAGCCCGATGATCACCCAGCACAGCACCGCGATCATGACCTCGTTAATCGGCGTTCGCACGCCCATCACGGCGATAACGCCGGGAATGAGTGGCCGCATCGTGACGGGATTGTCGCTGAACACGTACGCCATGCCGGTCTGGATCATGATCCCCCAGAGCAGCGTGCCGGTCAGCACGAAGATCTCTTTCTCTTCCTGCGCGATCGCTTTCGAGCGCTGAATCGGGCGCACGACCAGAAAGTACGTCAGGTACGCGGTAAGCAGGCCCGCGAGGATCCCGACCAACGTGCCGCCGTAGGTACCAAGCGGCGTCTCGCCCGCGACCCACCAGCCGACGAGCGCCGCAACCAGCATGATGCCGCCGTGCGCGAGATTGAGCACGCCCGACACGCCAAAGATGAGCGTGAATCCGACTGCTGCTAGCGCGTACAGCGAGCTGATGGCGAAGCCGTCGACCAGGATCTGCAGCGTCGTCATCAGCCCGCTCGCGGGCTACTTGGGACTCGTGATGGTCGCCGGGAAGGCGATCTTTCCGTTCGCCTTGTCGCGCGGCCACACGGTGACTTGTTTACCGCTTTGCCACTGCAGAACGACGCCGGTGACCAAGCCGGGACCATACTTGATCGCGTGCGTGTACAGGTCGTCCTTGCCGTAGAACTCGATGGTGCCGACGGTGCCGGTATAGTGCGTCTTCTCCATTGCGTCGACGATCTTGTCGGGATCGGTCCCGCCGGCCGCCTTGATGGCGTTGGCGATCACGTGGATCTCGTCGTAGGTCGTGTAGCCGTCGTAGGCCGGCGACGCGCCGAAGCGTTTCTGGTACGCGTCCGTGAAGGCGATCGTCGAGGGCGTCAAGGCGACGCCCGGCGCGGCCGCGCTCGCGGTGATGACGCCCTCGGCCGCGCCGTTGGTATCTTTCCAGAAGGTGCTGGTCGTCGCTTGCGAGCTCTGCCCAACCATCCCGATCGGGACGCGCTGGTCGTGCCACTGCACGGTCGGCTGGACGCCGACGTGGCTGATGCCGGTCGTGATCACGTCGGGCTTCTCGCCCTCGATCTTGTTGAAGATCGGCGTGAAGTCGGTCGTATCCGGGTTGAAGCGGATGTGGTCGAG
>PMOG01000012.1:0-4190 GCA_003161555.1 Vulcanimicrobiota bacterium | reverse complement strand
CCAACCGTGGAACGTGTACTTGTTGGTCGCGTAGTTGTCGTGGACTGCCTTGGAGATGTCGGTGCTGGCGGCGCCGGGGGTGATCCACGGCGTATGCAGGCGCGCCGCCCAGGGCTCGATCGCCAGCGCGACCTCGCTGATGTAACTGGCCACGACCGCGCTGACCTTGTCCTCGCTGACCGCGCGCTGGAAGGCGCGCACCGCGTCGGCGGCCGACGAATGGTCGTCGTAGATCACTACCTCAACTTGGCGGCCGAGCACGCCGCCGTGCGCGTTGATGTCGTCCTGGGCCATCTGCGCGGCCTTGGTGATCGACGCGCCCGCCACCGCGGACTCTTCGCCGATCACGCCGATCTTGATCGGCTCGGCCGCCGGCGCGGCGCCGGCGATGCTGAAGCTCAGCGCGAGGACGGTGGCGCTCGCGAGAATGCGGTGCGCGGCGCGCACCCGGTCGTTGGAATCCGCCATGAATCTGATCCCTCCAAACAGTTGGGCGCAGCCGACAACCGCGCAGACGGGTTCGCCCGTCCAGCGGAGCGCGTCCAGATTCGCCAAATCCGCCCCCTCGGGGTGCGGTAGGATGCGTCGCCTCTACGCGCTACAAGGTCGCCTTAACCTTCCCTATGGCGCGTTTTCGAGAACGAAAGCGCGCCGCATATGCGACGCGCTTTCTTATCACCCCGAGCTTAATTCGATCGGCGCGTTCTGTTGCTCGACCCCTATTTCTTGGTGACCACGACCTCGAGGTACTCGCTGGGAACGACCATCGTGCCTTGGCGGTGTTAAAGCGCGCGACGAGATTCACGAGGTCGTCGTGCAGGGCGGCTTGCTTCTGCGGCTCGAGTTCGGCGAATGCCTTGAGCATCGGTCCGTATTAGGTCCTGAACACCTCGACCCAGTGCTCGGGCGAGCGGTAGCGGAGCGAGAAATGACGTGCGTTCGCTGCGATCGAGGTGTGCGGCTCGAACAGCTCCGCCAATCTGGGGCGGGTTCCCCACAACCAAGCCGGCGAGTCGATGTTCCGCGCCGCCGCACGGCGCCTTGGTCTGGCCCGCTAGCTCGGTAGCAGCGACCCTACATCCCCCGCATCTTCGGCATCGCGACCGTACCGTCCGACCAGTGCGTGACGGGGACCATGAAAATCGTTTCCGGCTCCGGCACGTCTTGGTATTCATCGTTATAGAGGACCGGCGAGCCGGCGAGGTCTGCGCCCCAACTTGCGGCGCTGGTCGTTCGAATGTGAAACATCAAGTGCGGATGCCAGTGCTCGACCCCATCGCCGAGATATCCAATCTTCGACATCATGTACGACATCGCACCCGGTGCGGGGAATGGCAGCTGGTTTCGAGCAAGGCTGGCCGTAATGCGCTCATGCATCTGCGGCTTCGTTACGCCGGCCAGTACCAGCGAGGTTCTATTGATGGTGTACGGGAGAATTGTGCGCGCGGCCGGCGGATTGTAGCAGATCGGTCCGCGCATCTTGGGGTTCCAGAACTCCGGACTGTCGAACGGTGACATCCAAGAACGTTCGACCAGACACACGAATCCGTTCGAACCTCGGATTGCCGTCTGATAGCCGTGCATTCCGAGGACCAGAACTGTCGCGTTACCCGAGACACTTTTCGGAGCGGCACTTCGCGCCATTGCAATTTCGGCGTTGCGATCGGCGATCATATACCGGCCGACAGCGGCCATCTGCGGATATGCCGATTGTGCCGAAACAAACTGCCCTGTTACGAGCAGGAGCGTTGAAACGAGAGCAGTGGCCGCAGCTGCGGGCACACTTTCAATCGTAGACTGCATGCGGGATTTCGGAACCTCGTCGTTTTTCTTGGTACTGCCAGCCATATTCAGGGGTCCATTGAGTTTCGAGTTAAGCTCATGGGTATCGTTTTGTTTTCCGAAGACGCCTGCCATTTATCTGCCACGAGGGCCCGGGCGGGTGCGGGTGCGAAATCGCCGTTCAGGCCGGAAAGTACGCGGCGCTGTCCAGATCTTCGAGAAGTGTGGGTTCGGTCGGGCGCCACCCGAGCGACTGCTGCGTTTTCGCGCTCGATGTTGGGGCGTCAATCCGGGCGAAATGCGCGAACCAGCCGAAGTGTGCGTCGACGCCTTCTCCCGATGTGCTCACGACCGGGAGGCTCAAGCGGCGGCCGATGATCTCGGCAATTTCGCGGAACGGCACGCCTTCTTCGGCGACTGCGTGGTACACGGCATGGTCCGCAGCGCGTTCGAGCGCGAGAACGTAGAGCCGCGCCGCATCGCGGCGGTGGACACCCGGCCAGCGATTCTTCCCCTCACCAATGTACGCGGAGGCGCCGTGCTCGCGGGCCATACCGACGACGATCGGGACGAAGCCGTGGTCACCCTTGCCGTGAACGGATGGGGCGAGCCGAATGATCGAGACGCGTACGCCGCGCGCGGCCAAAGCGGCTGCCGCCGTCTCGGGGTCACGGGGAAACGGCACCGCGTCAGGATCGCGCACATCGTCCTCCGTGACAAGGCGGCCAGGCGCGATCAGCGCGACGCCGGAGGTGACGATAAGCGGCTTGCCCGTCTCCGCCAGTGCGTCGCCGAGCGCGTCGATGGCTTTCCGCTCGGCCGCGGCATTTTCGGCGAAGCGCGAGAAATCGTGACTGAAGGCGGTATGGATGACGGCGTCCGAGGCGGTCGCCCCGGCGCGCAGGCTCTCGAGGTCCTCCAGGCTGCCGTGGTGCACGGTGACCCCGGCCGAAGCGAGCGTGGCCGCGGCATCGCCGGAGCGCGCGAGCCCCGTGACCGTATGGCCGGCGGCCCGAAGCTGCTCGCTGACGGCAGAGCCGACCCATCCGGTGGCCCCGGTAACAAAAACACGCATGATGCGGACCCTTTTCCCATGTGATGACAGTAACTGACATGAACATAGCATAGATGTCAGTCTCTGTCATCATGTATGATGGTGAGAATGAGTCGCTGGAGCCCCAACTCGCGCGGCCGCCTCGAACAGGCGGCGTACGAGCTCTTTCTTGGTCAGGGATACGAGCAGACGACGGTTGCCGACATTGCCAAGCGCGCGGGACTGACCGAGCGGACGTTTTTCCGGCATTACGCGGACAAGCGGGAGGTGCTCTTCGGCGGCTCGGCCGCGCTGCAGGACCAGCTACTGCGCGAACTCGACCGGCTGCCGTCGACGCTGCCGACGATTGAAGCCGTCCGGATCGCGGTCGAGGCGATAGCGAGTCTGCTGCACGGGCGGCGCGCCCTCGCTCGTGAGCGCCAGCGGATCGTCGCCGCGCACGCCGATTTGCAGGAGCGTGAACTGATCAAACGCGCGACGCTCACCGCCGCGCTCGCACAGGCTTTGCAGCGGCGCGGTGTACCGGAACCGGCGGCGAGTCTCGCCGCCGACATGGGGATCGGCGTCTTCTATGTCGGCTTCGGCCATTGGCTCACCGACCCGGCGGACCGGGAACTAGTCGAGATCGTTCACGAGGGGTTCGATCAGCTCAAAGCCGTCGCTTCCGGCATTTGATCGTCCGGCTCACAAAGAAGAGGCCCCGCTTTCGCGAGGCCTCTCGGAGTTGCCGCTGGTGCCGGAGTCAGGCGAGGTCGAATCGGTCGAGGTTCATCACCTTGTTCCACGCGGCGACGAAGTCCCCGACGAATTTGTCCTTGGCGTCGTCTTGTGCATAAACTTCTGCGAGGGCCCGGAGCTGCGAGTTCGATCCGAAGATGAGGTCGGCGCGTGTGGCGCTCCACTTCACGGCGCCGGTCGCGCGATCGCGCCCTTCGAAGAGTTCCTCCGCCTCGGAGGTGCGTGTCCAGGTCGTACCCATGTCGAGAAGGTTGAGGAAGAAGTCGTTGCTGAGCGTTCCTGGACGCTTCGTGAAGACACCGTGCTTCGTTTGTCCGGCGTTGGCATCCAGCGCGCGCATACCGCCGACCAGAACCGTCATTTCGGGAGCGGTCAGCGACATGAGCTGTGCGCGATCGACGAGCAGCTCCTCAGCGGAAACTCCCAGCGGGGCGGCCTTCAGGTAGTTGCGGAAGCCGTCCGCCAGCGGTTCGAGGACCGCGAACGCGGCGACGTCGGTCTGCTCTTGCGATGCGTCCGTGCGGCCCGGCGTGAAGGGAACCCGCACGTCATGGCCTGCGTTCTTCGCCGCTTGTTCGACCGCGGCGCAGCCGCCGAGCACGATCAGGTCGGCGAG
>PMOG01000038.1 GCA_003161555.1 Vulcanimicrobiota bacterium | reverse complement strand
GCGACGGCGTTGATGCCGTCCTTCACCGGCCGCGCACCGAAGCCACCCTTCACCGATTCGTAGCTGACATAGCGTTCGCCGGTTCGGTAGTCGGTGCCACCGAATGTCATAACCGCTGATGTGCCCTGCGATCCGGCCATCACGGTCCGTGGCGTGAAGGAGAACATAGCCGCCATTACCATGTCGGCGACACGGTGCGACATTTCGTGATTTGCGTACACGACAGGCGCTGGAAGTTGTGCATTCACCACCGAACCGGGTGGCGCGGTTACCGTCACCGGTCGCCAGCAACCGGAATTCGGTGGGATCAGGCTTTTCGGATCGGCGATCATCTTCAACGCGCAGAATACGCCGGACGCGGTGACCGTCAGCGGCGCATTCATCGGCCCGGCGACTTGCGGATCGGAGCCTGTGAAGTCCGCGGTAATCGTGTCGCCAAGTTTGGTGATGCGCAGCTTGACGGTGAAGGTTTCGTCCTCGGATTCGCCTGGCGCGATGACGCCGTCGCCATCGAAGATGTCGGAAAATTCGGCTTCGCCATCCGGCAGTGCACGCAAGGCGGCGCGCATCATGGTTTCGGAGTAGTCCATCACCTCCTGCATGATGCCCAGCAGCGTGTCGGTGCCGTATTTCGCCGCGAGTTCCTGTAGTCGCGCGGCGGCACGCCAGTTCGCCGATACCTGTGCGCGCAGATCGCCGAGCCGTTCGGTTGGCGTGCGGACGTTCGCGAAGATGATCGCCTCGATGGCGGGATCCGGTTTGCCGTCGCGATACAGGCGGATCGGCGGCAGTCGCAAACCCTCGCCGTAGATTTCGGTGACCGCGCCGTAGCTGCCTGGGGTTGCGCTGCCGATGTCGGGCCAATGCGCACGCACGCAGCCAAAGCCGAGCAGGCGATCTTGGTAGAACGCCGGTGCGACGACATTCACGTCCGGCAAATGCGATCCGCCTTGGTATGGATCGTTGTGGATGAACACGTCGCCTTGCGTGACGTCGGGAAACGCACGCACCACCGCTCGCACCGCGTCCGGCATCGAGCCGAGGTGGATCGGCAAATCCGGCCCCTGCGCTACCATGTTTCCCGCGATGTCGAAAATCCCGCAGGAGTAATCCCCGGCGACTTTCAGCAACGGCGAATAGGCAGTTCTCGCCAGCACGATTTTCATTTCCTCCGCCGCCGACGTCAGCGCGTTCTTGATTACTTCGAACCGTGCCGGATCCGTTTTCAGGCGGCGCACAACCGCGTCGTCCATAGGTCAACTCCTGGTAAGGCGAATGAAACCCACATCGTCCACGCGCGCGGTCCAACCCGGCGGCACGACTGTTGTCGAATCCACCGCCTCAATGACGGCCGGACCGGTCATGACCGCCCCCGCGGCGAGGCCGGACCGCCAATGCACCGGCGTCGGCGTAAATCCCACCCCGGAGAACCAAATGTCTCGCGAAAGGGTCCGTGCCTCCGAGGCATCGCCCCGCTGTGCCAGCACCAAGGTGGGCAGCCGTCCGATCGCGGTTAGCCGCAAATTAACGAGTTGCACCGGTTCGTTCCGGTTGGCGTGACCATAGGTCAGCTCATGTTTGGCATGAAAAGACGCCATCGCCGCGTCCAGGCTCGCGCGTGTGATTTCACCCTCGGCGACAGGCACGGTCAACTCATATGCCTGGCGGCGATAGCGCAGATCGGCCTGGCGCGCCAACGCGCGTCGCCGCGGAGGCACCTGCGCAACGTCGAGCATCGCCGTCCCGGATGCCTCCATGGCGGCGAGCACAGCGGTGACCCGTGCTGGATCAACGGAGCCGAGATCGGCGTACAGGGTACGCACGTAATCGCGTTTCAGGTCGCTCGCCACCAGGCCAAGCGCCGAGAACGCGCCGGGGACAGGTGGCACGATGACCTCGGGAATTTGCAACTCCTCCGCCAGCGCCGCTGCATGCACCGGACCGGCGCCGCCGAACGCGATCAGGCTGAATGCGCGGGCGTCGTGGCCACGCTCTATGGACACGATGCGCAGCGCCTCGGCCATGTTCGCATTGACGATCTCGGCTATCCGCGCCGCCGCTTCCGGCACGGTGAGTCCCAGGGGACGGGCAATGGCGCGATCGATGGCGCGTTCGGCGGCGGCGATGTCGACCGTGGTCTGGTCGTAGACGGCGGCCGCCATCTGCGAGGCGATGAAGCGTTCGTAGATCAGCTGGTAGAGCCGCAGTTCGTCGCGCTTGAGGACCTTCGCCAGCGATTCCGGCGTCCGCAGCGCGGAGGTCGGACGGATCGCTTCGTGCGCATCCTGAGCGCCCGCTTTCACGCGGAAGGAACGGCCGCCGCCGTAATAGGCTTCGCCGAATCGCCCGACGATGTAGTCGCGGGCCGCATCCCGGGCCGAGTCGGCGATGCGGGTCGAGTCGGTGCGCATGTAAGTGATCAAACCTTGCGTCCCGTCGCTGCCGCCCAGATCGACGCCTTCATACAATGTCTGGGCGACCTGCATCGTCTTGCGGACCCGGAACTTCAGTTTCCGCGAGGCTTCTTGCTGGAGCGTCGAGGTCGTGAACGGTGCCGCGGCGTTGCGCCGTGTCTCGCGCTTCTTGACCGAGGCGACCCGGAACCGCGCCCCTTCGAGGCCGGCCATGACGGCGGCCGCCTGATCGCCGTTGACGATCTCAGCTTTCTCGCCGTCGATCTGGACCAGTTCGGCTGCAAAGACGATCGGATCGGGAGTCAGGGCAGCGAGCTGGGCGGTAATCGACCAGTACTCGCGCGGGACGAAAGCCCGGATCTCGCGCTCGCGATCGACGATCAGCCGGACCGCCACGGACTGCACGCGGCCGGCGGAAAGACCGCCGCGCACCTTGGCCCACAGCAGCGGCGAGATCTTATAGCCGACCAGCCGGTCGAGAATCCGGCGCGCCTGCTGTGCGTTGACGCGCGGCATGTCGATCGGATGCGGGTCGCGCAGCGCCGCCAGCGCGGCTTCTTTGGTGATCTCGTGCAGCTCGACGCGCATCGGATGATCGAGCTTCAGCAGCTCGGCGAGGTGCCACGCGATCGCCTCGCCTTCGCGGTCAGGGTCGGTCGCCAGATAGACCTCGGAGGCTGCTTTCGCCGCCGCCTTGAGGTCACGAATGATGTCGCCCTTTCCTTTGATGGTCAGGTAGCGGGGGACGAAATCGTGTAAAACGTCGACGCCCAGCGACGACTTGGGCAGGTCGCGGACATGGCCCACCGAGGCCTTTACGACGTAGCGCGCCGGTAAAAACTTCTTGATGGTCTTGGCTTTCGTCGGCGATTCGACGATGATCAGCGGCTTCGCCACGGGCGTCTCCAGGGGTTCGGCTCATCGGGGACGAGCTTCGGGCCACAGTATAAACCCGGACGTCAAGCCGCTCCAAAACATCGCCTGCCGGCGCGCGCGCGTAACCTGCGCTTGGGCAGAGTGGTTGCGCGATTGCGAAAATCTGTGTATTCTTGCGCTTAACTGCGCCGATTCCGTCGGCGCTACACCGTTACGACACTCCGTCCGCGCGGACGAGGAGGTTGAATGGACCCCGATACCACGAGCGGCGACTCCGCAGCAGCGCCGGCACCGGCGCCGCGTCGCAAGAAAGCCACACGCAAGAAGAAAGCGACCGCCGCGAAAAAGACCGCCAAAAAGGCCGGCGGACGCAAGAAAAAAGCCGCCAAGAAGTCGACCGGCACGCGCAAGAAAGCCGCCAAGAAGACCGGCGGGCGTAAGAAGAAAGCCGCCAAGAAGACCGGCGGACGCAAGAAAAAAGCCGCCAAGAAGGCAGGCGGACGCAAGAAGAAAGCGGCCAAGAAGACCGGCGGACGCAAGAAGAAAGCCGCCAAGAAGACCGGCGGACGCAAGAAGAAAGCGGCCAAGAAGGCCGGCGGACGCAAGAAAAAGGGCGGACGCAAGAAGAAGAAATAACGGTTCGCGCTTATGGCGCCGGGGAGCGATCGACGATCGCTCCCCTTTTTCTTTTCTAGGCGACGACGGCCGAGCCGGCGGTCAAATCGGGCGCCTTCCCGCCGTGCTCCTCGACCCAATGGCACGCCGCGCGATGGCCCGGCTCGTACTCGTTGAAGGCCGGCACCTCGACGCTGCAGCGCGCGAACGCGACCGGGCAGCGGGTATGAAAGCGGCAGCCCGACGGCGGGTTGACCGGCGAGGGGATGTCGCCGGTGAGGATGATGCGCTTACGGCGCCGTTCGATGTCGGGATCGGGGATCGGAATCGCCGACAGCAGCGCCTGCGTGTAGGGGTGCAGCGGGTTGTCGTAGAGCCGGTCGCGGTCGGCGATCTCAACGATCTTTCCGACGTACATCACGGCCACGCGGTTGGAGATGTGGCGCACGACCGAGAGGTCGTGCGCGATGAACAGGTAGGTCAGGCCGAACTGCTGCTGCAGGTCTTGGAGCAGGTTGATCACCTGGGCCTGGATCGACACGTCGAGCGCCGATACCGGCTCGTCCGCGACGATGAACTTGGGGCCTACCGCCAGCGCCCGGGCAACGCCGACGCGCTGACGCTGACCGCCGGAAAATTCGTGGGGGTAGCGGTTTGCATGCTGCGGCTGCAGGCCGACGAGCCGCAGCAGTTCTTGAACCCGCTCGTCAGCGGCGGCGCCGTGGGCGATGTTGTGGATTTCCAGCGGTTCGCGGATGATCGAACCGACCGTCATGCGCGGGTTCAGCGACGCGTACGGATCCTGGAAGATGATCTGCATCTCTTTGCGGAGCGGCCGCAGCTCGCCGCGGTTCAACCCGATCAGCTCGCGTCCTTCGAAGGTCACGCTGCCCGCGGTCGCGTCCGCCAGGCGCAGGATCACCCGTCCGGCGGTCGTCTTCCCCGAGCCCGATTCGCCGACGAGCCCCAGCGTCTCACCGGCGCGGATTTCGAAGTCGATGCCGTCGACCGCCTTGACGTCGGCGACGTGCCGCTGCAGAATCCCGGCCGTGATCGGAAAGTACTTCTTCAGGTCGCGGACGACGACCAGGTCGGGCGCTTTGCTCACCTTCGCGTTTCCTGCGGCGGAGCGACGGCGGTCCCCGGAATCAGCGTCGCGTTCTCGGCCGGGATCGTCTTCTGACCCTCGGCCCGCTGGTCGTACAGGAAACAGCGCGCCAGATGGCCGGCGCCGAAGTCGTAGAGCGCGACCGGCTCCTTGCAGATCGGCATCCGGTACCGGCAGCGCGGCTCGAACGCGCAGCCCGGCGGCATGCGCAGCAGATTCGGCGGCTGCCCTTCGATCGGCACCAGGCGCGAGCCGGCCTGGTCGAGCCGCGGCAGCGACTCGAGCAGTCCCATCGTGTACGGCATCTTGGGCGCGTCGAAGATCTGCCTGGCCGTCCCGAACTCGACCATGTTGCCGCCGTACATGACGAGCACGTTTTCGCACGTCTCCGCGACCACGCCCAGATCGTGCGTGATCAGCACGATCGCCGAGCCCAGCCGCGCCTGCATCTCGTTCATCAGCTCGATGATCTGGGCCTGAATCGTCACGTCGAGCGCGGTCGTCGGTTCGTCCGCGATCAGGACGGCCGGATCACAGGACAGCGCCATCGCGATCATTACGCGCTGGCGCATCCCGCCCGAAAACTGGTGCGGGTAGTCCTTTAGCCGCTTTTCGGCGGCCGGAATCTTCACCAAGCGCAGCATATCGACGGCCTTGGCCGTCGCGTCGCGATTCGACAGGCCGAGATGCAGCCGCGT
Source organism: Vulcanimicrobiota bacterium (assembly GCA_003161555.1). Classification (GTDB taxonomy): domain Bacteria; phylum Vulcanimicrobiota; class Vulcanimicrobiia; order Vulcanimicrobiales; family Vulcanimicrobiaceae; genus Vulcanimicrobium; species Vulcanimicrobium vanleeuwenhoeki. The sequence continues at coordinate 12,928 of PMOG01000038.1, read as the reverse complement.
CGCCTCAGCGATCTGCTCGCCGACCGTCAGTACGGGGTTGAGCGAGGTCATCGGGTCCTGAAAGATCATGGCGATGTCGCGGCCGCGGATCTTGCGCATCTCCGCTTCGCTCTTGAGCAGCAGGTTCTCGCCCTTGAAGAGGATTTCGCCGGACTCGATACGCCCGTTCGAGGCCAAAAGCCGCATGATCGACAGCGACGTCACCGACTTGCCGGAACCCGATTCGCCGACGATGCCCAGCGTCGAGCCCGGTTCGACCGCAAACGAGAGGCCGTTGACCGCGGCGACGATGCCGTCTTCGGTCTTGAACGTCGTCTTGAGGTTGCGAACCTCGAGCAGCGCCAAGACGAGGGTACCCGAGCCTAGATTCCGGAGAGGCTGATGACGGTCGCGAGCACGACGAACGCGATGGCGACCGTCTGCGTCACGCGGGCGATCTGCTGATCGAGCCCGAGCCGCCGCGTCGCCGACTCGACGCGCCCGCCGAGCGTTCCGCTCAGACCCTCTTGCTTGGTGGTCTGCAGCGCGAGCAGCACGACCAGCAGGATGCCCGAGAGGACGAATAGCGAGGCGAAGGTATGCGTGAGCCAGCCGGCATGCGTCGCGAGCCACGAGTGGGGCGTCGTATCGAACTGCAGGTTCGGCGGCACGGTGAACGGCAGCGTCGTCACCTTGGAGGCCGGGGCCGGTGCCGCACTCACGGCCGCCAGCAGCGCGGGAAACACGATAGGAAGGCTCCTACAAAGGAAAAGAACCGCCGAGGCTTGTCCCCGGTCGCGCGAAGCTCCTCTTGCTCAGGCGGTTTGCGAGGGGCACAGCGCCCGAACGCGGGCCGCGACGTTCTCGGCCGAGAGGCCGCACTGCGCACGCTGCACGGCTTGGCTGGCGTGCTGGACGAAGACGTTGGGAACGCCGATCCGCTCGACCGGGATCCCCAGCCCGCGGTCGTTGATGACCTCGACCACCGCCGAGCCGAACCCGCCGGCCAGGCTGTGCTCTTCGAGCGTGATGAAGCGTCCGTGACGTTCGGCCAACTCGATCAGCAGCGTCTCGTCGAGCGGCACGACGAAGCGGGCGTTGACGACCGTCGGGCGGATCCCGTGTTCCTCGAGCAGGTCGTACGCGTCGAGTGCGACGTCAACCGTGTTGCCCAGCGCCAAGATCGCCACGTCCTGACCTTGGCGCAGCACTTCGGCGCGGCCCAGCACCAGCGGCGCAAGCGGTTCGTCGTGCTTGCCGCTGGTCGACGCGCGGGGATAGCGGAGCGCGGCCGGCGTACCGAGCGACAGCGCAAGATCGAGCATCGGTGCGACCTCGAACTCGTTGCGCGGGGCCATGATCGTCATACCCGGCAGCGTGCGGAGGTAGGCGACGTCGTAGAGGCCCATGTGCGTCGGCCCGTCGTCGCCGACGAAGCCGGCCCGGTCGAGCGCGAACACGACCGGCAGCTGCTGCACCGCGACGTCGTGCACGACTTGATCGTAGGCGCGCTGCAAGAAGGTCGAATAGATCGCGCAGACGGGCTTGATGCCGCGCGTCGAAGCGCCGGCACCGAAACAGACGGCGTGCGCTTCAGCGATCCCGACGTCGAAGTAGCGCTGCGGAAAGCGCTTGGCGAACTTTGCGAGACCGGTGCCGTCGGGCATCGCGGCCGTGATGCCGATGACGCGCGAGTCGCGCTCGGCCGCGGCGATCAGCGCGTCGGCGAACGCCGAGGCGAACGTCGGCCGGGTCGCTTTCTTCTCGACCTTCCCTTCATCGGGATGGTACGCGTTGGGGCCGACGCCGTGGAACGTGCGGCTGTCGAGCTCGGCGATGTCGTAACCCTTGCCTTTGACCGTTTTGACGTGCAGCAGCACAGGACCGTGGATCTTGCGCGCGTTGGAGATCACGTCGGCCAGCGTATCGAGGTCGTGTCCGTCGATCGGCCCGATGTAGCGGAAGCCCATCTCCTCGAAGATCACCGGCGCCTTGTGTTCCGGTGAGACGAAACGCATCGCCGCCATCTCGGCGGTCGAAAGCGCGCGGCGGGCGGTATCACCGAGCGGCACGTGGTCGAGCAGCCCTTTGGTGAACTCGCGTCCGCGGGTGAAGAGCGGCTTCGAGCGCAGCACGCCCAAGTAGGACGCGATCGAACCGACGTTCGGCGCGATCGACATCTCGTTGTCGTTGAGGATGACGATGAAGTTCGTTTTCAGCAGGCCCGCATTGTTGATCGCTTCGTAGGCCAGGCCGCCGGTCATCGCACCGTCGCCGATCACGCCGACCACCGTCTCCGTGCCGCCGGTCAAGTCGCGCGCGGTCACCATGCCCAGCGCGGCCGAGATCGCCGTGGAGGCGTGACCGGCGCCGAAGGCATCGTATTCGGACTCGCTGCGCATCGAGAACCCGCTCAGGCCGCCGCCCTGGCGCAGGGTCGAGAAACGGCTGGCGCGGCCCGTCAGCAGCTTGTGCACGTAGCTCTGATGGCTGACGTCCCACACGATGATGTCGCGCGGCAGGTCAAGCACGCGGTGGAGCGCGATCGTCAGCTCGACGACGCCGAGGTTGGGGGCGAGATGGCCGCCGTTGGCGGCGCAAACGCGGATCAACGTCTCGCGTATCTCACGCGCCAGCAGATCGAGTTCGGGGCGGTCGAGCCGCTTCACGTCGGCTGGGGTCGCGATGCGCTCGAGGATCATCTGAGGGGGTTCGACGGCCCAACCCGAAGGCCCGTTCGCGTGCACCCCGTGCCGGTGAGCCCGCCCCCCGCCGCACCGAGTTCGCTGCGCATCCGCAAGCGCGTGTGGACCGATACTGCGCGCATCCTCTCGACGGTCTGCAATCCCTTCATCACCGCGCTGGCGCTCTTCGTGATCCTGGCCGGCGCTCGCGCAAACAGCACGGCCGACTTCCTGATCCTGCTGCTGAACAGCGCGTTCTTTACTTCGATCGCGCCGATGCTCTTCATCTTCTACCTCTACGCGACGGACCGCATCTCCGATCTCGACATGTCGATTCGCAAGGAACGCGAGCGGGTGTTCATCGCCTTCGTGATCCTCTACGGATTGGGCGCGGTCGACCTCTGGCTCATCCACGCGCCGGCGATCATGACCGCCTCAATGGCCGGCTACGCCGGCAGCGCGCTGATCGTGCAGTGGATCACACGCTACTGGAAGATCTCAACCCACGCCCTCGGCATCACCGCGCCGCTGGTCGTCCTGACGGTGCTGTTCGGCGAACGTCCGCTGCCGTTCTACGCGCTGATCCCGCTGGTCGGCTGGTCGCGCATCTACTTGCGCGCCCACACGCTGCTGCAAGTCTGTGCGGGCACGCTGCTGGCGATCGTCAACACGCTGATCTTCTTCCGCGTCTTCCACGTCGTTTAGGGGATTCGGCTGTCGCCGAATCCACCTGACGCGCACTAAGGCGCGACGAGGGCGGTGACGCGGGCCTGCGGATCGCCGATGCGCCGCACGGCAGCTTCGAACGCGCCCGGGTCGCCGTTGGTGAAGTAGGCCGTCGTTCCGCCGCCGGGCGGGATGCCCAGCCGCGCAACCAGTCGCTGCGTCGCCGCGGCTTGCTCGCGCGCCGGGTCGATCCGGGTCACGTCGCGCGCGAGCACTTCGGCGAACCAGCGGTCGAGCAGCGGATAGTGCGTGCAGCCGTACACCAGCGCGTCGACGCCGCGCGGCAGCGTCGCGACGACCTCGCTAACGGCATCGCGCGCGGCGAGCGACGCGGCAGCGCCGCTTTCCACCAGCGGCACCAGCGCCGGGGCTGCGCGTTCGACGACCTCGGCATCCGGAGCCGCGGCATGGATCGAACGCGCGTAGGCACCGCTGCGCACCGTCGCCGCGGTCGCGATCACCGCGATGCGGCGGTAGTGCGTGCCGGCGAACGCAGCCCCGGCGGTCGCGATCAAATCAAGCACCTCGAAGGGCGTCTCGGGCCAGCCGAGTTTCTGCGCCACGGCACAGCTCGAATTGCAGGCCGTCACGACCGCGTCGACCTGCAGGCTCGCCAGCAGCGCCAGATTGTCGCGCAGAAAGCCGAGGATGTCGGCGTCGCTCTTGTCACCGTACGGCACGTGGGCCCGGTCGGCGAAATACACGATGTCCTGATCGATCCCGGCCGCGCGCAGCGCGCGCAGCACGGTCAGTCCCCCGACGCCGGAATCGTAGAGCCCCAGCCGCCCGGCGGGCGCGCTCACTGCGCGCTCACGCTCGAGGCCGGCGGCGCGCCGGCGAAGGCTTTGACGCCGTTGGCGATCCCTTGCGCGATGTTCTGCAGAAACGACGGCTGACGCAGCAGCTCGACGTCGGCCGGGTTCGTGACGAAGGCCGTCTCGATGAGGACGGCGGGCATCGTGGTGTGGCGCACCACGTAGAAGTTCTCGTGACGGGTGCCGTCGTCTTGCGTGCCGGCTGCCGCGATGACGCTGCGCTCGAGGGCCTGCGCGAACGGCGCATCCTGCGGTTTGTACCAGTAGAACGTCGTGCCNNGTTGACGTGGATGCTGATGAACATCCGTGCATTGACGGCGTTGGCGACATCGCAGCGCGTCTGCAGGTACGCACGGTCGTCGGCATTCGGCTTTCCGTCGGCGCGCATACGGGCCAGGTTGTCGTTGCTGACCGGATCGACGTCGGCATCGCGCGTCAGCCGGACCGTCCAGCCTTGCGCCGTCAGCAAGGCGCGCAGCCGCTGCGCGATGTCGAAGCTGATCGTCTTTTCCACCAAGCCGTTGTGCGCGGTCCCGGTGTCGTCGCCGCCGTGGCCGGGGTCGATCACGATCGTGCGCGAGCCGTTCGGGGAGGAACCGAATTTCCAGGGCGTCGGGCTGGCGACGGGTTCGTCGGTCGGCGCGCTCGCCACGGCCGGAAGGCCGGTGCGGCCCGAGCCGGTGCGCTCGGCGTCGAGCGCGCTCACGTTGGTCACGACGATCGTCAGTCCGGTATCGTCGGGTTCGATCGCGATCTGCTCGTCGGCCGCCAGCGTGAACGCGATCCGAACCGCGGGCGCGTCGCTGGTCCCCGTTTGGCGCACGCGCACCGACTGCACGGTGCCGAAGGAGGGGTGCTCGTCGCGGCCGGGGCCGGTCAGGGTCGTGTCGCTCAAATCGAGATACCAGCGATGGTCGAGCAGCCGATGCCACTCGAATGCGGCGGGCGAGCTTAGCGTGATGCGCACCGAAAGCGCGTCGTCCGCGCCCGGCGCAATGGTGAGGTCGGTTACCGTCGAGCGGCCGAGAACGATCGGCGGCGCTGCCGTCGGCCCAGGCGCCGGCACCGGGCTCGGCGACGCCTGCAGCCCCACGTCGGTGCTGCCGCCACGGGGTTCGAAAACGACCGTAAACGCATCCGGTCCGTCACCGGGAATGATGCGGTGCGTCGTGCCGGGGACGCCGGTGAGCGTGAGCGTCGTCATCGGGACGCGGGCCGAGCCGCCGACCCCAACGTTCACTTCATCGAGCGCGCTGCCGGCCTGCTTGCGCACGCCGGCCAGCGATGAGCCCTGGCCGACGAAGGTGATCTGCAGCCGCTCGGCCGTCTCCGCATTGGTGGTCGTCACCAGCGGCATGGCGGCGCGCACGGTGACGAACGTGCGCGGACCGTCGGAGCGCACGTCGAGCGCTCCTACGCGCGGCTGGAGTACCGTTTCAGCACCGTTGGGGACCGCCTCGACGTAGAGCGCACGCGCCAGCGCGAAGAACGGCAGCACCGCATCGCTGCCGTCGGCCTTGGCGGCGAACGGCGCCCGCAAGCGGACGCCGTCGACGGTGTAGGACGCGTCGTCGATCGTGAAGACGATCGTGCGGCGGTCTTGCGCGGTGACGATGACGTAGCGGGACTGCGGTTCGAACGCGACCGTCGCGCCCAGGCGGTCGAGAAACCTTCGCAGACCGGCGTCGCGCGTCGAGACGGCGAAATCGCCGCGTTCGGGCATCGCGTGTTCGAACACCAGGCGCGTACCTTGAAACCAGAGCACCGGCGGCGGCGCCTGCGCACCGGCTGGGACCGCGAGCACGGCCAACGCCAGCACGGCCGCGCCGAGGCGATTAAAAAGACGCACGCGAGAGCGCCTCATCGAGTTCGAGGTGGCCACCGGGCAACGTCGCGACGCGCGCACCGTCGATGCGAACGTTGACCGACGAGATGCCGAGCGACGGTTGGGTCAACGTCCAAACGAGCGCTTTGAACTCCGCACTTTCGGCAAAGCTGCCTTCGGCCGACGAGCCCGCGACCTCATGCGAAAGGTCGACCGTCGCGCTCGCTCCGGCAACGTCGACGGCCAGCACGCGCGTACCGGACGGAAAACGCACCGCCGGCGTACCGGGCGGCGGACCGGCGATGCATTGCGTCACCGCGTAGAACGCCACGCTGGTGCGGTCGCGCGCGGGGCCGAGCGAGACGCGCCACGGTGCGAGCGTCACGCCGTCGGTTTTGGTGTAGTACACGGCGATCGTATCGCCGACCGTTCCCGGACGGTGTCCGAAGAACCACCACGCCGCGGCGACCGCAACGACGAACAGCACCAGCAGCCCCAAGGCGCGCGACGCTCGCATCTTGGGTCGATAACGTTCGACACGCCGCATGCGTCGCCCGCTCGCGACACATCCGGCTCCGTCAAAGAACGCCTAGGTCGTTGTCATACGGCTTTTTGAGCGGCGCTCAAAAAGCGCGAAGGCGGCTTTTCGGACGCAGTCCGAAAAACGCGAAGGATTCGGCCGAAGCCGAATCCACCTATGCGTTGCGTCCCTGGCGGCGATAGGTGATACGGCCGCGGGTCAAATCGTAGGGCGAGAGTTCGACGTCGACGTCGTCGCCGGGCGTGATCCGAATGCGGAAGCGGCGCAGGCGGCCAGCCAAACTCGCGAGGATCGTGTGACCGTTCTCGAGTTCGACCTTGAACGTCGAGCTCGGAAACGTCTCGACGACGCGACCGACGAGGCTCAGGGTATCTTCTTTGATGACGGGGGTCAGGGGCTCGCGGCGTTTTTTGCCGCCGCCCCGCCGTCGACGCGGAGGGGGAATACTGGCTCCTTTTTAGCGGTGGGCTGGCTCGCTCGTACAGACGTGTCGGCGAGGCGATTCGTTTCGCTCGTGCGGGCAACTTTCCGTGCTTGGAGCGGGTTGCAGACACGCAATGATCACCAGCGCTATCGTAATCGGAATGGTCGGCGTCGCAGCCGGCTTCACCTGGGACTACCTCATCAAGCGCGACCGCTAGAGACCGGCCGGGCCCCCGTCAGGTACCCCTGAGGGACCTTTTCGCCGGCCGTTTGCACCCATTTCGCCCCAATGTGTGTTATCGTGGGCGAGCCGGACGACTCGAGGCGTCATTCGTCCGGCTGATAGAACTAGTCGTGTCCCGGTCTGGCGCTAGTAAGCGTTTCTGTGATTCAGGTACATCGCACAAGTCTTCACCACCACGACGCCGGAGTCTACGATGTATACTGATGAAACGCTGAATTGCACCGATTGCAATGCCCCCTTCACCTTCTCAGCGGGTGAACAGGAGTTCTTCGCCGCGAAGGGCTTCACGAACAAACCGAACCGTTGCCCGGACTGCCGGGCGGCTCGGAAGAGCCAGCGCGGCGGCGGCGGCGGCGGATCCTATTCCGGCGCCGGCGGCGGCGGCGGGGGCTATGGTGCCGGCGGCGGACGTCCGGCGCGCGAAATGTTCCAGGCCACCTGCAGCGGATGCGGCAAAGTTGCCGAGGTTCCGTTCCAGCCGCGGGGCGACAAGCCCGTGTACTGCCGCGACTGCTTCGCGCAGCGGCAGTCCTACCGCTAGACCCTCGGGTCTCGCAGTCCAGCCGGGAGCCCGGTCGATTCGTCGGCCGGGCTCCTCGCGTTGCGACCTCCCCTTTTCGTAGATTTGACTTCCGTCCCGGCGCGCGCCGGGGGGAGTGGGTGGGCTCGGGCCTTAAGAATCCGGCCGTCCACTATGGAAGCGTTTTCCATCGCGATTCTTGCCTTTGACGGCGTCGACGAACTCGATGTCGTCGGCCCGTTCGAGGTCTTCGCCCGGGTGGCCCAAAAACGCCCCGGCGTTTCGGTATCGATCGCCTCGGTGAACGGCGAGCGGGAGCTGGTCGGGGCGTACGGGTTGCAGTTCGGCACCGATGGGCCGCTGGTGCAAACCCCGGACCTGCTGGTGATCCCGGGCGGCGGCTGGGTCGCACAGGCACCGCGCGGCGTGCGCGCCGAGATCGCGCGCGGCGACTTACCGCGACTGATCGCGGAAGCGCACGCATCCCAGGTGCGCATCGCGTCGGTTTGTACCGGTGCCATGGCGGTCGCGGCCTCGGGCATCCTCGAGAACCGTTCCGCGACGACCCACCGCGGCGCGATGGGCGAATTGCGCTCGTCCGGCGCGACAATCGTCGATGCGCACGTCGTCGACGACGGCGCAATTTCCAGCAGCGGCGGCGTCACCCACGGCATCGACCTCGCGCTTTGGCTGGTCGAACGCTTCTTCGGCGCCGATCTCTTCGAATCGATCGCGACAACGCTGGAATATCAGCGCACGGCGTCGATTTGGGTGTGCCCGGAGACGCTCGCCGAGATGGAGACCTCGCGCCGGCGCTAGTGGGCTCGTCTTCCACGAAGGATGGCGGCTTTGGGCGCAGCCCAAAACGCGAAGGGTTCGACGTTAGTCGAACCCACTATGGGAACAGGGTGCGCGTCGTGCCCGAGCGTTCGACCTCGGCGACTGCGCGATAGGTCCGTCCGAACACGTCCATCGACGGGTTCGTCACCCCGAACCACAGCCGCTCGTTCTTGAAGTGATGCCACAGATGGTACTTCTTGATCCAGCGCCCGAACGGCGTGCGCGGGACGAACGGAATGTGGGCCACGTAGTGCACCCACTCGTAGTACAGCAGCGCGAGCACGCTCCCCAGCAGCAGCGCCCCGGTCAGGGAAAGCTCGCGCGTCACCAGCGCGTAGATCGCCGCGGTCAGCGCCGTCACCGGCAGCGCAAACCACAACGGCAAAAACAGCAGCTCGAGCGCCGCCGGATCGACGTGATGATCGTAGTGCAGCCGATGCTGCAGCGACAGAATGAACGGGTGTTTCTGCGGCGGCGCGTGCAGCAGGAAACGATGCGTGGTGTATTCCGACACGAAGAAGACCAGCGCGCCGAGCGCGATCGCGGCCGGCAACGGTACCGTCCGCGCGAGCGCGAAAGCAGCGCTCAGCGCGGCGGCGATCAGGAGCAGCACGGTGTTGCTGCCGTGGCGCAGAAACTGGGTTGCCATCGGCGTCAGCGTTCTTCGTCCGGGCGGCGTCGGGGCAGCGCGTACCAGGCCGCATCGCAGGCCGTCCGCTCGTCTTCATCGAGCGTCGTCTCGAGCGCTGTGAGCGAATCGCGCAGCTGATCGGCCCGGCTGGCTCCGACGATGGCCGCGTTGACCGCGGGCTGATCGAGCACCCAGCGCAGCGCGGCGTGCGTGAGCGACTTTCCGCGTGCCGCGAAGAACGCGGCCAGACGCTCGACGGCATCGAGCTGCTCGTCCTGCCAGTAGCGCTGCTGGTAGAGCTGCGCGGCGTTGCCGAGGGTGAAGCGCGTCCCCTCGCGCGGCGTTTCGCCGCGTTTGTATTTGCCGGTCAAGAGACCGCCGGCGAGCGGGTTGAACACGACGGCGCCGACGCCGTTGGCCTCCGCGGCCGGCAGCAGCTCGGCTTCGATTGAGCGGAAGAGCAGGTTGTAACGCGGCTGCACGGCGTCGAAACGCACGCCGCCGCTGCGTTCCGATGCGGCCAGCGACGCCATCATCTGCCAGGCGGCGATGTTGCTGCACCCGGCGTAGCGGATCTTACCCGCCGCGCGTAAGTTCTCGAGTGCGGCGAGCGTTTCGTCGATCGGCGTCTGCGGGTCCCAGCGGTGGATGTAGTACAGATCGATCCAACTGGTGCCGAGCCGCCGCAGCGATGCCTCGCAGGCTGCAATGACGTGGCGGCGCGAGAGCCCGGCGTCGTTGGGACCGGGACCGGTCGCACCGTACACCTTGGTGGCAACGACGAAGCGGTCGCGTTTACCCGCCAGCCAGGCACCGACGATCTCCTCGGTGCGCCCGACGCTCTCGAGCGTCCCGCCGACCGGATAGACGTCGGCGACGTCGAGAAAGTCGATCCCCGCCGCGTCGGCGGCGTCCATGATCGCGAACGCTTCGTCACGGTCGGTCTGCAGACCGAACGTCATCGTGCCTAGGCAAATCTCCGAGATCTTCAGCCCGGTGCGTCCCAGCCGCAGCGTCCGCATCGCTACGAGGCCGAACGCAGCCGGCGCGGGCCGCCGCCGCCCGGGAGCAGCGAAGCGGCGATCACCAGCGGATCGTAGGCGCCGACATCGACGATCTCGCTTCCGTCGTCGCGCGCGCGACGCGCCGCGCGCAGCGCGTCGACCGCCTCGGGCAGCGCAAACTGTTCGCCGACGTAGCCCGACACGAAACGGCCGCCGCGAATCTCGCCGCGCGCTTCCAGCCGGCGCAGCGCAACCAGCAGACGGCGCCATGGGGGCGCCAGCGTCTCGCGTGCGACCACGTCGCGAAACACGACGCCCCAGCGGGCCAGCAGCCGGCGCGCGAACGACTCGGCGTCGATCTCACCGGTGTCGGAAATCAGCCGCGTCCAGCGGCCGCCCGAGGAACGCGGCCGCGCGCGGCGGCCCCTTTCGCCGAGACGCCGCTTGGCGTCGATCAGCGAGCGCAGCGCGTCGAACCCGTCGGCCGTGACCAGCCCGGCGGCGACCAATTGCCAGAGCGCCTCCTCGACCTCGCTCGGAAGACGGTTCGTCCCGCGCGTGATGTCGTTGAAGAACGGCGCGCCGCGGCGCTCGATCTCGGCCAGCACGTCGAGCGCGGCGCCCGAGAGCGCCGCATCGCGCATCTCGGTGCGCGCGACGCCGAGCGAAGCGAAATCCTCGCGCGCGAAGAGTGCGATCGGGGCAAGTTTGGTGGGACGCACGCGCCTGCTGCGCTCGTTCTCGTCGGCCTCGAGCGCCGGATGCGGTGACAGCCGGCCCCACATCACCTCGCCGGAATAGCACAGCCGGTCGAGGTATTCGCGCTTGTAGCCGGCCACGCGCGACGGGAGCACCGAGGCTTCCCAGGCCGCCGCCGGGATCTCGTAGCCGGCCAGCTGATGGATGACGTGCAGCGTCCCGTCCACGCCGTGGAGGCGCGAGCTCGGTGCGACGTGCTGCCAGCGATGGAGGAAGCGCACGTAGTCGGCGGTGGTGACCGGTTCGATCTCGCGCCGCAGCACGCCGAGCGTCAGCCGATGGATGCGGGCCAGGATGCGGCGGTTGCACCACTCTTCTTCTGCGCCCCGGAAACGGCCGCGCAGAACCTGGCCTTCGACTTCCATGCGGATCAGCGCCGCGTCGATCGCGTCGCGCTCGACGCCGAGCTGCGCGGCAAGCTCCGCCGCGCTGACGGGCCCGCTCGATTCAAGCCAGCCGCGCACGATTTCGGCCAGCGCTTCGTCGCGTCCCTCGAGGCTCGGCCCGCTCGTGACGGCATCGATCGCCGGCGTGGTGCTCGCTTCCGGATACGCCGCACGAGCGCAGGTCAAACGTTCGGCACAGGTCCACAGCCGCTGCGCGCCCAGCTCCAGCGTCGTCGCGCGGCGCTGCGCGACGAGCTCGTCGAACCACTCCACCCAGGCCGGCTGCGGCGGAAGTACGATGAGGGTTGCGAGCGCGTCGTGCAGTTCTTCGGCATCGCGCACCAGCGGCCACGCCGATTCGGTGACCTCGGCGATCGCCGCCGGATCGAGGACGCCCGCGCCGTCATCGGCGTCGGAACGCGTCGTGCGCCGCAGGGTCACCGCCCGGGCGCGGCGCTCTTCGAGCGGTGCGTCGTCGAGGTACGCGTAGGGGTTGGCGTTGAGAATCTCGTGGCAGAACGGCGACGGCTCGGGCGTGTCGACCGCGACCGTTCGGATCGCGCCCGATTCGAGCTCGCGCAAGATCGCGATCAAGCCGTCGAGGTCCATCGCCTCGTGGAGACAGTTGTCGATCGTCTCGCGCACCAGCACGTGATCGGGGATGCGGACCGGGCCGCTCAAGTTCTCGACGCAGGCCGCTTGATCGGGGAAGACCGCCGCCATCAGATCGTCGGCCCGCATCCGTATCAGTTGCGGCGGCACTTTCTTGCCGCCGCTGAAGCGCAGGATCGCGAGCGACCGGGTGGCGTTCCAGCGCCAGCGGGCGGCGAACATCGGCGCATCGAGCAGTGCCTGCGTCAGCGTGTGCTCGACGCTCGCCGACTTGACGAACTCGAAGACGACCTCGAGCGGGAAGGCGTGCTGGTCGGTCAGCGAGAGGCAGATGCCGTTGTCGGTCGCGGCCGCCTGCAATTCGAGATTGAACGAGCGGCAAAACTTTTTGCGCAGCGCCAGCCCCCACGCCCGGTTGATGCGCGCGCCGAACGGCGTGTGCAGGATCAGCTGCATCCCGCCGCCCTCGTCGAAGAAGCGCTCGGCGACGATGGTCGTGCCGGTGGGCACCGTCCCCAGCACGCGCTTGCCGGCGCGGATGTACGCGACCGCCTGGTCGGCCCCGCCCGCATCGCAGCCGCAGCGCTCGATCAGGAAATCGCGGGCGGCGGCGTCGTCGCGTTCGTCGATCGCCGCGCGCAGCGCGGAGACTTCGTGCGAGAGCTCGATCGTGCGTCCGAGCCCTTCGCCGTTCCAGAATGGGATCGAGGGCGGTGCGCCGTGCGCGTTCTCGACCCGCACCACACCCGGTTCCACCCGCCGGATCTGCCACGAGGTCGTGCCGAGCAGAAAGATGTCGCCGGCCATGCTTTCGACCGCGAAATCCTCGTCCAGCGTGCCGACGACGTGGCCGTCGGGTTCCGCGACGACGTTGTAGTTGGCGGTCTCGGGGATCGCGCCGCCGCAGGTGATTGCCGCCATGCGCGCGCCGCGCCGGCC
>PMOG01000210.1:1765-2508 GCA_003161555.1 Vulcanimicrobiota bacterium | reverse complement strand
GGCCGAAGCGCGCGCGTCGCTTCTGCTGGGCGGCGCGCGGGTCGGAGCGATCCGCTGCACCCATGCCGAGATCGCGCTCAACGTCGACCGCGTCGCGGACGTCGCGCGTGCGCGCGCCAGGTTTGCGTGACGATCCTCGGCAACCAGCGTTCTGGAGAACATGCGCACCCTGCTCAGCATCCTAGTCGTAGTCGCGGTGGCCGCGCTGCCGGCGCGCACGGCGGCCGGCGGACCGCCGTGCATGACCCGCGACATCGGGCTGGGCGGGGTCGGGCGGGCTCGCGTCGTCTCGTTCACCGGTGCGGGCTCCGAGGAGCAGGTCTGCGCGCTGGTGGCCACCTTTGCCGCCGACGGCGTGCGGGCGCGGATCGTCGAGGGGACGGACCGGGAGGGTGCCCTGCTCGCGGCCGCCTTGACGCCCGGGCGCGGCGCCACCCTGATCGTCCGGGACGGCGTATTGGCGGTTTCGCCCGCCGGGTCCACATCCGGGGAGGATCCGGCCGGAGTCGCGGTCGGCCCGTTCGTCGTGCCGCCAGGCGGCGGGTTTCCGTCGGCCTCCGGCGACCCCTCGTCGGTCGCCCGGGTGGTCTTGGCCTATGCCGGCTCGCGCATCGCCGTCTTCCAGACGACGCCGGTCACGGTGATCGACTTGGCCTTGGCGCTGCGCGATCAGCCCGATCTGTTCGGTATCGACGCGCCCGAACGCGCGGTCATCCTGGCCAGCGGCTCGTCGGCGGCGCTCG
>PMOG01000210.1:0-1754 GCA_003161555.1 Vulcanimicrobiota bacterium | reverse complement strand
CGGGCGCTGATTCTGGTTAGGCGACCATAAGAGTTCGTCGCCGTTCACAGTCCCTTCTCAGCAAAATGGGGAAAAGTCCGCCCGTGTGCACCATCTCGGTGCTTTGCGACCGCGTCGGTGACGCCGGCGGCGCGGAGCGCTATTGGGAGACGGTCGTTCCTGCCCTCATTGCGCGCGGCATCACCGTACGTTTGATGGCGCGCGACGTCACCGATGCGGGCCGGTTCGGCGTCGAGGCGCTCGCGGTTCCGTGGGGCAGCGAAGACGAACCCGCCTCGCCGGATGCCGCGCGGATCGTCGCCCACGAACTCGCGCGAACCCAGCCCGACGCCGTCGTGACCGCGAGCGTGTTCGATGCCGGTGTGCTCGACGCGGTCCGTCAAGCGCCGGCGCGCTGGCTCGCGCGGGTCCACGACCACCGTCCGTTCTGCCCCAACGGCGACCGCGTCTACCCGCAGTTCTCCGCGCCCTGCACGCAGGCGATGGGCGGGGCATGCCGCCGCGGCACGCTGCTGCACGGGTGCGTGCACGGTCCGCGCCCGGCGTCGTTTCGCGCCATCGCGGCCCGCGAAAACGTGCGCGACCGCTTAGCGTCGGCGGACCGCGTGCTGGTGTCGAGCGAGCACATGCGCACGACCTGTTTGACCAACGGCATCGCGGACCGGCGCATTTTCATCACCCCGCCGCCGCTGCCCGATGAGGCGTTCGCGCCCGCGCCGCTGCCGCGCCCGGCCGAATCGAGCCTGCTCTTCGCGGCACGCCTCACCCCACGCAAGGGACTGCGCTCGCTGATCGGCGCGCTCGCGCGTCTGCCGCTCGCGGAGCGCCCGCGGCTGGTCGTCGCCGGCACCGGCGAAGAGGAAGAGCGCGCTGCCCGCGCCGACGCCGAGCGTTTCGGCGTCGAGGTCAGCTGGCGCGGAAAGCTTTCCGAACGTGACCTGCGCGCCGCCATCGATGCGGCCACCGCGGTCGCGCTCCCGTCGTTGTGGCCCGAGCCTTTCGGTCTGGTCGGGATCGAGGCGCAGGCCCGCGGGCGCCCGGCGGTGGCGTATCGCGTCGGCGGCATCGCCGAATGGATCGGTGATGCGGGGTTGGCCGTTGAACGGGACGATCAAGCGGCGCTGGCGACCGCGATACGGAAGGTCTTCGACTCAGCGGCGTGGCCGTCGTTTTCGCTGGCCGCCTGGCGACGCGCCGAAGCCTATCGCCTGCCGGCACATGTCGATCGTTTCCTGGAACTCTGCGACGCAGCCTGAGCACGCAAACGCACAACGAACGGAGAATACACGACGATGCGGGTCCTGGTAATCGGTGGCGACGGATACTGCGGGTGGGCGACGTCGCTCTACCTTTCGCAGCTGGGCCACGACGTCACGATCGTCGACAGCCTCGTTCGGCGCGCGTGGGACCGTGAGCTCGGGCTCGATTCGCTGGTCCCGATCGCGTCGATGCGGCGGCGCCTCGACGACTGGAAGAACCGTACCGGGCACGCGATCGGCTTCGAGCGCGTCGACGCGACCGACTACGCCGCGCTGAGCCAAGCCATCTGTGCGACCGAGCCGGACGCGGTCGTGCACTTCGGCCAGCAGCGCAGCGCACCGTTTTCGATGATCGACCACGAACACGCGCTGCGCACGCATCTCAACAACACCGTCGCAAACCTCAACGTGCTGTGGGCCTTGCGCGAACACGCGCCCGAAGCGCACTTGGTCAAGCTCGGCACGATGGGCGAATACGGGACGCCGAACATCGAC
>PMOG01000020.1 GCA_003161555.1 Vulcanimicrobiota bacterium | reverse complement strand
CAAGCGTTTTACACGCGAACAACGAATACGCTCTCGCTGCTTAAGCTAAACACTTAAACAACGACCGTCCGTAGGGGGTAGTCGGATCCACCCTGCTGGCGGTCACAAAGTCCGACTAGGATGCTGAGGTGTTCCGAGATGCATCCGAAACTCAACCGGGACTCCGGCGCGTTTGATTCCTGTACCGAGAAGCTGACGCGCTCAAGATAAAATCGGTGCTGAGCCTGGAGAAAGCGGCGGTCCGGCTTTTCGGACCCGGGGGGCGGCTCCCCGGCAGCTCCACCAAGAGTGTGCTACGACACGAGAATTGCGATTTTTCGAGGCAATTCTGGCGTCAAGATAGAGCGCTGGCTTCGCGGCTAGCGCTTTTTCATTAGGCCAAACAGAACGGCCAAGCCGCTCCAGGTTCGGACGGCCAGCGTAGCAAGGCCGTTTGATGATAGTATACCGCTATGATCATGCGGCACGCATCGGGAACTCGCTTGCATGCCTCCCTCATCATCAGTATGAGTCTTTTTGCGATGGCCCTGCTCGGACCGGCTGCACCGGCCGACGCGGCCTATGGCAGGGTCGACGTAAGCCCGGCCTACCTCGGCAATTGTAACAATCCCGCCCAACCGATCGTCTATAATACATATGAACTGACCGGATTCTTGACGGGGCCGGTCGCGCAGAATCCGCTCTGTGTGATCTGGCAGACGTCGCTATCTCAGTCGCAGGCCCAGACCCCTTTCCAGTTCTGTCAGGTGCAATACGGGACCGGGCACGGCGCCCAACCGCAGCAAAACCATGCCGACTGCGTCGATTGGTATCGCCTTCCGGCACGGCTCGGCGTGTATTACTCTTTCAAGATTCAAGGCTGCAATTTTGCTGGCTTGGGGACAGACTGCACCGGTTGGACCGAAGTCGACTACCAATGCTGCGCGGGCGTCGCGTATCTCACCGGCGTGTTGACGACACCGAGCCCGGTCCCGTCTCCGACGCGCAACACAACCGGCGCTTGCAGTCAGGGCTACGTTTGGAGGCAGGCGAATCCGGCCGATCACGTGTGCGTAACCCCGCAAGCCAGACAGCAGACCGCCGACGATAACGCGGCCGTCGCCGCCCGTACCGACCAAGCACCAATCGAACGCGGGTCCGGTCCGCGGCTTTGCCTTACGGGATTCGTCTGGCGCATGGCTTACGCGGAAGACTACGTTTGCGTTACGCCGCAAGCGCGGAGCATTGCGGCGGCGCAGAACGCCGCTGCCGCTGCTCACACCGCGCCGTAGTCATTACCCCAGCCTCCTCGATCCGCGACTGCCCTTAGGCTGAGATCGTGTTATCGCCCGGCCACCGAATTCCGCAATTCTATTCCGCCGTCGGCATACGCTTTGAGTTTCTCTTGAGGCAAGGTTTCGGTGTTGTGGAACGCACGGCGTATGGAGACCGATGGGCACAGGTTCAGTTCGAGCGAGGAAGCACGCGGTTTATCCTCGGTTGGGATGCATATTCAGGCGAACTCAATGCTGAAATCGACGGCGCCAGCCTGTGGCCGCTTATTTTTGCCGAAGGCCTCTGGGACGCTGGTCGAGACCAGCCGGTATATATGGGGTACGCAATTGAGGCTATGGAACACGGGCTCGAACGTGTCGCGGCTCTTCTGAAGGCGCGCCCCCAAGTGCTCGGTTCAGATTGACATTCCGAGGGGGATAGGCACCGCGGACCGGGGTATTTCTGTACGGTGGGAGCAGGTGGCCCACCGGTGATCAGCAACGCCAGTGTCCCCGAATTTCTGAAAGGGTGTACACATGTCGCGTCCTCACCTGGTATGCGGTCGCGCGCGTTTTGCGGTTGGCGGCGCGCTCGCGCTGTTTGCGTCGCTGAGCTTGGCGCCGATTGCCGCTCCCGCGCAATCGAGCAAACCCACCATCGTGCTGGTGCACGGTGCGTGGGCTGATGCCTCGAGCTGGAACCCCGTCATAGCACAATTGCAGAATGCAGGTTTCAAAGTAGCCGCGCCGCCGAACACGCTGCGAGGCCTTGCACCGGACGCGGCCGTGATCGCAACCTTTGTGAAAGCGATCCCCGGGCCGGTGGTTCTCGTCGGCCACTCGTATGGCGGTGCGGTCATCAGCGTGGCGTCGCCGAGCGATCCAAATGTGACGGCACTCGTCTATGTCGATGCATTCGTGCCGGATGCCGGCGATTCGTGTCTCTCACTGCTCGCGGGCGGCCCGCCGCCGCCGGCAGACTTGTTCGTTCCCATTCCCTTTGCGACGGCAACCGGCGGCGATGCCGATCTCTACTTCAATACGAAGTACTACGGTGCGGTCTTCGCCTCGGATGAGCCGCCGGCGATCGCATCACTGATGGCCGCGACGCAACGTCCCCTCACGAACACTGCCCTCACGGATAAGGCACCCGCAACCGAAGGCTGGAAAACGCTGCCGTCCTGGTATGTCGTCGGCGATGCCGATCTGGTGATCCCGCCGAAAGCCCAGCTGTTCATGGCGACGCGGGCGAACGCCCACATCTCGCACGCCCCCGGCGGCGGCCACCCGAGCATGCTGTCGCACCCGGATGTGACCGTCGCTGCGATCATCGCGGCGGCAAGCGCCACCATGAAGTAACGGCCGCGTTCGTCCCTTATCCTGAAGGCTAGCCCGCGCCGCGGCAGGGGCGGCGCGGGCTATGCGATTGTCGAGCGCTCTTCGTACGCCGCGTCGCGAAGGCGAGCCGATGCTGAAAATAGCCGTCGCTCTCGTTGCGGGGGCGCTTGCGATGTCGGCTTTGCCCTGCGATGCCGCCGGTATACCGATTCGCGTGGTCGTCGTGACGACGTTCGAGCCCGGCGAGGACACCGGTGACGTGCCCGGGGAGTTTCAGTACTGGGTCGAGCGGTTGCCGTTGCCGGAAACGCTGCCGTTTCCGCTCGGCTATCGGCACCTTCGATATAACGCTGCGCGCGGCGTGCTCGGCATCGTCACCGGTGAGGGTGCCGAACGCGGCGCCGCATCGACGATGGCGCTCGGGACCGATCCGCGTTTCGATCTGTCACGCGCCTATTGGCTCGTGGCCGGTATCGCGGGCGTCGATCCGAACGCCGCGTCGGTCGGGTCGGCCGCTTGGGCGAACTGGGTCGTGAACGCCGACCTCGGGTTCGAACTCGACGCGCGCGACATGCCGTCAACCTGGGCCACCGGGATCGTCCCCTTCGACCGCGCGACGCCGTTCGCGTCGCCCGCGCCCGAGGCGGTCTCGATGCACGGCGCCGAAGCGTACGAACTCAACGCCGGGCTCGCAAGCTGGGCGTACCATCTCACCGCGGCGACGCCGCTCGACGACGACCCGGCGCTGCGCCGGATTCGTGCCCATTACGCGCGCTTTCCGCAGGCCGCCCGGCCGCCGTTCGTCCTGCGCGGCGACAGCCTGTGCGGCGACCGTTATTGGGTCGGAGCGTCGATGAACGCCTGGGCCGAGCGCTGGGTTTCGTACTGGACCGGCGGCCGCGGAACATTCGTGATGACGGCCGAGGAGGACGCCGGCATCATGCAGTCGCTGACGTTCCTCGGGCAGGCGGGACGCATCGATCTGCGCCGCGTTCTCGTCCTCCGTACCGCGAGCGACTATGCCGTGCCCGGCGAAGGCGAGACTGCGGCCGCCCTGATGGCTCACGATGCGAGCGCGAGCGGCGAGTCGGCGTATCGCGAGGCGCTCGAGTCGGCCTATCGCGTCGGCAGTCCGGTGGTCACCGAGCTGAGCGCACGCTGGGACCGCTACAGTGCGCAGGTACCCGCCGGACCGTAAGGTCACGCCCGCGACGACGTGTTCTCTTTTCACAAAGGCGTGGCCAAGCCGATCGCGTGAGTTGGCCGCATGACGCGTGAAGAATTGACCCTCACCATTCAGACTCGCAAGCGGGCGGAGAAACTGACCTGGAAGCAGATCGCGTCGGCGATCGGCGCAGCGTCACCCATCCTGACCACGGCCGCACTCTTGGGACAGATGCGCTTGACCGACGACGAGGCCGCAAAGGTAGTGGAACTCCTCGGACTCGGCGACGAGGAGCGTTCGTTGTTGACCGAGGTTCCGTACCGCGGATCCTTGGCGGCCGGCCCACCGACCGATCCGCTCATCTATCGCTTTCACGAGCTCGTGCAAGTCTACGGAACGACGTGGAAGGCGCTCATTCAGGAAGAGTTCGGCGACGGCATCATGAGTGCGATCGACTTCGACATGCAGATGGAACGGCAGCCCGACCCGAAAGGCGACCGCGTGAAGATCACGATGTCCGGGAAATTTCTCCCCTACAAACGATATTAGGCAAGGCCTACAAACAGGAACAGAATCTAAGGCTGCCGGCTTCGCAGAAGGCCGACGCCGAGGATGAAGGTGCCGAGCGCCACGACAATCGCGCCGAGGTACGCTAGGTAGATCAAGGCGTTGGGTGCGGTCGCGTCGGGCGCCGCGACCGAGAGAAACATCGCTAGCGGAAGAAGGATCGCCCCAGCCGGCACGGAGAGCCGCACGAAGCGCGTCAGTCCGGGATTCAACTGTGCGTGATCGACGTACATGAGAATGACGAGCGACAGAATGAGGAGAACACCGGCGTGCGCGTGGCCGGCGCGCCAGAGGTTCTGACGAAGCGGGTTGCTCATGTAGGCTGACCCTGGCTGGATCAGGGCGTCGAGGAGTGCATAGCCCCCGTAGACGATGGTCGGGATCAGCAGGAGAAGTACCCCGGCGAGATGCCGCGATGCGGGGCGCATGGCCAACGTGCCGGACTGCGAAGGCGCTTTCATCAAACACGGTCTCCTCAGAAGTCGAGCGTTTCGGGCCTATCGTAGAGCATTTTACGGCTGAGGAAAAGGCGGCCGATGTGAGTGGAGTTTTGCGCATAACAGCGATCGTAGCCGGTCTCACCCTTTTGCCGATCGCGGCGTGGGCACAAACTGCGCCCGCGCCGGGGCCGTGCGAACAGCCGGACGCGATCGGGTCGATCGTCGATCGTCCCGGCCTCGGCCGGCCGACCGCGAACAACGGATCGCCCTGTGTCGTCCCGGCGTCGCAGGTCATGGTCGAAGCCGGCTATCGCGAGCAGTCGACGACCGGCAGTGACGGCACGAGCAGTCTCGCCGTCTTTCCTCTCGCGCTGATTCGCATCGGGCTGGGCGCGCGTTCGGAACTCCTCGTTCAGCCGCCGGCGCAGTCGATTCGCAGCGGTGCCGCGGTGGGCGGGGCGTTCGTGCCCGCTGTCGGCAGCCAAGACGTCGGGCTCGGGTTCAAACGGACGCTCGACGATCGCGCAAGCTTTCAAGACGCGGTCGGGCTGTTCTACACCGCGCCGACTGGGACGCCGAAGGGCAGCACCGGATTCTCAGCCGGTGCACCGACGTACATGCTGACCTATACCGCGGCCTTTGCGCTGCCGGCGAATCTCGGCATTTCAATTACGCAAAACGCCGTTGCGAATGCCGCTCCGCTCGATCCGTCCGGTGCAAGGCAGTTCTTTTCGTATCAGCCTTCGCTGACCGTCAGTTACGGGTTTGTGCGGAATACGACGCTGCTTGTCAGCGATCAGATCACCACACCGCTGGGCCCGGGCGGCGGGACCGGAAATCGCGCGCTCATCGCGGTGCAGCGCGTGATCTCGGCGCGGGTCGTGCTCGACGCCGAGTACGAGGTCAATGCGCTGCCGGCAGCACCCTCGATTCGGCAGCACGCCTTCGGCGTCGGCGGCGCCTTCACACTGTGATCCCGCGGCACGCTTATTCGGCGGCTGCTGCGTAGGTAATGTAAAAGTCGAGGGCTGTGGGATCCATCATTGCGTCGCGGCTGGCGACCTCGGCGGGCTGCGCGCCGGCGAGGAGACGACGGACCGGGATCTCCATCTTCTTGCCGGTCAGGGTGTAGGGGATCGCGTCGACCGCGACGATCGTGTCGGGGACGTGACGCGGGCTGCCGTCGCTGCGCAGCTTAGCGACGATCTCGGCGCGCAGCGCATCGTCGAGAACGCCGCCGGCTGCGAGCTTCACGAAGAGCGGCATGAAGAAACTGCCGTCGGGCTTCTCGAGGCACACGACGAGGCTGTCGGCGACCTCCGGTATCCGTTCGAGAATGCGGTAAATCTCCGCCGATCCGATGCGCACGCCGAAGCGGTTCAGCGTCGAGTCGGAGCGGCCGTAGATGTAGCAGCCCCCGCGCGCGTTGACCTTCAGGAAATCGCCGTGGCGCCAAACGCCGTCGAAATGCTCGAAGTACGTTTCGCGGTAACGCCGGTCACCGGGGTCGTTCCAAAAGCGTAGCGGCATCGACGGTGCGGGGCTGGTCACCACCAGTTCGCCGACGGCATCTTCGATCTCGCGGCCGCGCTGGTCCCAGGCGTGCACGTCCATGCCGAGCAGCCGCGTTTGGATCTCGCCCGCGTACACCGGCAGCAGCGGCGAACCCCCGACCAGCCCGGCGCAGAGTTCCGTGCCGCCTGAGGGCGAGCTGACCCACAAGTCGTCCTTCACATTCTGATAAAACCACGCCGTCGTCTCGGGCGAGACCGGCGACCCGGTGAGCAGGACGCTGCGCAGCTTTTCGGTTGCGAAGCGCCGTTTCGGCACGAGGCCGATCTTCTGCATGATCTGCACGAAGGTCGGACTCGCACCGAAACCGGTCGCGTCGGCATCGTCGGCGAGCTGCCAGAGCAGTTCGGGGCCCGGGTAGGCGGGGTGTCCGTCGTAGAGCACGATCGACGAACCGTGGAGTAACGACGCGATCAGGGCGTTCCACATCATCCAACCCGTGGTGGTGTAAAAGAACGAGCGACGGTTGGGCCCGGCGTCGGTCGAGAGGCCGTTCTTGAGCAGTTCGACGATGATGCCGACGTGGCTGTGCACGATCGCCTTCGGCAAGCCGGTCGTCCCGGACGAGAAAAGGATCCACAGCGGATGGTCTTCGGGAACGCGCTCGTAAGCGAATGCGTCGACGCTCGGCGCGTGCGCTCGGCCACGCTTGAGCAGGTCATCCCAGTGTAACGCGGCGGGGAGCGGCGGCGCAGCGCTATGGTCGAGATACGGCAGCCACACGACGTACCGTACCGACGGTAAGGCAGCCAAGATCGTGCGAATCTGCTCGCCCCGGTCGAAATCCTTGCCGCCGAAGCGATAGCCGTCGGTCAGGAAGATCACGCTGGACTCGATCTGCGCGAAGCGGTCGATCAC
>PMOG01000120.1 GCA_003161555.1 Vulcanimicrobiota bacterium | reverse complement strand
GGCGGCACGACGGCCAAGGCCGGCACGATCTTCGGCGGCGTCCCCGAAGTGAGCGCGTCGTTCGAGGCGGCCGGTTCGACGCACAGCGGCCGGTCGGTGAAAGGCAGCGGGTATCCGGTGCGCTTTCCGTTCGTCGATCTGGCCGAGGTCAGCGCCGGCGGCGGGACGATCGCCTGGCTCGACGCGGCCGGGACGTTGCGTGTCGGCCCGACTTCGGCCGGAGCCGATCCGGGGCCGGCGTGCTACGGGCTCGGGGATCGACCCACCGTCACCGACGCGAACGTCGTGCTGCGCCGGCTGAATCCTCACGCGCTGCTCGACGGCGCGTTCCCGATCGATTCCATACGCGCGCGCGGGGCGATCGCCTCCGTTGCGGCGCCGCTCGGCGATGACGTCGAACGCACCGCTGCCGGAATCGTGACCCTCGTCGATGCCGAGATGGCGAAGGTGCTGCGGATCGTGTCGGTCGAGCGAGGGCACGACGCGCGCGACTTTACGCTGCTGGCCTTCGGCGGCGGCGGCCCGCTCCACGCCTGCGCCGTCGCCGACGAGATCGCGGTGACGCGGATCGTCGTGCCGCCGCATCCGGGCGTGTTCTCCGCCTACGGCCTGCTGGCCGCCGACGTGCGGGCCACGTCCGTGCGTTCGCTCGTCGCGCCGGCCGAGGAGGCCGCCTGGTCGCGCGCGCAGACGCTGTTCGACGAGTTGGCGCGCGCCGGCGACGCGGCCCTCGCAGCCCAAGAGATCCCCGCCGCCGAACGCTCCTTCGTGCGCGAACTCGATCTGCGGTACGTCGGACAATCGACCGAGTTGACGGTTGTCGCGCCGCGTTCGCTGGCCGCCGCTATCGAGGGCTTTCACGAGCGGCACGAACGCCGGTACGGCTTTTCGGCGCGGCGCGATCCGGTCGAAATCGTCACCGTGCGCGTCGTGGCGATAGGAACGACGCCGAAACCGCGGCTCGAGGCGCGCGAGGTCCCCGCGCCGCGGCTGCCCGAGGCCGGCGCACTGCGCGGGCGGCGCGACGTCTACGACGGCCACGCCTTCGTCGACACGCCGGTATACGATCGCCGCAGGCTGCGCCCCGGTGATGCGTTCGACGGCCCCGCGGTGATCGAACAATACGATGCCACGACCTACGTTGCGCCGAACTGGCACGCGCAGGTCGACGGCTTCGACAACCTCGTCCTGGTGCGCCGGTGACGGCCGCAGCGGCTGCGCTCGATCCGATCACCGCCGAGCTGATCGCCTCGTCGCTGATCTACGCCAGCGAGGAGATGGGAATCGCGGTTCGCGACGCGGCCTACTCGCCGAACATCAAGGAGCGGCTCGATCACTCCTGCGCGCTCTTCGATGCGCGCGCCCGGCTGGTCGCGCAGGCCGAGCACATCCCTGTCCATCTCGGCTCGCTGCCGTGGGGATTGCGCCGCACGCTGGCCTGGCTCGAAGAACGCGGCCGCAGGCTGCGCGCCGGCGAGATGATCGTCGTCAACGACCCGTACCTTTCCGGCACCCATCTCAACGATGTGACCGTCATCCGCGCCATCTACCACGACGGCCGGCTGGTCGGCTACGCCGCCAACAAAGCGCATCAGACCGACGTCGGCGGCGCGGTCCCCGGCTCGATGCCGCCCGACGCGCGCGACCTCTTCGCCGAGGGCGCCGTGATCACGCCGTGCGCGTTGATGCGCGACGACCGCGTCGTCGACGAGACGGTCGATCTTCTGATGGCCAACTCGCGTACGCCCGAGGCGCGCGCCGGCGACCTCCGCGCGCAAGTGGCCGGGAACGTTGTCGGTGAGCGGCGCTTTCTCGAACTGGTCGAGCGGTACGGTGCCGCCGTCGTCGAGGCTGCGCTCGATCGGGCGCTCGATGACGGGGAACGCCGAACGCGCGCCGCGCTGCGCGCCTTGCCCGACGGCGTCGTCACGCACCAGGACGTGATGGAAGACGAAACTGGTGCGCCTTCGATCGTCCTGCGCGTGCGGCTCGAAAAGCGCGGCGACGCGATCCGGCTCGATTACGACGGTACGGCGGCGCAGCGCCCGATGCCGCTGAATTCTGTCTACGGCGTAACGCTTTCCGGCGCGTACTACGCGCTGCGGGCGGTTACCGACCCGCGCATTCCGATGAACGACGGGTCGTTTCGGCCGATCGACGTCGTCGTTCCGGAGGGCACGCTGCTCAACCCGCGTCGACCCGCGCCGGTCAGCGCCGGCAACGTCGAGACCTCGATGCGCAACGCCGATCTGGTCCTCGGGGCGCTCGCGCTGCTGGCGCCGGGCCGCGTGCCGGCGCAGAGCGGCGGCTCGATGAACAACGTGATGATCGGCGGCCTGGACGGCGAGGGCCGCTCGTGGGCGTTTTACGAAACGAACGGCTGCGGCATGGGCGCCCGCCCCCACGCGGACGGCATCGACGCGATCCACGTGCACATGACCAACACCTTGAACACGCCGATCGAAGCGATCGAACGAACGATGCCGATGCTGATCACCGCGTACGAGTTCGCCGAGGCGAGCGCCGGCGACGGCCGCTTTCGCGGCGGTTCCGGACTGGTGCGCGGATTCCAATTGCGCGCCGGTTCGGCAACGGCGTCGCTGCTCGCCGAACGGCACGCGGTGCGGCCGCGCGGGACCAACGGCGGCGGCGACGGCGCCTGCGGTGCGCACGTGCTCGATGCGGCCGATGGTACCCGCCGGGCGCTGCCGGCGAAGACCAGCATCGTGCTCGTGCCGGGCGATGCGATCCTGGTGCGCACCGCCGGCGGCGGCGGGTACGGGCCGCCGTCCGAACGCGAGCCCGCCGCGCGCGAACGCGACGCGGCCGACGGGATCGTGACCGCGCCGTGACCGGCCGCGAAGCGCGTGCCGCCATTCGCGAGCGAAGCTGGACCGGCCCCACGGAACGGCTCGCGCCCGATTACGTCCAAGCCAACCTCGCCGTCGTGCCGCGCGCCTTTGCGGCCGACCTGGCCGACCTGTGCGCGCGTAATCCGGTCCCGTGTCCGCTGGTCGAAGCCCCGCTCGCGCCCGGCGCGTTCGTTCCTCGCTGCGCGCCGGATGCCGACTTGCGCACCGACCTCGGGCGCTACCGCGTCTGGCGCGACGGCGCGCTGGTCGCGCAGCCCGCCGACGTGCGCGAGCTCTGGGACGCTGATCTGGTTGCGTTTCTGATCGGCTGTTCGTTCACGTTCGATCATGCGCTCGCGCGGGCGGGGTTGACGCCGCGCCATTACGCGCTCGAGCGCAACGTGCCGATGTACCGCACGCGCGTGCCGCTGGCTCCGGCCGGCGCGCTGCGCGGGCCGATGGTCGTGAGCATGCGGCCCTACCGCGCCGCCGAGATCGAGCGCGTGCGCGCGGTCACCCGCCCGTTTCGGGTCGCGCACGGTGAGCCGGTGGCGTGGGGCGACCCGGGCGCGCTCGGCATTGCCGACCTGACCCGGCCGGACTACGGCGATCCCCCGCTCCTCGAACCGGACGACGTGCCGGTGTTCTGGGGCTGCGGCGTCACGCCGCAGAGCGTGATCGTTGCCAGCCGGCTGCCGTTTGCGATCACCCACGAGCCGGGCCACATGTTCGTGACCGACCTCGTCCACGAGGATCTTCGCCTGCCCGTGGAGGTCGGCTAAGGATCGTAGGGGCCGGGGCGGAATGCGGTCTGCATGCAGAGCACGATCGTCCCGGGCGTTTGGTTCTGGTCGCGGTGGCAGCCCGACCGCGGCCTGGACTTCAACGGCTTCTTCGTCGAGAGCGCGCAGGGCAATTTCGTGGTCGATCCGATCGAGCCGGACGACGCGACGTTGGAAAACCTGCGCGCCCGCGGCGTGGCCGCGATCGTGATCACCAACCGCGACCACGAACGGGCGAGCGCCAAGCTCGCCGAGGCGACCGGCGCCGCGACGCTGGCCAGTAAGCTCGACGCGCCGCTGCTCACGATGCCGGTCGACGGAACGCTCGCGCCGGGCGACGTCGTGCACGGCTGGCGGGTGCTCGGGCTCGACGGTTTCAAGACGGCGGGCGAGATCGCACTCTACGACGCCTCGCGACAGGCGGCGATCGTCGGTGACGCGATCTGGGGGACGCCGGCCGGGGCGCTGACGCTCATGGCGGATGCGAAATTGGCCGACCCGCGCCTGGCGGCGCTGAGCGCTCGCACTTTTCGCGCATTGCGGGTGAACCATCTGCTCGTCGGCGACGGGGCGCCGGTTTTCGGCAACGCGCGCGCGGCGCTCGAGGCGATGCTCGGTGCGCGGGCCGACGCCTTCGTCGACCGTGTCAACATCATCGACGAACTCCGCTACGAGGCGTCGCCGAACGATCCGACGCCGTTTACCGCCGAGTATGCGGATGTCGGCCGGTTGCTCGGCGCGGAGAAGCTCGGCTACAACGCGACGCGCCTGCGCCGGGGCGAGGCCTTCTGCCCCTTGCACTGGCACACGCGCGAAGAGGAGCTGTTCGTCGTACTCGCGGGCACTCCGACGCTGCGCACGCCGCGCGGCATGGCCGAATTGCGGGCCGGCGACTGCGTCGCATTCCGCACCGAGCCCGGCGGCGCGCATCGGCTCGAGAACCATGCCGACGAGGACGCGGTCGTGCTGCTGATCGCGAACATCGATCCGGGCGACGTCTGTTACTATCCGGACTCCGGGAAGTTCGTCGTCGAGGCAACCGGGACGCTGGTGCACGAACAGCCGCAGCTCGACTATTACCACGGCGAATTGCCGTAGCGGAGACGTCACGTGATTACCGCCGAGTCGCTGCTCGATATTCCGCTGCTCGCTCCGGTTCCGGAGCACGAGCGGACGACCATCGCGTCGCGCGCGGCCGATGTACGGCTGCTGGAAGGCGAATGGCTTCTGCATGAAGGTGAAGCGCCGTCGTTCTTCGCCCTGCTCTCCGGCTCGCTGGCGGTTTCCAAACGCGCCGACGATGAGGAGTTCCGGGTCACCACCTACCTCGCCGGCGATTACTTCGGCGAGGTGCCGTTGCTGTTGAACTCGGCATCGGTCGCCGGTGTTCGCGCGCTGGAACCCGCCCGGCTGGCTCGTCTGGACGCTGCTGATTTTCGCGAACTCATCCTCAGCTGCGTTCACCTGCGCGAACAGATCGTGCGCTCGATGATCAAGCGGATCACCGACCTGCAGCAGTTCGCGCTGCGTGCGCCGGCACCGAAGGTGACCGTCATCGGGAGCCAGCACGATCTCGACTGCCACGACGTGCGCAATTTCTTAGCCCGCAATCACGTCGCGTTCCGGTGGCTCGAACCGGACGATCCACTCAGCACGAAGCATCTGCCGTCCGGCAACGGCGCGCCGGCCTTTCCGCTGCTCGTCTTTGCCGACGACCCGCCGCTGGCGGCGCCTTCGTATCGTGATATCGCGCGGCGGCTCGGCATGCAGACGGAACCTGCGCCGGACCACGTTTACGACGTCGCGATCATCGGCGCGGGGCCGGCCGGGCTCGCCGCCGGCGTCTACGGCGCGTCGGAGGGACTGCGCACGCTGCTGATCGAGCGCGAAGCGCCGGGCGGGCAGGCCGGTTCATCGTCGCGCATCGAGAACTACCTCGGGTTTCCGACCGGCCTGTCCGGGGACGACCTCAGCACGCGCGCCTGGGAGCAAGCCAAACGCTTCGGCGCGGAGATGCTCAGCGCGCGGGAAGTGGTGAGCATCGAGCCCGGCGTCGACGGCGCTCCCCATCAGGTGGTCCTCGACGGTACCGGCCGGGTTGCGGCGCGCGCGCTCGTGCTCGCCACCGGCGTTTCGTGGCGCAAGCTGGACGCCGAGGGCGTCGCGAACTTCAGCGGGCGCGGCGTCTACTACGGCGCCGCCCGCACCGAGGCGCTGGAAACGCGCGGCAAGGACGTCTTTCTCGTCGGCGGCGGCAACTCGGCCGGCCAAGCCGCGATGTTCTTCGCGAACTACGCCCGCCGCGTCACGCTGCTGGTGCGAGGCGAATCGCTGAGCAAGAGCATGTCGCAATATCTGATCGACCAGCTGGCGACCAAAGCCAACGTGCACGTCATGACCGAGAGCACGGTCGTGGCCGCGCACGGCACCGATGAGCTGGGATCGATCGTCGTCGCAAACGCGCGCACCGGGGAGCAACAGACGTTCGAAACGAGCGCGCTCTTCATCCTCATCGGCGCCGACGCCGAGACGGCAAACCTGCCGCACAATCTGATCCGCGACGCGGATGGCTACGTCTGCACCGGGCGCGATGTCGTCGACCTGCAGACGCAGGCGGGACACCCGTGGCCGCTCGAACGCGACCCGTACCTCCTCGAAACGAGCGTCCCCGGAATTTTCGCCGCCGGCGACGTACGCCACGGCTCGATCAAACGTGTCGCCTCCGGCGTCGGCGAAGGCAGCATGAGCATCGCCTTCATCCACCGCTACCTCGACGAAACCCCTGCCCCGTCGAGCGCGCCGGCAGAGGATCGCGGGGCGCGTGCTCGCTAGGACGGGCACGTTGTTACTCGTCTTCCTAGCCAGCGGGTGCGTCGCCGCGCAGCCGGCTATTTGCCCTTCCGATTTGGTGCTTTCGAATCCGCGCGTGCAATTCATCAGAAGTGAATCAGCGCCTCTCCTCGACTACGTCGCGATCGTGGATGTCAAGAACCGGGGAACTGCCGCGCAGCGCCAAGACATCGCGCAGCATCTGGATCTCTTGCTCAATGGAGTGGTTGCGGGAACCCAAGCGCTTCCCGGTCTCCGCGCCGGTCAAAGCTTCACGGCGACGTATCCTTTTCGGCGTGCACGAACGAAGCAAAAGCCGCGTCCTCCGGTGCCGGTGACCTTCCACTACGTCAGGGATGACGTGCCTCATTCGGGCGAAAACTGCACCAGCGCCGACGATAGCGCGACAATGACGTTCTAATTCAGCGTCAGACGCAGCGCAGCGCCTATTCGCGGACCTCGAAGCGTTTGGGCAAGAGCCTCGCCGGCGTTTGGGCCGCCTGGACGTACTCCACGCTGAAGCTGCCCGTGTAGCCGAAGAGCGGACCAAAGAGCTTGTTCGTGACGCGCACGTCGATGTGAAACTTGCCGTCGGCATCATCGAACCATTCGCAAACGTCGGCTATCCCCGAAACGGCCATCGGGAACCGGAAGCCCGCGAAACCTTCGTAGAAGCGCTGCTCCCCGGAGCGCAGGCGCAGCCCGCCGTTCTCAGCGACATCCAAGTCGATATCAACCGCGAGGTGCTCGTGACTGCCGAGATAGTCGACGATTCGCGCGCGGCGCTCGGCATAGATCATGTAGGCGTCAAACCGGCGCTGCCGGCGGGTGTGAAAGGTCCGAACCCAGGTGACGGTCTCGCGACCCAGGGGATCGACGAATGCGTAATTCTCGATCGAGAATGGGATGTCCACCCGGCTCTCCGGAAACATGATCCGTCGCCATGCGCCGAGATACAGGAACGGCAGCGTGTAGGCCGGTCCGTGCCAAACGGACGACATGACGCCGGTCCCGATCGCGGCCATGCCATCGTTGCTCGCAAGGCTGAAGCGGCGCTGAATCTGCGGATGCAGTCGTTCGAAGTTTGAACCGAGCGCCCGCCGATAGATCGACATCACCCTGCCGGCGGCTTTCTCGAACAGCGGCTTGCACGCGCGCGTAAGCCGGCGTGTTCAGGCTCGATACCGTCCTCGAGCCACAGCGCAAGCGCGTCGAAGCTCCGGGCCGTGGCCCAACCCAGGAGCGGCCGAAAGAGCAGATCGGCGAATCGCCCGGGCGGCCCGAAACGCGTCTCGTAGTCGTAGTACGTGATGAACCGAATGCCGTGATCGGTGGGGACGTAGCGCCAGTACCCGGAGCCCCTGCGGATCAGCGATTTCCAATCGTTCGACCAGAATGCCAGTTTCGAGGTTCTCGTTCCGTTGATGGCGGCGATCTCTCCGATGCTCTCACCTTCTCCGCGGACGCGCAGCCCGAGCGCGATCCGCGTTTCGTAGAGGAACTTTTGGGGCTCGTCCGGACTCGGCCGCGGCAGATAGCTGATACGGTTGAAGCGCATGTCCCAGCGCTGGTGCAGTGCAGGCAGTTGCGTGAACGCCCAGAGCCGCTCCATGTCGGCGCGAATCAGCCGCTCGACGTAGATTCCGCGAGCGCCCACTTATGCGCCGTTGCGACGGCGCGGGCGCTGTTTGGTGGAGACGGAGCGCAGGATCGTTACGATGCTGCCGCTGCGGCGCATGCCCGAGGCTTGCGCGGCGGCGGCGTCGACGAGCGCGGCCACTTCGGGGCGGGCAAGTGACGCGTCGGCGTCGGGGAGCCGCACGAAGCGATTGAACCTGCCGTTTCCGAGCAGCAGTCCGTGAGGATCCGGGAGGCTTGCGCCGCGCGCGAACTCGAGGTTGACGCCGTTCATATCCGCGCTAAGCGATACGATGGTGTCCGAGGGTTGTTCGGTCGTCCCGTACGCGATGACGAAGGCGTTGTAGTTGTCCCAGACCAGTTCGTAGGCAGTCAGAAACCGCCGGCGCAGCGCGAGCCGGACCGCGCGGATCGCCCGGGCTACGGTCGGGTCGAATTTGTCGATCGCTTCCGTGATGCGGTCGGTATCGGACGCCGGCGAGGTCATCGCTCCATGATAGCGCCCTGGGCGGCCGCCGTCATCACGGCAGGCGCCTGGCTTTCCATGGCCCAGGCGGGTGCCGGGGCCTCTGCGCTCGTAGGAGGCACGACTATGCTGCCCTTTCTGCTGGCGGGCGCGCTGATTGCTGCGCAGCCTGGCGCGTGTCCCTCCGACCTGCTGGTCGCGAACCCGCAGCTCAAAGTGATTCGGGCCAAGGACCGCACGCTCGACAATTACATCGTGACCGTCAACGTCCAGAATCGCGGCTCGTCCAGTCAGCGCCTGGCGGTCAATCAGCACCTCGATCTGCTGATCAACCAGCGGCCGGCCGGCACCCAGCCGATCCCCGGCCTCGGTGCGAATGAGAGCTACCCGGCCGCGTTTCGCTTTCAGCTCGCGCACCAGCGCAATCGCAAGCCGGTCGTCGTCACGTTTCACTACGTGATGGACGACAAACCGAGGCCCGGCGAGAACTGCACGACCGCCAACGATCAGGTCACCGCCACGCTGTGATGCGCGTGCGGCTCCAACGCCGCGCCGACGACGAATCGATCGTGACCCTCGCGGCGCGGGCGACCTTTCCCGCCGGTCCGCTGCGGCTGCGCTATCCCACCCGAACCGGCGCGCTGCTGCGCATCGACGGTGCGGCGTGCGGCGCTTTCGATGGAAAGCACGAAACGATCGACCTGCCGCCGCTTCCCGGCGAGCACGACCTCTCGCTCGAGGTCGAACGGCGCTCGCTGCCCACGTCCGGGCTGCCCAACGGCGACGGGCTGCGCTGGCGGCTGATGCTCGCCCGGGCCGAACAGCGCCCGGCGGAGCAGTTGGAGATCGCCGCCTTTGCGGTGCACGATGGCGGCCGCGACGTCGACGTCCCGCTGATCGGTCATTCGCACCTGGACGTCGCGTGGCTCTGGACCTACGACGAGGCGCGGCGCAAGGCGCTGCGGACTTTCGCGACCGCCTTGCGCCAGATGGAGGTCGACGAGCGCTTCGTGTACGCGCAGAGTCAGCCGCAGCTCTACCGCTGGGTGTTCGCTGCCGATGCGTCGGTCGGCGAGCGCGTGCGGGCGCGGCTGGGCCGAGGCTGGGATGCCGGCGTCGCGCCGATGTGGGTCGAGCCGGACCTGCACGCGCCCAGCGGCGAGTCGGTGCTGCGCCAGTTCGCCCACGGTATTCGCTGGATGCGCGAGCACCTCGGCATCGAGCCGAGCGTCGCGTGGCTTCCCGACACCTTCGGCTTCCCGTCGACCTTTCCGACCCTGGCCGTGCATGCCGGCGTGACGTCGTTTATGACGACGAAGCTGCAATGGAACGACACCACGCGCTGGCCGTACCCGCGCTTCCGCTGGCTCGGTGACGACGGCTCGGCGCTGGTCTCGGCCGTCGTCGATCGCTACGACGGCGACATCACCCCGGCGCGGCTGGCGACGGCGCGCGCGCGCGACGAGATGCTGATCGTCGGACACGGCGACGGCGGCGGCGGCGTGACGGATGCCGACATCGAATCGGTCGCGCCTGGCACGAACCCGTGGACGACGGCGGAGGCGTGGTTCGCCGGCGTCGCCGCGGGCGAGCTGCCGGACTACGCGGGCGAACTCTATCTGGAAACGCACCGCGGAACGTACACCACCCATCGCGACGTGAAGCGCCGCAACGCCGAGCTGGAACGCCGCCTGGCCGCCGCCGAAGAAGCCGCGGCGTGGTGCGTCGCCGTGCGCGCGCCGCAGGCGGTGCGTGCATCGTTCGCCGCCGACCTGCGCAATGCGTGGGAGATCGTGCTGCGGGGGCAGTTTCACGACGTGATGGCCGGCACGGCGATCGCCGCCGTCTACGCCGACGTCGAAGCCGAGCACGATCGAGCGGCGGCGATCGCGGCGCGCGTCGGGGAAGCAGCCGCGTCGATTCTGCCGCGCAGCGACGTGCGCGTCGAAGCGCCCGTATCCGTTCCGCCGGAGCGCGACGGTGACGGCTGGAGCTTGCGCAACGCGTTCGTGCGGGCCCGCATCCGCGACGACGGAACGATCGTCGCGTTCGGCACCGCCGAGGGACCGAACGTCGCGCGCCGGCTCAACGCGATCGTCGCCTACGCCGATCGTCCGAAAACGTACGATGCCTGGAATCTCGACGCCGGCTACGCGCGCTCGCAGCTGCCGGTGAAGCCGGCCGGCGCAGCGGTCGAGGACGGCGACCTCGTCATCCGCATGGCCGCGGGCAAGGCGTCGCGGATCTCGATGCGCATCGCGTTGCACGAGGGCGAGCCCTGGCTGCGCGTCGACTGCGTCGTCGCATGGAACGAAGATCACGTGCTGCTGCGCGCCGAGCACGAGGTGGCGACGAGCGCCCGCGACGTGCGCTTCGGCCAGCCGCACGGGACGCTGGTGCGCACCGCCTATCCCTCGACCGACGGCGAACGCGCGCAGTTCGAAGTGCCGGCCCAGCGCTGGGCCCACGTCAGCGACGGCACCGACGGGCTCGCCGTTTTCGCCGCCGACCTGTACGGGTGGAACGCCG
>PMOG01000062.1 GCA_003161555.1 Vulcanimicrobiota bacterium | reverse complement strand
CGCTACAAGCACCAGACCGGCGGTCACGGACAGTTCGCCGACGTGCATCTGCGCTTCGAGCCGCGCGAGCGCGGTGCTGGGGCGACGTTCTCCGAAAAGATCGTCGGCGGCGTGGTGCCCAAGCAGTTTTTCCCGGCGGTCGAAAAAGGGGTCCGCGAGGCGCTCGCCACCGGCGGACCGCACGGCTTCCCCGTCACCGACCTTCACGTCACGCTTTTCGACGGTGCGTTTCACGACGTCGATTCGAGCGAGGCGGCATTCAAAACCGCCGCCGGCATGGCCGTCCGCGATGCGCTGCAGAAACTCGGGACCGTCGTGCTCGAACCGCTGATGCGCGTCGAAACGACCGTGCCGAGCGTCTCGCTCTCGGCGGCAGTGTCCCAGCTGACGGCGAAGCGGGGCCAAATCCTGGGCTTCGAGCCGACCGACAAGCCGGGCTGGGACCGGATCGTGGCGCTCGTTCCGCAAGCGGAACTCGGGCGCTACGCGACCGAACTACGCACTGCGACCGTCGGCCTCGGGGGCTACACGGCACGGCACGAACGGTTCGAGGTCGCTCCCGAACGCGCGGTCGGCGCGCCGGCCTAACCGCCGGGCCGCCGAGCTAGAAGTCGGACTCGGTCAGGTTGGCCGACGCGTTGACGTTGAGGAAGTCCTCGGTGCGCACGATCGTATCGCCGGCGAAGGTCACGCGCCGGGCCGGCAGATGCGAGGTCTTGCTCAGAAAGATCACGACCCGCGTCGCACCGTACTGATCCTTCCACGGGATCGACACCGTGTCGTAGGCAGTGCCGAGAATCGTCTCCTCACCGTTCGTCACGGCCGCCGCCGAGCGGATGTCGTCGGCGATCGTTTGGAACGAGGCCTCGACGATCGTGCCGCCGCGCAAGTCGACGGCTTCGGGATCGTGGATCGATTTCGTCAGTTTGACGAAGCTGACGAAACCGCCGCGATGACCGGTGATCGTCTCCCCGCCCTTCCACACCGCACCGCCGCCGCGACCGGGACCGCCGGTGATGTCGATGCGCGCGAAGTGCGGCTTGAGGTACGCGTAGCGATAGGTGCGATCCTGAACCTCGCTGCCCTTCGTTTCGTGCACCTTCATGTCGGCGGTGTAGCTCGGCACTTTGGCCCAGGTTTCGAGAAACACCGCAGCCGGACCGGTCGGTGCGGCGCCCAGGAGCGCGATCGCAAGCGCGCCCCCGAGCAGCGCCGCGCTTCGCCGAATCACTTCGGCTGCCGCACTTTGCTGAACCCTGAGACGCCGTTGCCCGGCGCGTACGGATCGGTTGCGTACACGGCCGCCAGGCTGACGTCCGGAATGCCCAGGCCGTACGACGTGTTGAGCTGGTCGATGAAGGCGTTCGCGATGATCGCGTAGCCGGTGTTGGACGGGTGGACGCCGTCGAGGCTGAAGAAGCCGCCGCGATACACCAGACTGCAGCACGCGGGTGGGTTGATCGGGATCCCGCCGGCGTTCTCGATCGCGACGAACTGCGTGTGGATGTCGACCAGCGCCGCGCCGCCGCTGCTCGCGCCGGCGGCGATCGCTGCATTATAGGAAGCGTTGAGTCCCTTCACCTCGGCCGCGACGGCGTCGGTTACGAACTCGCCCGTGACCAGGGTCGGAGCGACCGGAGCCTGCGAGGCCGCGATCTGCGCGGAGGCGGTCTGCAGGGTTGCGAACAGCGCGTTGATCGTGAAGTACCCGCCGGCACCGAGCCCGGCCTGGGTGGTTTCCTGCGCGGCGTACGCCGGTGCATACTGACCGGCGATTGCGGCAGCTTGGCCCGCCGGAATGCCCTGCGCTTCGAGCGCGCCGGTGAGGTATGCGGTCAGGGTCGCCGAGTAGGCCGGCTGCGGAATGAACACCGCCGCGCCCATCACGTCGACCAGGTTGGAAACCGCAACTTTGGCGCCCGATGCTTTGAGCTGCTGCACGATCGACAGAATGTCGGCCTGCATCGAAGCCGGCGACGTGACCGGCGCCGCGCCGCCCGAGAAGGCAAACTTGAGCAGGTCGTTCGAGCCGAGCCACACCGTCGCGACTTGCGCGTGCAGCGAAATCGCGGCTTGCACTTGGGTGACGCCTTGGCCGAAGCCGGCCAAGATCGGCCAGAAGTTCTGACTCTCGCCGTTGACCAGCGCGTTGAGCTGCACGAACTGCCCGGGCGCGTTCTGCGCGGTCACGTTGCAGTTGCCGATCGGGCCGGTCATGTAGAGCGCTTCGTGCACGGTCTGACCCGGGATCCCGACGTCGGAGGGATTGAGCGCCGGGTTCTCGCGCAGCGACAGCGCCGTCGAAAACGTGTTCGCCGCGATCTGGTGGGAATCGCACTCGGTGGTGACGGGATAGGGGAAACCCGAGGTCGTCGGTGCGAGCAGATCGCCGACACCCGGCGGAGTCATCAGCGGCAGCGGTGACTGCGTGGGATCGCTGAGCGCGTTGATGTCGACGCCGTTGGCCTGTTCCCAGAGCAGCGCGAAGAACCCGTGCTCCTGCGTGCGCTGAACCGGCCCGATCTGACCGAGCGTCGGGTCGACGCCGATCACCGGCATGTCGGCGCCCATCAAGCCGCCGGACTGCACGCCCGCGGTCAGGCTGTCGCCGACGCCGGCAATGCGCAGATGCGCCGCAGGCCCGACGGTGCCGGGCTTGGCCGGCGTGGGGATCGTGTTGGTGAAGGTCTTGCCACCGCCGCCGCACGCGGCGAGCAGGAATGAGGCCGCCAGGGCGGCGGCGATTCGACGGGCACTCACAGCGGGATCACCGTCGGCGAGCCGATTCCGAGTTGCACTTGAACCTCCGCGGCGTGAAGACCGGCGAACTGCGGCGCCACCTGTTTCGGCGCGCACGGCAGCCGCTGACAGGTGAGGCTGACGATGCCCCACTGGTTGTTGGTGTTGGTCGCGCCGCCTTCGAGCATCGTCACCTGAATGAAGGTCGACTTCGTGAAGTGGTGCGCGACGCCATAAATGAATGACGGCGTGTACTCCGGATAGGGATCGACGGGGTTGTACTGCACCAGCCGCGAGGGCTGGAAGAAGGCCGTCGTGCGCGGATCGAAACGGTACTCGACGTATCCCAACAGGAAGAGCTGCGCGTGATTGGTTTGGTTCACGCCGGCCGGGTGGACCAGCCACTGCGGCGCCGCGGTCAGCGTTCCGAACATGCGTGGCGTCGATAGAAACGGCAGGGTGACGGCTAGGAAGTACTCCTGTTCGGTGCGCAGGCGCACCGTCGTCGAGAAGCCGTTGTACTCGATCAGCTGCTCGTCCGAATGGCCGCCGATCGTCGCGGTGTGCGCGAGGTAGGTCGGCGTGATGACGATCGGGATCTTCCCGCCCAGCAGGAACAGATTCTGATCGCCGATCTGAAAGATCTTGTCTTTGGTCGTCACATCGACGACGCCGGTGTTTTGGTTCCCCAGCGACGCGCCGGGGAGGTTGGTGCCGGGTCCGGTGTAGCCTTGCAAGTAGAACGGCACCACGCGATTACTGAATCCGACCGGGACTTGCTGGATCTCGTAATAGCCGGCCTGAACCCGGTTCGTGCGCGAGAACGCGTAGCCGAAGCCCGCGTCCATCCCGCCCGGATCGTGGGCGGTGAAGCCCACATTGCCCAGCGGATATGCGAACGAGAAGTCGACGTTGTAGGTAAAACCTTGCGGCAGGCTGGGCTTGCGGATCGGCGCCTGCTGCGTCCCGACCGGGTTCGCTTGCGCGACTTGTCCGGAACCCGGCGCCGCATCCATCTGCTGGAGCGCCCGCTGCAAGGACGCATTCGCGGGCTGGAGCAGCCCGGCTTGAATGGCGCTCGCCTGCGATCCGTCGGCGCGAGCGGGGAGCGGTGCGAGGATCAGCGCGACGCAGAGAACTGCGCACGCCGCCTCGGACAGGCGTTGTATCATGTCCAGCGCGGTTGTACCGGATGAAGGAAGGTTCCTCCGAAAGGGGTTTCCGCGTGAAACCCGGTTACTCCAGCGGCATGGGCAAGCGCAGGTAACCGCAGTCCGCCGCCGTCTGCAACGTGAACGACTTCCGCGGTCGCGCGACGCGGTTTTCGCGCGACCTCACACCGCTCGCGCGCGACGGCGCGGTCGTCGTTACATGCAACAACAGCGCACGTGCGGCACGCGTCGCGTGACGATTTCGCCGCCGCTTCGCATGCCGGCGGAGCGCCCGCGCCGGCGTCGCTTGACGTTACCGCTACGTTGCATCCGCCGACGCACGCGCGCGCGTTCCCTCCCAAAAGTTGCATCATTTCACGCTTAGTGGTATAAGGTAGGCAACCAACAGCCGGCGATCGTCGCCGGTCTCCGCGCGTCCTCGGGTGACCGCGGACGCGGAAAGGTACGGTACGATTACCGATGGCCGCTAAAAAAGCTGCGAAGAAAAAGAAACCGGCGCGCAAGAAGAAAGCCGGAGTAAAGAAGACTGCCGCCAAGAAGACGACGCGCAAGAAAGCTGCGAAGAAGTCGACGGGCCGCAAGAAGACCACGCGCAAGAAGACCACGCGCAAGAAGTCCGCGAAGAAAGCCGTCCGCAAGGCAACGCGCAAAGCAGCGCCGCGCCGCAAGAAGGCCGCAAGCCGCAAGAAGGCCGCCGCCTAAGACGATCCCCGCTTCGGCGGACACCAGCGCGTCGCGAACATCTCGCGTCGCGCTTTTTTTTGCCCCGCTCCGCTAACGGCCTCAGAGCACGTGGCGGCGCGTTGAACCGGCCGGATCGATCGCATACGTCACCGTCTCCGTGACCGCGATCGAGACCGTCAAGGCCCCGAGATCGAACGCGCCCGGTCCGTTCTGCTGGCCGATCTGGTCGCCGGCGAGCGGACATCCGCCCGATTCGGCGACCGCGAGCGGTTCGCCCAGCGCGACGCCCGCGCTGCCGGCGATCGCCTGCGCCTTGCGGTGCGCGTCGCCGAGCGCGGCGGTTCGCGCACCTTGTTCGACCGCGTCGCAGTCATCGGGCCGCGCCGTGAACTGCACGTTGTCCAGCGCCACCCCGGGGTGCGCCACGATGAAGGCAGCGGCGGCACGCTCGATCCCGTCGAGTTTCGCCCGCGAAACGTCGTGAATCGTTCCGCGCAGCGTCGTCGGACCGTTGTTCGAGAGGAACAGCTGCCCGCCGGTCGGCCCGATCAGCGGATCCTCGATCCCTGCGGTACGCAGTGCGCTCAGCACCGTCGCCTCATCGAGTGCGCCGCGCGCCATCGCCGTGAACTGCACCGTCTTGACCGTTGCGCGCACCACGGCCCGGCCCGTCACCGTTATTCCCGGCGGTATGCCCACGGTCGGCGGCGCAACGCGGAGTTGCGCCGCCGCGGGAAGCGGGGCGAGCACGAGAGCAGCAGCCAGCCCGGCGAAGGTCTTCATGCGGTCGGCCTTCGCCGGTGCGTGCGGATCGCCCGGCACACCTCAGGCCAGGCGTGATTCCGCCAAGTCCATCTGCCACTCCAGCTCGCGGAAGGCGTGATCGCTGATCTCGCCGCTCTTGCGCAGTTCGGCCAGCCGCCGCCGTTCCGCCGTGTAGGCCTCGCGTCGCAGGCGTCGTTCTATCTCATGCTGGTGTGCGTCGAGGTCCGGATCGACGCCCTCGACATGGGCGCGGAAGTGCTCGATCAGTTCTTCGTAGCTCGCATGGATGCGTCCGGCGACCTCCCATTCAGCCGCCGAAAAGGTCACCTCCAGCGTGCGCAGGTGCGCGCGGGCTGCCTCGGCACTCTGCACGCGCGCGTAGGCCACCATGCGTTCGATTTCATCCGCGTCGCTTCCGAGTGCGTCGCGGAAACGACGAATGAACCACGGCAGCGTCAAACCTTCGCCGACCAGCGAAAACAGGATGACCGTGAAGGTGATGAACAGGATCAGCGGCCGGTCGGGAAAGGGCCGACCCGAGGCGATCGTGTCGGGGATCGCGAGCGCCGCGGCGAGCGACACGATGCCGCGCATGCCGGCGTAACTCAGCACGAAGATCGCCTGCCACGGCGGATCGGGACCTTCGCTCTCGCGAATCTTGGGGAACAGACGCCGCGCGCCGTACGTGACGACGAAGCACCACACGAAGCGCACGACCATCAGCAGCACGGACACGGCGAGACCCCAGCTCACCAGCGTCCAGACCGAGTACATCGGCAGCGCGCGCAGGATGGTGCGGAGCTCGAGCCCGATCAGGACGAACGCGGCGCCGTTGAAGGTGAAGAACAGCAGGTTCCACACCGATGAGGCCGCGATGCGGCTCTCGGCATCGAAGATTACCGACGAGCGGCGGCTGGCGTAGATCCCGCCGGTCAAGGCGGCGATGACGCCCGATGCGCCGATCGCGTCGGCCGGCACGTACAAGGCAAACGGCGTGACGAGCGAGATCGAGACCAAGATCAGCGTATCCGCCAAACCGGTTTTTCGGATTCGCCGCATCAGCTCCGTGATGAGCCACGCGCCGCCCAGGCCGATCGCGACCCCGCCGGCGATGGCGTAGACGAATTCGCCGAGCGCCGCCAAGAGCGAGAACGTGCCCGTCACCGCGGCGATGACGCCGAAGCGGTAGATGACCAAACCCGAGGCGTCGTTGATCAGGCTCTCGCCGCTGATGATGCTGGTGATGCGGCGCGGCATCTCGACCTCTTCGGCGATCGCGTCGGTCGC
>PMOG01000040.1 GCA_003161555.1 Vulcanimicrobiota bacterium | reverse complement strand
GCGCGACCGCGTCGTCGTCGCCGCCGATCATCAAGCAGTACCCGTTCGCCAGACCCCACACGCCGCCCGACGTTCCGGCGTCGACGAAGGCGACGTTCTTGGCCTTGCAGCGCGCGTAGCGATCCTTGGAGTCAGTCCACTTCGAATTCCCGCCGTCGATGATCGTGTCGCCGGGCTGCAGCAGGGTCAGCAGTTCGGTGATCGTCGAGTCGGTCGGCGCTCCGGAAGGCACCATGATCCAGACCGCGCGCGGCGGCTGGAGTTTCGTCACCAGCTCTTGCAGCGACGACGCGCCGGTTGCGCCGTCGGCTGCCGTGCGCTGGACTGCCGCCGGGTCGCGGTCGTAGGCCACCACCTGATGGCCGCCGCGCTCCAAGCGGGTCGTCATGTTTGCGCCCATCCGCCCCAGGCCGACCATTCCGAGTTGCACGAGTACTCCTTACGCTTTCGCGCTGACGGCCGAATCGAGTGCGTCGGCGAAGGCGTGCAGCCCCGCCCGCACGTCGCCGGTGAAATGAATGCGCATGCCGCGCCGTGTGCGCTGATCGAGCGATTCGAAATCACCCAAGGCCTGGGCGCGCTGCAGCGTGCGGAAGCCGCCCATCCCGGGGATCTGCAGATCGAACGGCGCTTCGTAGGTGATCTGGAAGAACACCCCTTCGTTCGGACCGCCTTTGTGCAGCTGACCGGTCGAATGGAGGAAGCGCGGTCCGAACCCGACCGTGGTGGCGACCCTCAGCGCGTCGCGAACCGTCGTGCGCATGCTGCGCAGGTTGTCTTCGTCCTGGGCGTTCATCGGGATGTAGGCATTGAAGGCGACGTAGTCTCCCGGACCGATCTGCGCGCTGACGGCGGCCACCGCGCTGCGCAGATCGCTGCCCAGTTCGACTCCCGCCGAACCCGCCAGCGGGAAGACGCTCGCGTCGGCGCCGCGCAGTCGCGGTTGCGGCTCGGCGAAGCTGCCGTTCTTGGCATACTCCGCCAGCAGCCGCTTCGTGTTGTCTTTCGACTCTTGCACGTTGGGCTGATCGAACGCGTCGATGCCCAGGATTACGCCGGCCGCTGCGGTCGCGATCTCCCAAATGTAGAACTGCTCGCCGATGTCGAGCCGGTCGCTCATGACCAGTCGAATGACCGGATTCCCGGCCGCTTCGAGTTCGCTCAAGCGCGCTACGGCGGCATCGTCGCCG
The DNA here is from genome assembly GCA_003161555.1 of Vulcanimicrobiota bacterium. Lineage (GTDB taxonomy): Bacteria > Vulcanimicrobiota > Vulcanimicrobiia > Vulcanimicrobiales > Vulcanimicrobiaceae > Vulcanimicrobium > Vulcanimicrobium vanleeuwenhoeki. The sequence continues at coordinate 19,912 of PMOG01000040.1, read as the reverse complement.
TCGAGACCGGCGCCGACGTACGCAAAGACGCGATCCGCGCCGTAGGCGTGCACCTCGCCGAGCGGCTCGCCCTCGATGGGGACGATGCCGGTGCCCGACTTGCCGGTCGATTCGGCGATCAGCTGCTCCGCCCACGCCCCGAAGGCTCGTACCGCCGGGTGCGTGACGATGGTCAGTTTGTCCCGTCCTCGCTTCGCGAGCGCTCCCAGCGCGGCGCCGAAGCGGGCTCCGGGTGAATCCCCGGCCGCCACCGTGGCCGCGTTGGCGTGCATCGCATTGACCGCGCGGTCGAGAATCGCCGTCACGTCGTAACCGGCCAGCGCCGCTGGGACCATGCCGAAGTACGACAGCGCCGAGTAACGGCCGCCGATGTTCGGATCGTTGACGAAAACGCGCAGGAAACCGGTCTCGCGCGCCTCCGCTTCGAGTTTCGTGCCCGGGTCGGTGATGGCGACGAAGTGCGCCGGCGCGTTCGCACCGCCGACCGTCTGTTGGACGCGCTGATAGAAGTAGCGGAAGAACGCGTCGGGCTCGGTGGTGGTGCCGGATTTCGAGGCGACGATGAACAGCGAGCGCGCGATGTCGAGCTGAGCGTCCAGGGCCGCGATCTGCTGCGTGTCGGTCGAGTCGAGCACATGTAACGCCGGATAGCCCGGGGTCCGGCCGAAGGTTTCGCGCAAGGTGTCGGGCGCCAGCGAACTGCCGCCCATCCCGAGCACGACGACGTGATCGAAACGCTTGGCGCAGGCCTGCGCGAACTCGCGCAGGTCGCCGCTCTGGGCATGCGTTTGCTGCGGAATTTCGACCCACCCGAGGGCGTGCGTGATGATCGCGACGTGCTCGGGCTGGTCCGACCACGGCGAGGGATCGCCGCGCCAGAGCTTGGCGAGAAAATCGATCGACGCCAGCCGCCCCAGCGCCGCATCGGCATCGGCCTGCGCATCGCCCAGTGTGAGCGAGACGCGCGCCGGCGCGTCGCTGCGCAGCTTCTCGAGTTTGCTCTGGATCGCGGCCAGCATTGCGTTGAACGAGTCGGCGAACGACCTCACGCCCTCCGCGACCAGTTCTTCGGTGACGTCGTAGAGCGACACGCGCTCCCGCGCCAGCTCCTCGACGACCTTACGCGCATCGTCGACACCTTCGAGAATCGTGTCGGAACGGACGTTGCCGTGGTCGAGCAGCGCATCGAGGGTGTTGGGCGGAACGGTGTTCACGGTGTCGCGGGCGACCAGCTGCTCGACGTACATCAGCTCGGGGTAGGCCGGGTTCTTGGTCGAGGTCGACGCCCACAGCGGGCGCTGAACGTGGGCGCCCTTGGCGCGCAGTGCCGCGAACCGGCCGGCTCCGAAGAGCTTGAGGAAGCGCCCATAGGTCAGCTTGGTGCTGGCGATGGCGGCTTTGCCGAACAGGTCCGCAACCGGTTCGCCGCGGTCGAGCAAGGCTTGGAGTTTCTTGTCGACGGCCGTGTCGATGCGCGACACGAACACGGACGCGACCGAAGCGATGCGGTCGATCGGCTCGCCGCGCGCCGCCCGTTCCTCGAGCCCTTCGATGTAGGCGTTGGCGGCCGCATCGTAGCGGTCGACCGAGAACAGCAGGGTGACGTTGACGTTGACGCCGGCGGCGATCGTCGCCTTGATCGCCGGGACGCCTTCGGCGGTGCCCGGGATCTTGATCATCACGTTGGGCCGATCGACCGCCTTCCACAGGCGCTGCGCCGCGGCGATCGTTCCGGCCGTGTCGTGCGCCAGCGTCGGCGAAACTTCGAGCGAGACGTAGCCGTCGAGGCCCTGCGAAGAGTCGTAGACGCCGCGGAACAAGTCGCAGGCACTGCGAATGTCGCGGATCGCCAGCGCTTCGAAGACGGCGACCGGGTCCTTTTCGTCGAGCAGCGTGCGCAGCTGCTCGTCGTAATCGGAGCCCGAACCGATCGCCTTTTCGAAGATGGTCGGATTCGACGTCATCCCGCGCAAGCCGTGCTCGATGAGACGCTGCAGTTCGCCGCTCGCGAACATGCTGCGCCGAATGTTGTCGAGCCAGATGCTCTGACCGTACTCCAGCAGCAACTGCAGCTGGTTGGGCGTCGAAGCCATGGATGTTCTCTCTTCTGTCAGGTTGCGGGAGAAGGATGCCGCGGTCAGACGTTCGCGAGCAGGCCGGCGGCGACGTCGGCGATGTGCTCGGGGGTAAAGCCGTACTCTTGTGCGATCGCCGCGGCGGGCGCCGAGGTTCCGAAATGGTCCAATCCGTATGCGATACCGCGATCGCCGACGTACTTCGACCAGCCGATGGTGGCACCGGCCTCGATCGACATCCGCGCTTTGATCTCGGGCGGGATCACCGCGTCGCGATAGGCGGCCTCCTGTGCGTCGAAGAGCTTCCAGGATGGCATCGAGACGACGCGCGCGCGCGTTCCGCGCTCGGCGAGCAGCTTTGCGGCATCGACCGCCAGCGAGACTTCGGAGCCGCTCGCGATCAGCACCAGGTCGGGACCGCCCTCGGGCTCGCGCAGCACGTAAGCGCCGCGCGCCACGTCCGCCTTGCGTTCGCCGAGGAAGGGCAGCTTCTGGCGGCTCAAGACGAGGACCGTCGGTCCGGTCTGGGGCTGGATCGCGAACTTCCACGCTTCGAGGGTTTCGAGCGCGTCCGCGGGCCGCAGGTCGATCACGTTGGGGGTCGCGCGCAGCATCGCGAGCTGCTCGATCGGCTGATGCGTCGGACCGTCTTCACCCAAGAACACGGAATCGTGCGTGAAGACGAAGATCTCGCGAATCTTGCTGATCGCGGCCAGGCGGACTGCCGGCTTGCAATAGTCGAGAAAGTTGAAGAAGGTCGCGCCGAACGGGAGCAGCCCGCCGTGCAGCGCGATGCCGTTCATCGATGCCGCCATCGCGTGCTCGCGCACGCCGAAGTGCACGTTGCGACCCGCGTACGAACCGGGTTCGAACTCGCCTTGGCCTTTCAAGTAGGTCTTGGTCGACGGATCGAGATCCGCCGAGCCGCCGAAAAGCTCCGGCAGGGCATCCGCGAGCGCGTTCATGACGACGCCGCCGGCGTCGCGGGTCGCGACGCTGCCGTTTTCGGCGTTGAACGACGGCCACGGCAAGTCGGCGGGGAGTTTTCCGTCGCGCGCGCGTTCGAACTGGGCCGCCAGGCCGGCATTCGCGGCTTTCCAGCGCCCGTAGCGGGCCTCCCATTCCGTCTCCAGACCGGCACCTTTGGCGCCGGTCGCGCGGAAGAACGCGGCCGGTTCATCGGGCACGGTGAAGGGCGGATAGTCCCAGTGCAGCGCGGCTCGGGTCGCGGCCATGTTTTTGCCCAGCGGCTCGCCGTGGGTCTTGAACGTCCCGGCTTCGGGCGAACCGTACCCGATCGTGGTGCGGATCGCGATCAGCGACGGCATCCGGGTCTCGGATTTGGCCAGCGCGATCGCCCGGTCGATCGTCTCGACGTCGTTCGATTCCTCGGGCCCGACCTCGATCGTCTGCCAGCCGTAGGCTTCGAAGCGCTCGCGCACGTCCTCGGTGAAGGTGACCGACGTGGCGCCCGCCAGGCTGACTTTGTTGTCGTCGTAGAGCGCGATCAGCTTACCGAGCGCCAGGTGTCCCGCCAGCGAGGCGGCCTCGGCGCTGACGCCTTCCATCAGATCGCCGTCGCCGGCCAGGACGTAGGTGTGGTGATCGACGATCGTCTCGTCCCGGTTGTAGACCGCGGCCAGGTGCGCTTCCGCCATCGCCAGGCCGACCGCGTTGGCGAAGCCCTGTCCGAGGGGCCCGGTCGTGACCTCGACGCCCGGGGTGTGATGGTACTCCGGATGCCCGGGGGTGCGGCTGCCGAGCTGACGGAACGCGCGCAGGTCGTCGAGCGTCAGGTCGTAGCCGGTCAAGTGAAGCAGCGCGTAGAGCAGCGCCGAGCCGTGCCCGGCGCTGAGCACGAAACGATCGCGGTCGAACCACGCCGGGTCACGCGGATTGAAACGCAAGTGACGCGTCCACAGCGTGTAGGCTGCCGCCGCCGCCCCCAGCGGCAAGCCGGGGTGGCCGGAATTTGCCTGCTGTACCGCATCGACCGCGAGAAAGCGGATTGCATTGATGCGAAGATCGTCCGCTGCGCTGTTCACGTTCTCTCCTCGAAGGGGCGGGCCATGCGCGTTAGCCGTTGAGCGTGCCGCCCCCCGCCAACATACCCATTGACGGAAGGCCGGTTTGCGGTGCGGAAAGCCTGTCTTAAATGGATGGTATCTACGAAGCGCTCGAACGCCGCGTGGTCGAGCTCGAGGAACGCCTGGCGGCCGAGCCCGGAGCGGTGCGCAAGAAGGCCGGACGCGTGATCGACGAGGTGCTCGACGGGCTCGATACCGGAGCGCTCCGGGTCTGTGAACCCACCGCGGACGGTTGGGTCGTCCATGCCTGGGTCAAGCGGGCGATCCTGCTCTCCTTCGCCCGCTTCGACAACGTCGCCATCCACGAACGGATGGCGCCGCCGCTGGCCCTGAAAAACGCGCGTGCCGGCCGCGACGTGCTGCCGTCCTACTACGACAAGTTGCCGACCAAGCGCAATTGGAAGAAGCTCGGCGCCCGCTGCGTGCCGCCGGGGGTGGCCCGCTACGGATCCTACCTGGGACGGAATTCGATCCTGATGCCGGGATTCGTCAACATCGGCGCCTACGTCGACGACGGCACGATGGTCGACACCTGGGCCACGGTCGGCTCGTGCGCGCAGATCGGCAAAGGCGTGCACCTCAGCGGCGGCGTCGGAATCGGCGGCGTGCTCGAGCCGCCGCAAGCGATGCCGGTGATCGTCGAGGATGGAGCCTTCGTCGGCTCGCGCTGCATCATCGTCGAGGGCGTGTGGGTCGGCGCCGACGCCGTCCTGGGCGCCGGCGTGGTGCTGACCGCTTCGACGCCGATCGTCGACGTGCGCGGCAGGGAGCCGGTCGTCACCAAGGGCGTGATCCCGCCGCGCGCGGTCGTCATTCCCGGCAGCTTCCCCAAACGGTTCGCGGCCGGCGAATTCGGGACGCCGTGCGCACTGATCATCGGCGAGCGCAGCGCCGAGACCGACCGCAAGACCTCATTGAATGCCGCGCTGCGCGACTTCGAAGTCGCCGTCTGAGTGGATTTGAGCTACAACCCCCGGGTCGGTGCTATCGAGGCGTCGCTGATTCGAGCGATCGCGGCCAAGAAAACACCGGATTCGATCGACTTGGGTTTGGGTGAGCCGACGCTGCTTCCGCAGCAGCGCTTCATCGATGCCGCGGCGAGCTGGGCCGCCGTCAACGGGCTGCGCTACACGGTCAACGCCGGCGACCCTGCGCTGCGCGAACGGATCGCCGCGCACTACGCGTACCCCGGGATGGAGTCGGCGCGCAACGTCTGCATCACGATCGGCTCGCAAGAGGCGGTCTACGTCGCCATCAAGACGCTGCTCGATCCCGCGACCGATGAGCTGCTGATCGTCACACCTTCCTTTCCCGCCTATGCGAAGATCGCGCAGCTCGAGGGCGTCGCCCATCGTCACGTCGATCTCGCCGCGGACGACGGCTTCGGCTACGACGTCGACCGCATCCTCGACGCGCTGGGTCCGTCGACGCGGATGCTCGTGATCGGGTCGCCTTCGAATCCGACCGGCCGGATCTTGCGCGACGCGCAAGCGCGCCGGCTCGCGGCCGGACTGCTCGATCGCACCGGGCCGCCGGTGTGGGTGCTGCAGGACGAGATTTACCGCGAACTCACCTATATCGACGACGCGGGTTATCTGGCGAACTATTATCCGAACACCATCGTCGCCAACTCACTTTCGAAATCGAACGCGTTGACCGGCATGCGGTTGGGCTGGCTGATCGCGCCCGACGAGCCGATCGGCCAGTTGGTGAAGACCCACAGCTGGGTGACGGCGACGGCGAACACGTTCGCGCAGCGGGTGGCCTTCGAAATTTTCGGCGAACCGGGCGCGCTGCAGGAGCAGAGCCGCTGGTACCGGGAGCGCCATGTGCTCGTCGAGCGCGCACTCGGGGCGAGCGGGTTGCGGTACGTGCCCATCGATGGCGCATTCTATGCCTGCGTGCGCCTGCCCGACGGCGGCGATTCGCTCGCGGCAGCGCTCGAATTGGTCGAACGGCGCGGCGTCGTCGCGATTCCCGGCAGCATCTTCGGCGACACGCTCGAAGGATGGCTGCGGCTGACGTGGGTCGCCCCGCTCGAGCAATTCACGGAGGGCTTGAGCCGGATCGCGGCGCTATGAAGGATTCGACTGCGGTGAATCCTTAGCGTTTGGGCTTCGGCCCAAGCCGCCACCGTGTGCGAGGGTCTAGCGTGAGGTGTCGGGCTGGGGTCCGCGCAGCCGCTCGACGTGGTTCGCGAAGGCCGTGAACCAAAGGTCGAGGAGCTGCTGGTCGTGCACGGAGGTCAAACCGTTGGCGTCCGCGTGCGGACGCAGCAGCGTGATGATCCGTCGGTCGCTCAACCGGCCGAACTTGTGACGTCGCACGACCCGTTGAGCTACCCTGCCCGCATCCTCGTCGAGGATACGCCGTAACTCTTCCATTACCGGGAACTTCGCGACCCCGCGCTCACCCTCCCGTGCAGCGGGCGTCGAGCCGCGCGGGAGAGGTTCGGTTTCGGTTAAGGCTGCGGCGCGGTGCCGGCCGCAGCATAGGCGCGTGCGGTGCGTACGACCGCACGCGCAGGCGCCAGGCCGATCAGTTCGCTCCGCGCCACCGCGACGCCGGCGCGCGCCGCAGCCCGTCGAACCAGTTCCGTGACGCGGTACAGCGGCACGGCGTCGACGTCGGTCAGGTCGCACGAGACGTGCACACGATCGGCGCTCAAACGCAAGCCCAGGCACTTCAGCGTGCGCAGGCCGCCCGACGACCCGCGCAGCAGGCGCGCGATCCGTCGCGCGACGTCGACGTCGCCGCTTGCCAGTTCGACGTTGAAGGCGATGAGGAACGGCCGCGCACCGATTGCGATCGCGCCCGCCGAGGCGTGCGCCGCGTCGCCGAAGTCGAACTGCCACGCCGAGTCGGCGAGCCGCGCCGCGAGCCCTTCGAACTCACCGCGCCGGATGTCGGCGAGCTCCCGACGCTGCGCCGCGCGGGCGGCAGCACCGTAGAGGTAGGACGGCATGCCGAGTTCGTGCCAAATGCGGGCAGCGGCAGAACGGGCGAGTGCGGCGGCTTCGTCGAGCGTCGCATCGCCGAGCGGAACGAAGGGCAGCACGTCGAGCGCGCCGATGCGCGGATGCGCACCGCGGTGCGCGCGCAGGTCGATGCGGTCGCGCACGACGCCCGCCAGCGCGACCGACGCGTCAAGGACTTGGGCCGGCCCGCCGGCTGCCGTGATGACGCTGCGATGGTGCGCGGCATCGCTGGTGCGGTGCAGAACGCGGGCCCCGGCACCAGCGATCGCAGCAACGCACGCATCGATGATCTCGGGGCGGCGCCCCTCGCTGATATTGGGGACGATCTCGAACCAGGAGGCGGGGTTCACGTCTGCGGGCCGATCCACACCTCGATCAGGTTGTCCGGGTGGAAGTAGTTCTGGGCCGCGCGACGCACGTCTTGCGGGGTCGTCGCCGCGTAGCGATCGGCCAACGTTGCGTAGTACGACGTGGGAAGATTGTCGAGCGCCATACGCATCAGGTCGGCGGCAATCGCCGACGTGGCCTGTTCGGCGTTGAGTTGCTGCGCGACGATGCGCGTCTTCGCGCGCGCCAGCTCGTCGGGACTGACCTCTTCGTCCTGCATACGGCGCAGCTCGCTGCGTACCAGCGCCTCGGCGGCGACGACCTTCGAGGGCACCGCGGAGAACGAGATGGTGAAGGTGCCGCGGTCGCGGTCGGCTTCGAGCGAGCTCGACGCGCCGTAGACCAGGCCGCGTTTTTCGCGCACCTCGCGGAAGAGCCGCGACTCAAACGAGCCGCTGCCGCCGTAGATCGCGTTGGCGAGCACCAGCGGGTCGAAGTCGGGTGACGTGCGCGCCAAAGCCGGCGCACCGAGTTCGACGCTCACGCTCTGGGTATCGGTGATGACCGTGCGACGCTGCGCGCGCGGCAGCGGAATCGGCGGAAGGTGCGGATCGGGTCGCGGTCCCACCGCAGCCCAGTCGCCGAACCGTGCCGTCACCGCGGCCTGGACAGCGGCCGGGTCGACGTCGCCGACGACGACCAGCGTCGTCAGATCGGGCCGCAAATACTGCGCCTGATACGACTTGACATCGTCGAGCGTGATCCCGGCCAGCGAGTTCGGCGTCGGGACGCGCAGCGCCGGATCGCCGGCCGGATAGAGCGCTTCGTCGAAGAGTATTTCGGCCTGATAGCCGGCCTGCAGCGCGCGCCGGCCCGCAAACGCGCTCAGCTGCGAGCGCACCAGCGCGAACTTGTCGGCCGGAAACAGCGGGTGGCGCACGTCGTCGGCGAGCACGTCGAGCAGCGCGCCGAAATCGTTCGCCCGCCCGTGCGCGGCGAAACTCGTCCCGAACGAAAGCTGCGCGGCGCGATCGTCGGCGACTTTGCGCTGGGCGGCGTAATCGTACTTCGCGCCGCCCCAATCCATCAGCGACGCGGTGACCTCGCCCAGACCTTCCTTGCCCGGAGGATCGAAGGCCGGCGAACGCTGGATGACGCCGTCGATGAAAACGGTCGGATTGGTCGCCACGCGCTGGACGTACAGGCGAAGCCCGTTGGGCAGCGTCATCGTCACCGGTGCGACGGTGCTGTGCAGGGCCAGCGGCTTCGCCAGCGCGGCGCGCATCCAGGCCGGCTGAACGAGCGGGCCGTTGGAAACGCGCGCGCCGAAGTCATCGCTGACCGACGACGTTTCGCCGCCGGGCGGTTTGAACTTCGCCGGATCGGCGGTCGTCGGCTGCAGCACCGCTACGACGCTCGCTTTGGCATACACGCGGCGCGCGACCGCGGTCGCCTCGTCACGCGTGATCGCGCCGTAGAGCGCGTAGAACTCGGAGGGCGGCGTGTCGCCGGGGAAGACCATGTTGGCGCCGATCGCGGTGCCGATGCCGACGATCGAGTCGCGCGCGTAGGTCATCGAGGCGAGTTCTGAGCGTTTGGAGGCTTCGAAGAGATCGGGCTCCAGGCCGCGTCGCAGCGCCTCCGCCATCGTTTGCTCGTAGACGCGGCGCACTTCTTCGGGGCTGTGGCCGGGCGCGACCAGCAGCAGGATGTGCACGACCGATGCGCGCCGGTCTTCGAGCGGCTCGGGCTCGACTCCCAACGTCAGGCCGCTATCGACCAGCGCGCTGCGGAACGGTCCACGGTCGTCGAACAGCGCCCCGAGCGCGACATCGTTGCGGACCTGGTCGTGTTCGTAGGGCTTGGCATCGCCGGGCGCGGCGTACGCCTCGTCGACGATCGTATACGGATACTGCGCGCGGTCGGTCCAGGTCGCCCCCGACGCCGGCGCCAGCGCGTACTGCCGGCGCGGCGGCAGTTTGTGCGCCGGGATCGGGCCGAACCAGCGCTCCACATCGGCGAAGACGTCGGCAGCACGCACGTCGCCCGCGATGACGATCGTCGCATTGTTGGGATGATACCAGGCGTCGTAGTAGCGGCGCAGGTCGGCGACGGTCGCGCGCTCGATATCGGCCTTCGCTCCCAGCGATGTCCCGCCCAGACGCGAGCCCGGAAACACGCGTTGATTGACTTCGTAGATGAAGGACGACACCGGATTGCTGTGCTTTTCGGCGTACTCTTCGAGCACCGCGCCGCGTTCGAGATTCCAGGCGGCGGGATCGAGGCTCAAGCCGCGCATCCGGTCGGCTTCGAAATGGACGATCGTGTCGACCCGGTCGGCCGGGATGACGAAATAGAAGTGCGTCATCTCGTTCTCGGTCTCGGCGTTGACGTCGGCGCCGAGCCGGGATGCCATATCGTCGATGCCCGCGCTCGAGACGTCGTGCGTCCCGCGAAACATCATGTGCTCGAGGGCGTGCGCGAGCCCGGTCTTGCCCGGCGTTTCGTCGAGCGCGCCGAAGCGATACCAAATATGGACCTGCGCGACCGGTGCTGCGTGGTCTTCGATCACGACGACCCGCAAGCCGTTGGCGAGCGTCCGCTCTTGCCCGCTGGGCATCGCGTTCTGCTGAGCAACCGCACCAAGCGGCCGCAAGGGCGAGCTCAGCAGGGCGACGACCGCGAGCAGGGTGACGAAACGACGCATCACGCGTTCTTCGCCATCGTGCGAGGTCGGTCTTACGCGCCGAGCGTTGCCGCGGGTCCGATCAGCGCAGGTACGGCTCGATCGCCTCGTCGGGTCCGGCCGGCTGGGCACGGCCGCCCAGGTGATCGGCCAAGAACTTCTCGACCGCGGCGTTGAAGCGCTTCGCATTCTCGGGCCGCGCGAAACCATGTCCTTCGTCGTCGAACACGACGTACTCGACCTCGAGCTTGCGTTCGCGCATCGCGTGCACGATCTGGTCGGATTCGCCGATCTTCACCCGCGGATCGTTCGCGCCTTGACCGATCAGCAGCGGTGCGCGAATCTCGCTCGCGCGATGAAGCGGCGACTGGGCAGCCAGCAATTCCTCGGTGTCGCCCATGCGCCGCGTGAACGTCGCGCGCAGGGTGGCCCAGTACGGCGGAATCGACGCCAGCAGCGTGCTGAGATTCGAGGGGCCGACGATATCGATGCCGCAGGCGAACGCCAGCGGTTCGTACGCCAGCGCGGTCAGCGTTGCGTATCCGCCGTACGAGCCGCCCATGATCGCGACGCGCAGCGGATCGGCGATCCCCTGGGCGACCAGGAACGCTTTTGCGTCGAGCAGGTCGGTGCGCATCGTGGTCGCCCAGGCGCGGTCGCCGGCGTTGAGAAACGCCTTGCCGTAGCCGGTCGAGCCGCGGAAGTTCGGCTGCAGCACGGCGTAGCCGCGATTCGCGAGCCATTGCACGGTGCTATTGAAGCCCCAGGTGTCGCGCGCCCACGGTCCTCCGTGTACCAGCATGATCGCCGGCAGCCGCTGCGGCGGAACCCCGGCCGGCAGGGTCAGGTAACCGCGGATCGTCAAGCCGTCGCGCGCGGTGTATTCGATCGGCGTCATCTCGGCCAGCGTGTAAGCGTCGATCGACGGCCGCGTCGCGAACAGCTTGACCGCGCGGCGCGTCGAGCGATCGTAGGACCAGAACGACGGCGATCCGGCGTCGAGCTGCGAGGACACGAGCCACACGCGGTCGTCGCGATCGATCGAAACGACGCCGATATCGCCCGGCACCGACGCCGCGAGGGCGGCGAAGTCGTCCGCATAGTCGGGATCGAGCACGATCCACTCGGTCCGGTCGCGCACGATCGAAGCCGCGATCGGCGTTTTCGTACGCGGCGAAAACTGAACGTCGCTGACGTCGTATTCGGAATCGCCGGCGAGCTCTTCGAGCGTGCCGGTCGCAACGTCGAACGACACCAGGCGGGCGGCGTTCGCGCCGGCGCTCGTAACCGCGAGCAGGCCGCCTCCGTCGAGCGTGAACCCGGCGACCATCGGCGTGCCGTCGTCCGGATCGAAACGTGCCATCGTTCGCCACGGCGAGCCCGCGTCGTCGCGCACGATGATCTCGGTGCTCGCGTCTTCATGCTGGATCACCCCGGCCCGCACCGTCATCGTCACGTCGTCGGCGAACGACGAGACCGTACCCGGATTCTCGGTATCGAGCGTCGCACTTCCGGTGACCGGGTCGAGGCGATAGATATCGAACAGCTGCGGGTCGCGGCGGTTCATCGCGATCAGCATCACGTCCGGACGACAGTAATCGATCGACTGCACGGCGACGCGCGCGCCCTCGTACGGGGTCAGGTCGACGGCCGGCTCGATTCCGGCCGGATCGGCCGCGAAGAGGTGAAAGTTCTCATCGCCGCCGGAGTCCTGTAAGTACATGACGCGATCGCCCCCCGGCGACCAGAAGGCGTTGCGAATGGGGCGCGCGGCGTCGCTGGCGACGACGTGATCGTCGTCCCGGCCAAGCGTGCGCACCCAGACGGAAAGCACGTCATCGTGCGGAGCGAGATAGGCGATCTGCGTCCCGTCAGGCGAGAGCGCCGGTAACGTCTTCTCGGGATTTCCGAACAGCACGCTGCGCGGGATCAACTCCGTCATCGGCCGTGGCATTTGGCGCAGGCACCGCGTTCGGCCTTCGCGTTGGGGCAAGGCCTAGTCGAAGGCGAGTTGTATCGCGGCGGCGACGTCGGCGGCGCCGGGCGGCGCGATCGTGCGGGTGAAACCAAGCTTGGTCGCTTCGGCCGCGCGGCGCCCCGGCTGCGCGGGCGCGCGCACTTCGCCCGAGAGGCCGAGTTCACCGAAAGCGACCGTCCCCGCGCGCAGCGGACGATCGCGAAACGCCGACGCGATGGCGAGCGCGATGCCGAGATCGGCGCCGGTTTCGGTGACGCGCAAGCCGCCGGCGACCGAACAGTAGACGTCGTGACCGCTCAGCTGGAGGTCGGCTCGCCGCTCGAGAACGGCGATGATCATCGCCATTCGGGCAGCGTCGACGTTGGCCGCGAGCCGGCGCGCCGTGCCATAGGCGGCTTCACCGACGAGGGCCTGAATTTCGACTAAGACCGGACGCTGGCCGACCAGCGTCGGCACGACGCACGAGCCGCTGGGGCGCGCGCCGCGGCCGGCCAGAAAGAGCGCCGACGGATCGGCGATCTCGTGCAGTCCGCGATCGTCCATCGCGAACACGCAGATTTCGTCGATCCCGCCGAAACGGTTCTTGCACGCGCGCACGATGCGGTACTCACCCGACGGATCGCCTTCGAAGTAGAGCACGGTGTCGACCAGGTGCTCGAGCAGCCGCGGCCCCGCGATCGCCCCGTCCTTGGTGACGTGACCGACCACGAAGGTCGCGCAGCCGGTCCGTTTGGCGAAATCCATCAGGACCTGCGTGCAGTCGCGCACCTGCGACACGCTGCCCGCGAAGGAGTCGACTTCCGGCAGCCACATCGTCTGAATCGAATCGATCACGAGAATCTGCGGTGGCTCGCGTTCGAGCGCGTCAAGCACCGCGCGCAGGTTCGTTTCCGCAAAAACCAGCAGGTCCGGTTCGGCGCCGATGCGCTGGGCGCGCAGCTTCGTCTGCGCTGCCGACTCCTCGCCGCAGACGTACACCGTGCGCGCGCCGTCGCGCGACAGCGCGCCGGCCAGCTGCAGCAGCAAGGTCGATTTCCCGGCTCCCGGCGGTCCGCCCAGCAGCACCACGCTGCCGGACACGATCCCGCCGCCGAGCAGCGCGTCGAACTCGCGCATCCCGGTTCGCCGGCGCGCCACCTGCGCGTCGTCGATCGAGCCGAGTGCCACCGGACCGGCCGACCGCAGCGGCTGAGCCCCGGCGCGGCCCGCGCTGCTCTTGACCGGTTTGAGCACGGGCGCATCGTCGAAGGTGTTCCAGGCCTCGCACGACGGGCAGCGGCCGAGCCAACGGGCGGATTCGAAACCGCACGCCGTGCAGAAATAGGCTGACTTCGCCTTGGCCATGCTCCGATGTTCGCACGTTGCTGTGCCAGGTGCCTGGCCGCGACGGAGCCTTCGCGTACCGCGGAGAACGTGCCGGTCCGGCATGGCGAACGACCACGTCGCGATCGACGGACCCGTGGCGAGCGGCAAGACGACCATCTCGCAGCTGCTGGCGGCTCGGACGGGACGACTGTATCTCGACACCGGTGCGATGTATCGTTCGGTGGCGCTGCTGGCGCTCAAGAACGGCGTCGACCTCGATAACGAAGCGTCGCTGGTCGCGATGCTGGCGCAGCACACGATCGCGATCATCATCGATCCCGCGCTCGCTGCGGGCTACCGGGTACTGATCGACGCCCGCGACGTCGGCGACCGCCTCTTCGATCCGGACATCGCGGCCGCGGTGTCGACGGTGGCGGCGTTTCCGGCCGTGCGTTCTGAACTGGTCGAGCGGCAGCGCGCGATCGCCGCCGAAGGTCGCGTCGTGATGGCGGGGCGCGATATCGGCACGGTCGTGCTCCCCGACGCGCGCTACAAATTCTTTCTGACCGCGTCGGTCGACGAACGCGCGCGGCGCCGGCAGGCCGAGTTCCGCGAGCGCGGCCTCGAGGTCGGGTTCGCCGACGTGCGGGCGCAAATCGCGGAGCGCGACCGGCTCGATTCGACCCGGGCGGCATCGCCCTTGATCGCGGCCTCTGATGCGCGGGTCATTGATTCGACCGAGCTGCAGCCGGACGACGTCGTGGCCCGCATGCGCGCGGTGATGGACGGCGCGCCGACGTGACCTTCTACGCACTTGCGCGCGCGCTCATCGCCGTACTGGTGCGGGCGATCTTCGGCCTGCGAATCGTCGGCCTCGAGAACGTCCCGGCGAGCGGTGGCCTCGTCGTCGCCGCCAATCACATCTCGAATCTCGATCCGCCGATTCTCGGCGCCGCGCTGCCGCGACCGGTTTTCTACATGGCGAAGAAGGAGCTGTTTGCGATCCCGGTGCTCGGCCCGCTGATCCGCCGCCTCAACGCCTTTCCGGTCGACCGGGCCGCCGGGGGTACGGCCGCCCTGCGGGCGAGCCTGCGCCTGCTCAAGAACGGCCGCTGCGTGGTGGTCTTTCCGGAGGGCGGCCGCAACGTCAGCGGCACGAACGAGGAGAAGGGGGGCGCCGCCTTCCTGGCGGCCGCCGCCGGCGTCCCGGTCCTGCCGGCCGCAATCGTGGGGACGCGCCGGCTGCGGCCCCGCCATCGAATCACGGTGGTTTTCGGCGCTCCCTTGCACCTGACGCGTAACCGGAAGTCGGATGGAGACGATTTGGCGAAAGGGACAGCGGAGATCATGCAACGGATTCGCGCGCTCGAGGAGAGCACCACGTGATCATCAAGCGAGCCAAGACCCAAGGCTTCTGCTTTGGCGTGGCCATTACGGTCAAAAAGGCTGAGGAAGCGATCGAGCGCGAGGGGGCCGAGGTAACCACGCTCGGGCACGTCGTGCACAACCCGCAGATGGTCGCCCAGCTCGAGGCCAAAGGTCTTCGTAACGCCCAGTCCGTCGACGAGATCGAGCGCGGAACGATGTTCGTGCGCGCCCACGGCCTGCCGGTCGAGACCTTCGAAAAGGCGCGCGCCAAAGGGCTGACGGTCCTCGACGCGACCTGCCCGATGGTCACGAAGATCCACGTCCAGGCCGAGAAGCTCCGCGACGAGGGCTACAAGATCGTCGTCGTCGGCGACCCGCATCACCCGGAGGTCAAGGGCACGCTCTCGCACGTCCCGGGGGCGTGGTGCATCTCCAGCGCCGACGAGATCGATGCGCTGCCCCGCGCCAGCCGGGTCGGCGTGGTCGTGCAGTCGACCTGGAACGGCAAAGGCTTCGCCGAGATCGTCCGCCGGCTGACCGAGAAATACTACGAAGTGCGCGCGGTCAACACGATCTGCACCGACACGAAGAATCGCCAAAGTGAAGTCGACGGTCTTTCGCGTGAGGTCGACGTGATGGTCGTGGTCGGCGGCAAGACCTCGGCGAACACCCGCCATCTGGCCGAACTCGCCGCGATGAACGGCGCCCGCGCATACCACATCGAGGGGCCCGCCGAACTGGAGGCCGCGTGGTTCGCCGGCGTCGAGGTTGCGGGGCTGATGTCCGGCGCGTCCACGCCGGGCTGGCTGGTCGATCAGGTCGCGGACCGCATGGATGTTCTCGCCAGCGACGGTCGATAGTCTCGAGGCTGCACTCGAACGCGCCGTCTCACGTTTCGATGACGGCTCGGCCACGAGCGCGCAGATGCGCTACCATCTCGGTTTTAGTGCCGGCGGACGGCGCGGCGAGCGGCTGCGCGCGCGCTTGGTCCTCGCGGTCGCGGAAGAAGAAGGCGGCCGGGTCGAGGATGCGCTCGATGCCGCCTGTGCCGTCGAGATCGTGCACGAACTCTCGCTGGTTCACGACGACATCGAGGTCGGCGACGTGCGGCGTTACGAGCGCGACAGCGTGTGGTCGCGCTTCGGCCTCGCGCACGGCATCAACGCCGGCGATGCGTTGTGCGCGGTCGCGTACCTCGCACTGCTCGACGGGACGTCGACGCGTCCGCCGGAGGTGACCGTGGCGATGACGCGCACGCTGCACGAAGCGCATCTCGCCCTTTGCGGCGGACACGCGCGCGACATCGCCTTTCAAAACCGCCCGCGGATCTCGCCGGCCGACTATCGTGCGATGATCGAAGGCAAGACGGGCGC
The DNA here is from genome assembly GCA_003161555.1 of Vulcanimicrobiota bacterium. Lineage (GTDB taxonomy): Bacteria > Vulcanimicrobiota > Vulcanimicrobiia > Vulcanimicrobiales > Vulcanimicrobiaceae > Vulcanimicrobium > Vulcanimicrobium vanleeuwenhoeki. The sequence goes on along the minus strand of PMOG01000040.1, from coordinate 3,735 downwards.
ACTCTTCGGCGCGGCCTGCGAACTTGGGGCCTGGTCGGCCGGCGCCGACGTCGAACGCGCCGGCGCCTACGCGCGCCTCGGCCGTGCCTACGGCTGCGCCATCCATCTCGAAGACGACGTGCTCGTCACCTGGGGTGAGGGCGGCGCGCCGTGCAGTGCGCGCGCGGGCCGGCAGCGCTGGAGCTTTCCGCTCGTGTGGGCCGCGGCGGGGCCGCCGTCGCCGGCGCGCGACACGATTATCGCGGCGTACGCCGAGGCGCCGGCGGGCGAGGCGCCGGCTGGGGCGCTGGTCGCCGCGCTCGACGCGCTCGGTGCGCGGGATGCGTCGCTGCGCGAGCTGGGGGCCGAACTCGAGCACGCCGACGACGTCGCGCGCGCGTTCGCGATCGATCGCAGCGAGCGGGTACGCTCGCTCTTCGCGCAGGCACTCCGGCGCGTCGCGTAACGCGCGCTTAGGCGGACGTATGTCAGGTCATTCGAAATGGCACAATATCAAGCTGCGCAAAGGCAAGGTCGACGCGCAGCGGGGCGCGCTCTTCACCAAACTCAGCAAAGAGATCATCCTGGCGGCCAAGAACGGCTCGACCGACCCGGATGCGAACTACCGGCTCAAGATGGCCGTCGACAAAGCGCGCGCCGGCAATATGCCGGTCGACAATATCAAGCGCGCGATCGCGCGCGCGGCGGGCGCGGGCGGCGAGCGCGAGATCGAAGAGATCCGCTACGAAGGCTACGGTCCGGCCGGCGTCGCGGTGATCGTCGACGCGGCGACCGACAACCGCAACCGGACCGCTTCGGAACTGCGCTTCCTTTTTAGTCGCGGCGACGGCACGCTGGGCGAAACCGGGAGCGTGGGCTGGATGTTCGTGTCGCGCGGGATCGTCGAAGTCGAACCGGGCCGGCTCTCGGAGGACGAGCTGACCGAGAAGGCACTCGTCGACGGGGTGATCGACGTCCGTTTCGGCGATCCGGCCGAGATCGTCACCGAACCGCAGGCACTGATGTCGGTCAAAGACGCGCTCGAACGCGACGGCCTGCTCGTGCGTTCGGCGCAGCTGGGGATGGAAGCGACGCAGTTGACGCGACCCCGCGCGGCCGACGTGCAGCGTGTACTCGCATTTCTCGACGCGCTCGAAGAGCACGAAGACGTTCAGCGCGTGTACAGCAACGCCGAGTTCGACGAAGCAGAGCTCGAGGCGTTCGTTTGATGCAGCTCGATGCCGGCGCGGGCGGGCCGGTGCGGCGCAGCCTGGTCGCGCGGATCGCGGACCAGGACTGGCTCTTCGCGGTCGCGCTCGCACTCGCGGTCGGCGTGCTGGTCTGGTTCGGTCGCTCGATCAAAGATTTTTTCGCCCCGAGCGCCGCCAGCGTGCTGGTGCCGGCGTTTCCGGGTCAGACGCAGGCCGATGCGCTGATCGAGTGCGGCCGCCTGCGCCTGCGCTGTGTCGTGGTCGCGAGCCAGTCCAGCGATCGATATCCCAAGGATGTGGTGATGAGTCAGGCGCCGGAGGGCGGGTCGCGGGCCCGCGAGGGGCGACAGATCTCGCTGGTCGTCAGCACCGGCGTGGTGATCTTCCCGATGCCCGACCTGCGCTTCGAATCGGCGCGCAACGCCGCGCTCGACCTCAACCGTTTGAGGCTGCAGCTCGAGCCGACGACGGTGGTGGCGAACGACGACATCCCGGCCAACCACGTCGTCGCGCAGCAGCCGCCGCCGCTGACCAGCGTGCGGCAGGGAACGAAGGTCACGCTGTCCTTGAGCAAAGGGCCGCCCGGCGGCGTGAAGGTGCCGGATTTCGCGGGACTCTCGATCGACGACGCGCGCGAGGCGGCCCAGCGGGCGCGGATCAGCCTAGGACAAATCGTGTGGACGCCGTTCGGCGCGTCCGGACCGGCGCGCGGACAGGTCGTGCGGCAGAATCCCGCGGCCGGCACCGAGATCGATCCGTTCGCGCAGGTCTCGCTTCAGGTGAGCGCCGGCCCGACCGAGTACGGGTATCTGGTCCGCCAGGTGCACGTCAGCGCGACGGTCCCAACCCGTGACGACGCCGCCAACGTGCGGCTGCAGGTCCGCGATCAAACCGGCACCTGGAACGTCTACGACGGCTTCGCGCAGGGCGGAGCGAAGTTCGACTTCAACCTGACCGTCGTCGGTTCGGCGGAACTGGAGACCTACATCAACAACGAACTGCTCAACCAGACGGCGCTCGGCGCCGAACCGCATAGCGGCGGATCTCCGGCCCCCGAAGGGCGCTGACGATGCCGTCCGCGCGCCGTCCCAAGATCGTGCCGTCGCTGCTGTCGGCCGACTTCGCCGCGATCGCCTCGCAGATCGCGATGGTCGAAGGTGCAGGCGCCGACGAACTGCATCTCGATTCGATGGACGGACGCTTCGTCCCGAACCTGACCTGGGGCATGAAGATCGTCAAGGATTTGCGGCGGCTCACGACGCTGCCGTTCGACTGCCACTTGATGATCGTCGAACCGGAACGCTACGTCGACGCGTTCCGCGACGCGGGCGCCGACATCATCACCTTCCACTACGAAGCGACACCGCACCAGGACCGCCTGCTGGCGCATCTGCGCAGCATCGGAGCGCGGGCCGGAATCGCGATCAATCCGGGCACGCCGGTCTCGATGCTGGTCGACCTGGTCGAAGGCGTTGACCGGGTTCTGGTGATGAGCGTCAACCCCGGGTTCGGCGGCCAGTCGTTCATCGAACGCGCGCTGGTCAAAGTCGCGGAAGTGCGCGAACTGCTCGACGCGCGCAATCCGGACTGCGAGATCGAGATCGACGGCGGCGTCGAGCCTGGCAACATCGAGCGGGCGGTGCAGGCCGGCGCGGACGTGCTGGTCGCCGGCAACGCGCTCTTCGCCGCCGTTGATCCTCCGGCGATGCTGCGCGCGCTGCGGGCTCGGGCCGATGCCGCGTCGGCCGCGGCGCGTTGACCGAAGATGGGCTGATCGCGCAGCTGCGAGAGAGGCTCGCGGGCGTTTCCGACGCGCGCCTCATGCTCGGGATCGGCGACGACGCTGCCGCTTGGCAGCCTTCGCGAAGCAGTCGCAGCGTGATCACGACCGACGCGCTGGTCGAGGGCGTCCACTTTCGCCGCGCGGCGATGCCGGCGGCGGCGAGATCGCGCGNNCGCGGCGATGCCGGCGGCGGCGATCGGACACCGCGCCTTGGCAGCGAACCTTTCCGACCTCGCCGCGATGGGTGCGCGCCCGGTCCTGGCGACGATCGCGGCCGGCCTGCCACCCGATCTGGAGGCCGGATGGCTGCCGGCCGCTTACGACGGGATCGCCGCGCTCGCGACGCGGACGCACTGCGCGATCGCGGGCGGTGACATCACCCGCGCGCCGGTTGCGTTCCTGGCGATTACCGCCGTCGGCGAAGTCCGGGCGAGCAATCTGAAGACGCGCGCCGGCGCGCGTCCCGGGGACGTCCTGGCCGTAACCGGTCCGCTCGGCGGCAGCCGCGCGGGACTCTGCCTCGCGCTCGAACGCCCGGAATTGCGCGGCGCGGATCCGCTCTTCGAGGCGGCGTTGCGCACGTTTCTGACCCCCGAGCCCCGCCTGCGTGAGGGCCGGTGGCTAAGCGCTTCGCGGCACGTGAACGCCATGATCGACAGCTCGGACGGTCTTTCGACCGACCTGGCGCGCCTGTGCGCAGCCTCGGGCGTGGGCGCGCAACTCGAAACGATCCCGGTGCATCCGTCGGCGGCGGCGGTCGCC
>PMOG01000003.1 GCA_003161555.1 Vulcanimicrobiota bacterium | reverse complement strand
CGAGCCCTTCGGCGCGCTCGACGAGCAGACGCGCGTCGGGCTGGCGAACGAATTGATGCGCTTGTGGGAGCGCTCGCCGAAGTCGGTCGTCTTCGTCACCCACGGCATCGAAGAAGCGATCACCGTGGCCGATCGCGTGGTGGTCATGAGCACGCGGCCCGGAACGATCAAGGAGATCGTGCCGATCACCTTCCCGCGACCGCGCGATGCGGTCGCGATTCGGGGCGAGGCCGCGTTCGCCGAGCACGTCGTGCGCATCTGGGAGCTGTTGCGGTGACGGCGCGCGACCGCACGATCCGCATCATCGGGCCGCTCTCAATCGTCGCGATCTGGCAGATCGCCGTGTCGACGCGGCTGCTCAACCCTGGGCTCTTTCCGCCGCCGAGCGAGATCGCTGCCAATTTTGTGGCCTACGCCGGCAGCGGTGAGCTCGCGACCAACGCCGCCTGGACGCTGAGCCGCATCCTGATCGGGCTGTTGATCGGCGGGATCCCGGGGACGCTGATCGGTTTGGCGATGGGGATGAACGGCGCGGTACGCGCGTACTTCGGTCCGATCATCGCGCTGCTGTACCCGATTCCGAAGATTGCGATCCTACCGCTGTTCTATTTCATCTTTGGAACCGGTGAGCCCGCGAAGTGGGCCGCCGTCGCCGTCGGCGTGTTCTTTCTGATGGCAATCAATACCGAAGCCGGGGTGCGCCAAATCGAACTGATCTATCTCGACGTCGCCCGCGCGTACCGCCTGCGACCGGTTACGGTGTTCTTGCGCGTCCTGCTGCCGGGCGCACTGCCGAACATCTACGCCGGGCTGAAGCTGAGCATCGGGATCGCGATCGTGCTTGCGGTCGCGGCGGAGTACCAGCTCACGCGCACCGGCTTGGGATTTGCGATTTTCAACGCCCAGCAGCTGCTCGACGTCGACCGGCTCTACGCCGCGCTCGTCGCCGTCTCGCTTCTGGGCCTGATGCTTTCCGCGCTCCTCGACGCGCTCGAATCCGTCGTGCTCCCGTGGCGCGCCCATCGCAGCGCGCCCTCACCGACCGTGCTCTAACGTACGTTCGCGCCGCTGCGGCCGGCAAACGCCGGGGAGTAACATCGGCAAAACGGGGTACATGGAAACCCGGTACTCACGGGGCGCCGTGAGGGTGCCATCATGACCGCGCGGCGCGGTCGGGGAGAGATTGTACGATGAGTTTTAAAGACGACTTGAAGAAGACCGGCGCAAACATCAAGGATTCGCTTGACGAAGCCGGACATCGGGCGAACGCCGGGAGCGAAAAGGCGACGCGTGATCTCGCCGGCGATCAGATGAGCACAGGCGAAAAAGCCGGCTCGATGTTTCGTCAGGGGGCGGAGACGGTGAAGGCCGACGTCGACGCGACGAAACGCGACATTCGCAGCAAGACCTGACGCCTCGCGTTCCGGCGTGTCTCGATAGCAAAATCGCCTCGGTTGAAAAGCCGGGGCGATTTGTCGTTCACCAGGTGTCGTCGGAGAGCAATTGTACGGTCGCGAGGGGCGCTCACCGCAGTGCCGAAACGTGCGCGACGGCATGACATCAACTGAGATCGATCGTTTAGCCGGGCAGCGCGCACGAATCACGCGCGCCGACGGCAGCATTGTCGTGGGGCGCGTGGAGCCCGACAGCGTGACGTACTTCAGTCTGCACGGCGACGACATCACGCGGCTGCTTCGTTACCAGGACGTCGTCGGCATCGAACCCGCCGAAGACGATACGCCCGACACGCCCTAGCCGCACACCCGGCACGCGGTCCGGCGGCTAATGCCGCGGCGCTGCGTCGAAGTACAGGGTGTCGGAGGTCGGGATTTGACCCACGGCGTGCAGCACGCCGTTGCGGAACGTGCCGTTGAGGTGCAGCTGGCCGGACGAGCCGATGTCGAGCCAGATGCGGCCGTCGGGTTCGAGCGCGCCCGTTACCACTTTCGGCAGGCCCTGATCGACATCGTGATACGAACCGTTCACGTAGCCGTCCGGGCTTATGGTGAGACGCAGAACGCCGTCGAACTCACCGGCGTCGAACTGGCGCGTCGTGATCACGTTCAGGGTGTAGGTTTGCGATTGGCCGGTCGTCACCGTCGCGGCGCCGGCGGCGAGCGGAAACGCGCCGGCTGCCACGATCGCGGCGGCCGCGGCGAGCGCACCCAAGGTGTTCTTCGTCATCGTGCTTCGTACAACGTATCTCGAGGCCTGGAAGGTGTCGGTCTCACTGATTCTTCAGGTTAGGGAGCGCCCGTCGAGCGGTGAGGCCCTCGCCTTCCCGGCTCTCCCTGAGCGAGCGGGAGGGTCACCCCCCGGACCGCCGAACGAGGGTCGGTCGCGCCGAGATAGCTCAGTCGGTAGAGCACAGGTCTGAAAAACCTGGTGTCGGGAGTTCGATTCTCCCTCTCGGCATTTTCCGTAAACGCTCGTCCCGTAAGGGATTGGGCGTTTTTAGTTTCGGGGAATCCCATGTCGCGGCGCACCGCGCACGCCCGAAGGCTGGCGTCTGAGCATCGTCGTTGTTCCCGGAGCATCCACCGGCGCGTTGATCGTGAGGCCGAGCGTGGCGGTTGCCGTGCTGATGCCGTCGTGGCCGTTGCTCGTGTAGAAACCAGCAGCTGGGAAGGACGGGATCGTGGGCACGGTCACGGCCACGTTGTACGTCGACGGGTCGAGCGTAAACGTCAAGAAGCCGGGCGCAAACTCGCCGAGAATGAATGCGGCGTTACCGAGTGGTGGCGGCAGGCAGAGGCCCCCTCCGACGTTGTCCGTGCACACGATTGCATGGTAGGCGATGTAGGTGAATTGCCGGCACGACACGTTGTTCGGGCCGGGACGCGGTCCGGGTGTCGCATCGTTGCACGAAGAGGGTGCACTGGCTGCCGGTTCGGGGAGAGAATCGAAACTACTCGGCGGTGACGCGGTCGAAAACGGAGTGATCGGCCCGGGGGTTCCGAGTGAGAACGTCGCCGTCGTGCCGGCTGGGAGTTGTGCCTGCGAGCCCGGAGTGAAGTTGCCCGATACGCTCGTCACCGAACCCGTGGAATCGCCTTCGAAATCGGTGAAGGAGAAGTTTTCGGGCGCCGGCGTCGTGTCGATGTCGACGACCGCGGGCTGGACATCGGCGCGGAATTGGAACGCGAACGACGCGGCGAGCGACCCGCTCCCCGAGCCGACGGCGCCGTCGAGGTCGGTGATCGACTCGCTGTCGGTGAACGTCGCGGTCCCGCTCCATTGTGTGAGCGGTACGGCGTTGCTCGCGACGCCGGTTGCGTTAGGCCCCGTATACACGGTCACGAGCCCTGACGCGCCCGCGCCCTCGTTCGGAATCTGCACGAGCACTTCTTCGGGTTCCCACGTGGCAACCGGGGCCGGGTAGGTTCCCGATGCATTCGTGACCGTAACGCTGCCCTGGCCGTTCGGAAAGGTTCCGTGGATGCCCATGACGGCCTGCGGCCGCTCGTCGACATCGACGAACCGAATCGAGGGAAGGCCGTATTCGATCGGCAGATTCGGGATGCTCGACGAGCCGAAATCAGAAACGATAAAGCGCGAGTAGATGCCATCCGAAGACGGCGGATAGACGTAATTGGTGGCGTACGCATCTTGCGCGTAGGTCTCCGTGCCGACGCTGATCCCCAAGCTGCGGTCCTCGGTCTGCATGACCGCTTCGATGAACGGCAGCGCAAACGGGCGTTGCGGCGGCGTGCGTTGCGCGACAAACTGATCCATGCCGGTCTGCGACGGGCTCTGCTCGCCGAGCATACGGTCGAAAATAAACGCGTCCGTTTGATCGGCCGAGTTTCCGGCCACGGGTTTCGTCCAGCCGAGATACTGCCCGGCTCCGGCCAGTTGGAATGCCGTCTCGACCGACGTCGCGATCAGCGGACTCTGTCCGAAGCACGACTCGTTGTCGACGATCGCGCCGGGATTGAATGTTGCATGTTCGACCAGAAATGCCGGCGTGAATGCGAAGGTCGTAAAGGTGGATATGTTCTTATCTTTTTGGAGCACGAACGCGTAGGTCAGACGTCCGGCGGCAAGGTCGCTCGCGTACTGCATCCGCGAGGCATCGGTGACGGGCGTATTCGAGATGTTGATGTAGAACTGCGGGCCGCCCGGTTTGAGCGTGACCACGGCTCCGTGCGTTGCGATGTCGAGAAAATCGAGCGGGTGCGTGCTGCCGAGGGCGACGATGTTTTCGAGCGTGACGGCCGCGACGTCGACTTGCGCCCCGGTACTTTGAAAGCCGCGGTTGCTGAAGGCCTGACCGAACTGTTGCTGGTTCGCCGGCGTGAACGCCGCCGAGTCCAGCTCGTTGACCAGGAACAGCACCTCATGCTGCGTCGCCGGCCCGATGCTGGAGCCGGGCGGCGAACCGATAACAACGCCATTGCGCCGGCGGGTGACGCTCGGCGCCAGCAGGTCGGCGACGCGATCCGTGAAGACGATGACGGGCGTCCCGTCGCTGAGCGTGGCCGAAATGGCGCCCGGTCCCGCCGTCGCCGATGCGAATGCGCCCGAGCTGACCATGTGTGCGGCGACGTTCGCGACGTCCGACATCGGGTCGGTTCCGGGAAGGGTCTGATAGTACGCCTCGACGCTCGCTAGCGCCGTCGCAACGGCCGCGGCACTCGCCGAACCCAGGGAACTCGGGGACGGCGTAACGCCACCGTGAGAGCCGACGGGGATCGAACGACTCCCCGAACACGCCGAAAGCACGACGGCGAACGCCGCGAGCGCAATACCCCAGCCACGGTAACCCATCAAACCTCCTCCAAGCCGAGCGACCCAGTCGTACCAGGCAGAACCGCATGAGCAAAGTGGGGATATCCCTACCTCTCGACCCGGAACCGCCCCGGCCGGCGACTCTTACAGTCGGAAAGGTACGTTGGGAGACTCGCTTCCTAACGCGCCGGCTTACCGCTCCGCGCGTAGCGCCTCGAGCTCTTGCCTCATCTGACGCAGCTCGCGCTCCATCGTCGATTGGGAGTCCGTGACCGCGGCCAGCCTCGTGCGCAGCGAGGCGTTCTCGGCGTGCAGCGCCTTGATCGCCGCGAGCGCGACGCCGTCTTCGTCGATCGACGTGATGTGGCGGTCGTCCGCGCCGACGCGGAACGCCGCGTAGAAGTCCTGGGCCATCGGGCCGACGTGACGGACGCCGCGCTCGGTGATATAGCTCCAACTCGTGATCGGCAATTTCGCGACCTCGTCGAGCACCTTCGCTTCGTCGAGCTGCGCGACGTCCGTCTTCATCGACCGGTCGCTCGCGGAGGCCCAGGTACCCGAGCCGCTGGCCAGCGTCGCGCCGACCGTGTTCGACGCGTTTGTCCACAACATGAAGCCGCCGGTGGCGCGCGCTTGAAACTGGTTCGGAGCCGTCGAGCTGAGCTGCGTCGCGCCGTTCGCGGTGTCGCTCCAGACGAACGCGCCGGCATGGGCTGCATTCGAACTGTAGCCTGCGGCAAAGCTCAATTCACCGTTGGCGGTGTTCGCGAGTCCCCCGGGGATCGTCGCCCATTGACCGCCCGCAACGCTAAAGGCGCCGCCCGCGATGACCGCGGCGCGGCCGGAGATGGAATTACCGTTGCCCCCGCCGATCGTCGAGTACGTGCCGGCGGAGGTAATGCTGTCGTTGTTGCCGCCCACGACCGCGGCTTGGCCGGCGTTCGTGTTCCCGCTGCCGCCCGTAATCGAGCCGTACGAGCCGGTTGAGCTGATGCTGTTCTGGCTGCCGCCGGCGATCACGGCATCCGAGCCGCTGAGCGTATTCTCGTTGCCGCCGCCGATCACGCTGTTCGGCGCTGTGAGGGCGTTGACGTTGCCGCCGCCGATGACGGACTGGTAGCCGTTTCCGCTGATCGAGTTGTCGTAGCCCGATCCGATGAAGGAGTAGTACGACGTGTTCGCCCCGCTCGAGATGAAGTTGTAATAGCCGCCGGCGACCGCGCTCTCTTCGTCGCAGACCTCGTTCGAGTTACCTTCGAGGACGCCGGAGTACGCGCCGTCCGCGACGTTCTCGAATCCACCGCCGACGAACGAACCGGTCCCGAGCCCGATGCAACTCGGCACGCTATCCGGCTTGCGCCCGCCGCCCCGAACCCCGAGGGCGACGGCTTGCGATCCCGCCGCGGGGACCGCTCGCGCGGCGTGCGTGCTGACCGACCCACCATCGCACCCGGCGAGCAGGGCTCCGCACAACCACGGGGTCACGACCGCGAAGAGAACAGAAGCACGCATAAGAACCTCCAAGCGCCGACGGAGGCGGTGTCGTTCCGCGCCCCGTGCCGGGCGCCTGCCCGCTTCGCTAAACCGCACAATTCTTGTTCGGGGCGCTATCGCACGCCGTCGCCGTCTTGCTTGACTCGGGCCGTACGCTGGATTACGTTCGGGCCATGAACAGCAGCCTTAAGACTGGTCGGGTACCCTCCCTGCTCTTGGCCGCCGCCGTTGCGGTCGTGCTTGGCGGATCGGCGATGGCGCTAGCCGCGACGGCCGTACCTTTTGCGAAACTCTCCCCGGCCGATCGATTGACCAATGCGCCCGACTCGACGCCGGTGGTGCTTGGGCCAAGAACTGTCACGTTGGGACAGCTGCGTGCCGCGCATCGTGCGCGCGAAGCCGCGCTGCTCCGCGCCGGCTCGCTCGGATCCGCGATGCACGGAAAATTGACGTCGACCATTCACGGCGGCGTGGCGCCTCGCGTCGGCGGCGCAACGACGACTACCGTCGGCGGGGGCACGACGCACACGGTCGTGAACCGGACGGCGGGAGCGATCAATCCCAGTAATATTCAAATCGTGCCGCAACCCTACGTCGAGCCATCATCGCAATACGCCTCGGCACCGGCGGATATGAAGGCGTTTTGTTCGGCCGCTCAGGCGTCAGCGTGTCTGTATTTGCCGCCGAACCAGCAGGTCTCGGCGTTCTCGTACGGCGTCGCGGATTGGGACGGCCTCGTCACCCAGTCGCAGTGCGCGCAGGAAGGCGGAGCGTGGGGCAACATCTGGGGCGGCACCTATTGCGCTTTCAACTATCCCGTATCGGTAACGGTTCACTTCACGCCGGCCGCCAACTTCAAGTTAACGCAGACGGCGAATTGCGACCGTAGCACGTTCACCTATACGGTTGATACGCACGGCGCGATCGTGATCTCGATGACGGCTGCATTGCCGATCATCATAACGACCGACAACAATCCAACCTGCGTCGTAAGCGTCACACCCGGAGGGTGACGAGCGCGGCCGGTTCGTCGTTACGATTGCGGCTGCGGCGCTAACGTCGCTCTGGGCTGCGCCGTCAGATCGCGACGATCACGGGGCCGTAGCAGACGCGGCCCCTCCGGTCAGGGCCGCGTCTTCGAACAGTGCCCGAACGAAGGGTCCAGTCGCGTGCTGCAAATCCTGCGTCGAACCCTCGTACGTAACGGTGCCGCCGTCGAGGACAAGTGCCACGGAGCACAGCGCGAACGCGTCGGCGAGCGATGACGTGGCCACCACCACATCGCAAGATGAACGGGCGCAGTAGTCCGTGACGAACGAGCGGAGCGCAGGCCGCGCATCGGCATCGATGTTCGCGAACGCCTCATCCAGAAAGAGCACCGCAGGCTCGATGGCGACCGCACGCGCGAGCGCGAGCCGCTGCCGTTCGCCGGTCGAGAGCGTGCGCGCGTCAGCGTCGGCGCGGGTGGAGAGTCCGACCTCGTGAAGCATCCGGCGCGCGCGTTCGCAAGCCTGATCCCAGCCGATTCCTAGCGTCGATTCCACGATGACAGCTACGTTCCAGAGCGCGCTTCCGCGCAGGACTGCGGGACGGGCGAACACGGCCGCGCTTCGCACCGGTCGTTCGACCGCGCCTTCGGCCGCGAGTAAACCCTGCAGCGCGAGCAAGAGCGTTGTCTTGCCGGCTCCGTTCGGACCGAGTACCGCCGTGCCGCTCGACCCCGCCGCAAAGCCCGCGACGCTCAGCGTAAACGCGCCGCGCCGCACGAAGAGGTCGCGCGCCGTCACGCCCATCGTCGTTGGAGCGCCAGCGCCGCGCCGGTCGCGACGGCGACGATGCCGAGCAGCACGGCGACGTACGCGAACGCGTCGGCGAACTCGCCCTTCCCGACCGCCAGCATGGTCGCCGTCGTCAAGACGCGCGTCGCTCCTTCGATGTTCCCGCCGGTCATCTGCGCGGCGCCGACCTCGGCGATCGCCCGCCCGAAGCCGGCCAGCAGCGCGGCAGCAAGCCCCGGGGCGACCTCGCGCGCGAGCAGCCAGAGACGGCTTCGCCATGGAATGCCGAGGCCGCGCAACTGCATCGGCAACGTCGGGTCACCGCCCCGCAGCGCGACGACCGCGAGCGTGCCGACGAGCGGAACGATGATGATGGTCTGTGCAATGCCCATCGCCCACGGCGTGTACAGCAGGTCGAAAAACCCGAGCGGGCCGCTGCGCCAGAAGGCATAGGCGATCGCGAGTCCGACGGCGACCGGCGGCAGTCCGAGTCCGGCCGCGAAGAGCGCGAGCAGCACGCCGCGCAAGCGTGAACGCCCGTGAACGATCCACAACGCCGCGGGGATCGCAAAGAGGCCGGCGATCAGCGTCGCGAGACCGGAGACGGCAACGGAGAGGGCCGCGATCGCGCTCAGTTCAATCGCCCTTCCCGGCGTCGGCGATGAACAGTGGCCGTCCGAATCGTTCGGTCCCGTAGGCCGCAATGAGGCGCTGGCCGTCGGGCGACGTGACGAAGGCGGCAAAAGCTTCGGCAGCGGGCTGGTTCGAGATGTGCCCCGGCAACGGTTTCACGACGATCACGTGATAGATGTTGAGCAGGTCCTTCGCGTCGAGCACCAGCGGGACGAGCGCAAGGGTGGCGCGTTGCGAGAGGTAGGTACCGTTGTCGGCCAGCGTGTAGGCGGCTTTTTGAGAAGCGACGTGCAGCGTGTCCGCCATTCCGCTTCCGGTCTTGATGTACCACGAACCCGACGGTGCGATCGCCGCGGCCTTCCACAGTGCGAGCTCTTTGATGTTCGTACCGGAATCGTCGGCGCGCGAAACGAATGGCGCCTGGGCGCGTGCGATGCGGGCGAAGGCGTCTTGCGCCGTCGGGGCACCGCGCACGCGGGCGGGGTCCGCAACGGGGCCTACCACGATGAAACTGTTATGCATGACGCGGGCGCGTGAAAGTCCGCGGCCCTTCGCCATATAGAGTTCCTCCGCCGCCGGAGCGTGCACCAAGAGCACGTCCGCGTCTCCTCGGTCGCCCATTGCGAGCGCGGCGCCGGTTCCGACGGCGATCGTTTTAACGTTGTACCCCGATGCCTTCTCGAAGGCCGGCACGAGCACGTCGAGCAGCCCGGTGTCTTGCGTGCTCGTCGTCGTCGCGAGCACCATTGCGGGGGCCGCAAGGACCGGCCGGCAGCAGAACAGGACCAGGCCGGCAACGAACACGGCGCGCGAGACTCGGCGAAGGCGCAGGATCACGCAGATCCGACCGAATCGGAGAGCGCGCTGAGCGCGGCATCCATCGTTGTGACGAGGGCGTCTTTGCCGGTCACGTCATAGCGGGCTGCGATCTCGTCCGCAGGCGTGTAGGCAACGCTGACCGAGTCACCGTCTTGCCAGACCAGCAGTTTGAGCGGAAGATCGAGAGCGATCGGCGGGAACGCATCCATCAGGAGCGTTCCGCCCTTGGGATTGCCGAAGACGATCAGCGTCGTCGGCCGTAACGTCAGGCCGGCGGTTCGCGCTGCCGCGGCCTGGTCGATCACGGCGAAGATCGTGTTGCCGCCGTCGGTGATCGTCTTCACCAAGCGCGATATCGTCTCGGTATACGGGTAGCGGCTGCGCTTTACCACCGGCATACTGCCTCGTGATCGATAAACGGACGTCAGGCGACGTGGTCGCGCATGAGACGCAGCGCGGTCGAGCCGATGTCAACCATCTCGTCGTCGCTCTCGCGGAGGCCGTAATCCAGCACGAGTATCGCCATGTAGACCGCGCGATAGCGCGCCATCGTCCAGGTACGCTCGTCGATCAGCCCATAGGCGTTGCGGAAGGTTTGGTGCGCGGTCGAGGGCAGCATCAGGTGGGCGATCGCGAGATCGATCGCCGGATCGCCGAGATGGATGTCACCCCAGTCGATCACGCCGGCGATTCGTGCATCCGCTTCGAGCACGATGTGGCGCGGATAAAAGTCACCGTGCACGATGCGTCGTTTGCTGCCCTCGAGCGGGGACGGGCGATGGGCCCGAAGCCAGGCCGTAAACTCCTCGAGGTCGTCACCGTGGCCGGCGGCGCTCAGCGTCGGCAGCCGTTCGTCGGTTCGGCGCAGGCACAGGTCGTGATCGAACCGTTTGAGTTCGTCGGGCGGCAGGCCCATCGCCACGAAAGGTGTCGGGTCGATCGTATGCAGCGCTCGCAAGAAGCGGGCCAGCGGTTGTGCGAGATCGACCCGCTCGTCATCGGTGAGCGCCCGCGAGCCGGCACTCCGCCCCGCGATCAGCGGGTAGCCTGCAAACGACCACGGGTAGTCGGTGCTGTCGGCGCCGATGAAGGTCGGTGTCGAGATTCGTGCCGGAAGCCGCGGCGCGAGCTGCGGAAGAAGAGCGATCTCGCGTTCGATGAGGTCCGCGACCAGCTCGCGGCGCGGGAACCGAAAGACGGTCTTGCCGTCGACGAGAAAGGCCGCATTGTCCCAGCCGACCGCAAACGGCTCGACGCTCCGCGCATCGAGTGCCGGGAACTGCGCGGAAATGAGCCTCGATGCCAGTTCGGCGTCGATTGCGATGTCGGGAGCCCACACGGGTGCGGCCATGCGCGTGTCTTCGCCGTTTGACGTTCGTGCCACTTCGAGAACCCGCGACGGCGTCAGCGACCGGCGGTGACGTGCGGCGCCAGTTGCGTGCGCGAGGAGACGCCGAGTTTTTGGTAGGCGGAGCCCAGGTGTTTCTCGACCGTCTTATAGCTGATCGACAGCGCGCGCGCGATCTCCAAGTTCGACTGCCCGGCGGCCGCCAGCGTCGCGATCTCGCGTTCGCGCGCCGAGAGCTCGACTGCCTCGCTCACGGCCTCTTGCGCCGCGCGCACAGGCGCCGGCGATCGTTCGCTCTCGAGCCGGCGCACATCGTACGCGGCGCCGCAGCGGCGGTAGATCGCGAGCGCCGCTTCGGGTTCGCCGGCCGTTTCGAGCGCGGCGGCTTCGAGGAGCGGAAAACGGAGGCGTCGGAACCCGTCGGCGGCTTCGCGGGCCAGCGCGGTCGCTTCCGCCGAGCGCCCTTCGCGCCAGCACGCGACCGCATCGAACAGACGCAGCGCGTGGCGCTCGACGACCTCGATGGGGGCCTCGGCCGCACGCACCAGATACTCGCGGGCGCGCGCGCGGTCGCGGGGGTCGCCGTACCGGCCCGCCGCGAGAAACGTGAACATCATACCGCGCGGAAACTCGCACTCGGGGATCGCCCGGTGCAGCAGCGCGGCAGCCTCGCGGTGGCGGCCGCGGCGCGAGAGTACCTCGGCGAATCCGGCCGCGCACTCCGTCTCGAACGCCGCAGAAACGACGGTTTCGAACCCGTCGAACCATTTGGCGATCAGTTTCTGGTCGTCGAGATACGTGCCGGTGATGGTCCCCCACGCGGCCGCGATCGCAGCGGTGACTTGGCTTTCCGTCGTCACGGGTACCGCTTCGAGGGCCGCCCGCGCGCGGTCGAGATCGCCGCGCATGACGTGACACATCGCGGAGATCGCGTGGGCCGCCGCCTCGCCGTGCCGGCTTCGCTGGTCGCGCGCGATGCCAAGCGCCCGACCGACGTTCTCCAGCGCCTCGTTGTGCAAGCCGAAGAACGAAAAACACATCGCGCCGTTGTAGTGCGCCGACGCGATCGCGGCGCCCGAACCCATCGCTTGCGCCGCCTCGACCCAAGCCCGGTGCTCGCGGCGAAAGGCATTGAGGTCGCCAAGCGTCATCGCAACCCAGGCCGACACGTTGTGAAACCGGAGCCGGATGTCGGGGGCAGCCGCCATCGCGCGCGCGTCGACCTGCCCCAAATGATGCGCAGCCTGAGTCGGGAACCAGCCCGTCGCGGAGAGCCATGCGAGCCCGAGATGGACGCGGCTCGCGGCCAAGTATTCTCCGGGGTCGAGCCGCGTCAACATCTCCTCGAGCGGACCGGTCGGCGCCGAGAGCTTGAGCGTGTAGCCGGTGATCGCCGCGCGCACGCGACAGGCCGCCTCGCGCTCGTAAACTCCCGCATCGCGAAAGGCATCCGCCGCGGCGGCGTAGGTGCGGTGCCCTTCCTCAGTTGAGTTGAGCGCGACACGCCGGTCAGCGATCTTCTCCAAGATCGTACCGCGGACGAGCGGATCGATTGCCTCCGCTTCGAGCGCGCGTTGATAAAAGGCGATCGCATCTTCGTGGGCGTGAACGCGCCCGGCGTCATCGCCCGCGAGTTGGTTGTAGCGAGCGCTGCGCTCTCCGGCGCCGGCCGCCCACCAGTGATAGGCAAGTGCTTGGAGCGATCGTTCGTCGTCCGGTGCGGCCTCGAGGGCAAGCGCGATGCTGCGGTGCAACGGCTGCAATTCGGCGCCGAGGAACTCGCTGTAGATCGCGTCCCGGGTGAGACCGTGGCGAAAACGGAACATCGCCGGCGTCAGTTCTTCGACGAGTTGAAAGTCGCGTGCGCGGCGGAGCGCCGGCAGCAGTTCAGGTGGATCGACCTCGAGCGTCGCCGCGAGCAGTTCCAGCCCGAAGGTACGTCCGATCACCGCGGCCTGCCGCACGATGCGGCGCTCGGCTTCGTCGAACGGCCGCAGGCGCTCGAGCAGCGTGGCGCGCACCGTCAACGGAAGATCGCGCCGCCCGCGCTCGTCGGAGCGCGCGGCGTTGCGCTCGACGGCGCTCTTGAGGAGCTCTTCGGTGAAGAATGGGTTGCCGTCACCGGCCTGCGCGATGGCGCGCCGTGTTTCGTCGGGTAGGACGACGCCGTCGAGCGCCTCGTCGATGAACGTGCGCAGCTCGACACCGGCCAGCGGCGCGAGATCGATGCGGCCTGCGCGGGCGCTGCGGGCGAGCTTCGCGACGCCGCCGATCGCCGGATGCTCGGGGTGGAGTTCGTCGGGACGGAACGAGGCCAGAATGAGCACCCGCAGCCGGTGCACTTTCGTCCCCAGGTAGGCGAGCAGATCGAGGGTCGCGGCATCGGCCCAGTGCAGATCCTCGATAACCACGAGCAGAGCGGTCCGCGCCGCGATCGACACCAACCGATCGAGGATGGCGTCGAACTGCTCCGCTTTGGTCGCGGCGGGAGCCAGCTCCGAGCCGGCGGGATCGAATCGCGCGAGCACGTCCAGAATCGGACCGTACGGGCGGCGCGCATCCTCCAGGCACGGACCGTGCCCCATGCGCCAACGCGAGTACGCCAGCGAGCCGCAGAACTCCGCGATCAGCCGCGACTTGCCCACACCGGCGTCGCCCGCGATCAGCACCAGGCCGCCGTGAGAAGACCCCGCCTCGAGCCGTCGCTCGCGCAGGTACGCAAGTTCCTCACGCCGGCCGATAAAGGGGCGGCAGAGCACCGGGCGCACGATCACGGCAGCGACGGGTTTCGCCTCGTCCAGCGGGCGCGCCTAGGGCGGAGGCTCGCTTTCGACCGGTGCGACCGTACGCAGCTTCTGTTCCAGCCGGGCGTACGCACCGGAGTCGACCGGCACCAAGCCGCGAGCCCGGGCGTAATACGTCCGCGCGTCGTCCCGCGCGTGCACCGCGGCCGCCCGGTCGCCGGCGAGTTCGTTGTACCGCAGTCCGCGCCTGACATCGCCGGCGGCCCAGGCGTGATAGGCGAGGTCATCGAGCGGCGCGTCACCGCTGGAGAGCATCCGTTCGAGCACCTGCGCGATCCGGCGGTGCAGCGGGCGGACCCGGCCGTTCATGAGCTCTTCGTAGATGACGTCGCGGGTCAGCGCGTGCCGGAATGCGTAGCTCTCGCGCGCCGGATCGTCTTCGACGATCAGCTGCAACGCACAGGCGCGGTCGAGTGCGGCGCGCACGCCCGCCTCCGGAATCCTCGCGGTCGCGGTCAGTACGGCGACGTGGAAGCGCCGTCCGATCACCGAGGCCCGCATCACGACCCCGCGCTCGAAGCGACTCATGAGCCGGATTCGGCCGAGGACGGTAGCCCGCACCGCTTCGGGGATGAGCACTCGCCAACGATAGCCGTCGCCGTACTCCTGCGGAATGGGGGGCCGAGGTAGGGTGCCCCCCATGGTGAGCGATGGCGCTGGGGGATACCGTTTCGGTAGCCCTCCACCGAGGGTGCCGTCTGCGCGTGGATTTGCGCTCGGCCCGACACGTTCGTCCGCCCAGAGGTAGATCGCTATGCGCCTGCCACACGTTCCCCTAATGACGAAAACCTTTCGGTCTTTGACCGCCGTCATGTTCTTGTCTTGTGCGGCGTTCGTCGTCGCGTGCTCGGGCAGCGGAGGATCGGGGAACTCGGTCCCGCGCACGACGCCAGCTCCGACGGCCAGCCCGTCCGGAACGCCGAACTCGTCGCCGACCGCCACCGCCACCGCCACCGCCAGCGCGACGGCAACGGCAACGGCAACTCCGACCGCGACGGCAACCGCGACGCCGACGCCTACACCGACCGCGACGGCAACCGCGACGCCGACGTCGACGCCGACCGCGACGCCCACGGCAACGCCGACCGCGACGCCCACGGGCACGGCAACGCCGACGGGCTCACCGGCCCCAATCACCTTCAGCTTGCCGAGCGTTTCGTTTCCGGCCCCAGGTCCGGCCCCAGGTGGAATGTGTCCAGGGCCATTCCCTGTGCCGTTCACGGTGATGGAAAGCGGTTACTCGGGGAACTTCACGGCCGTCAGTCAAAATCCAAGTGAGGTGACCGTTTCGCCGACCACGAGCACCGGTGGGTTCACCTTGACTTCGCAAGCGGGCTTCGGCTCGATGCCAACTCCAACGACGATCACAGTGACTGACTCGAACAACCAGTCGGCCTCGCTGGGGGTCGGCTGGGACATGTTCTGCGCATAATAACTCCCGCGAAGCTCTGACGAAATGGCCCGCTCTTCCCTTAGAGCGGGCCGTTTCGTCTCTCGAGCCTTTTCATGCAAGATCGACTGCCCGATAACCCCGCCGATCACCGTCATACTCAACCGAGAACGAGGTCACGTTTTTCCCTTCCAAGAGATCGACGGTATCCACAACCCGTCGGGAGCAACACCCAACTCGACGAACGGGGGGAGGGGGCATTGCCCTCGACGCGAGCGGGGCGATCTACGTGACGAACACCGCCTATCCGAGCATCACCGTCTACGCGGCGAATCCGAGCGGGACGCTGAACGAGACGCCCCTCCAAGAGATCTTCGGATTCGACGCACGGCTCAGCAATCCGATCGGCATCGCCGTCCACTAACGGCGAACATCGCGGTCAGCCGCACGCGTTGCAGACGGGGTAGGCGCGCGTGTAGGCCGGCCGGCTCAAGTACTCCTTGACGTCGTAGGTCCAGAATTGCGACACGTTCGGGTAGGTGCGGATCACGGCGTTCACCAGGTGCCCGGCCTGCGATTCGACCCGGCGAATGTAGATGTTCTGCACCGGCCCCCCGTGGTCGTCGAGTTTGAGCGGGCCGCGCGGAGCGTCGACGGTCACCGAGCGCATGGCCTTGGCGAAGGCGAGCGCATCCGCGGTATTCCCTTTCGTCGCCGCGAGCGCGCGGTCGAGATACTGCGCGCCGACGTAGGTGCCGTCGGCGTAGTACGACGGCACGTGGCCGTATGCTTTGGTATACGCCGCGACGAACGCTTCGTTGGCCGGCGATTTGAGCGACGCGCTGTACTGCAGCGCGGTCACGATGCCGAGCGCGTCCGGACCGGTGTCCTCGAGCGTGCTCTCATCGGTGGCGTTCCCTTGGCACAGCAGCGGCATCTTCAGGCCAAAGGAGCGATACTGCTTGATGAAATTGACGGCCGCTGCGCCCGAGAAACTGCACACGACCGCGTCCACGTCGCGGGGGATGACCGAAAGGAACGGGGAGTAGTCAGGGGTGACGATCGGCGTCCAGATCTGTTTGACGACCTTGCCGCCGTCGCGTTGAAAGGTGTCGACGAAGCCGCCGATGCTCTCCCAGCCGAAGTTGAAGTCGTACGCGATCGTCGCGACCTTGCGGTACTTGAGGTCCCGATAGGCATAGTCGCCCAGGACGTGCGTCGGTTGGCTGCTCGTCCAGCCGGTGCGCACGATGTACTCGTTCGGCGTGCGCTGGGAGAGGTCGTCGACGGAGACGATCGGGAACAGCGCCGCGATCTTGTGTTCCGCAATGTACGGCGCGATCGCCGCGCCGACTGCCGCCGAAAGGGGCCCGAATACGATGTCGACGTGATCTTGTTCGACCAGTTTGCGCAACTGGGTCAAGCCGACTTGGGGATTCCCCTGCGAGTCGGCGATATCGACGTCGACCTTGAACCCGCCCAGCATCCCGTTGTGCTGCTTGAGATAGAGCTCCAACCCGTCCTGCATGTACCTGCCGGGGGCAGCGAAGACGCCCGTGATTGGATACAGGAAGCCGATCTTGAT
>PMOG01000080.1 GCA_003161555.1 Vulcanimicrobiota bacterium | reverse complement strand
GGCGCGCAGCCGCTGGCCGCGACGATGGCCGGCGCCTCGCTGCTGGCGATCGAATGCGATCCGACGCGCATCGAAAAGCGTTTGCAGACGCGTTATCTCGACCGCCGTGCGGAGGACCTCGAGCAGGCGCTGGCGTGGATCGAGGAAGCGCAGCGCACGAAGGTTCCGGTCTCGATCGGCGTGCTCGGAAACGCGGCCGACATGCTGCCCGAGCTCGTGCGCCGCGGCATCCGTCCGGATGCCGTCACCGATCAGACGTCGGCCCACGATCCGCTCAACGGGTATCTCCCGGCCGGCTGGACGCTGGAGGAATGGCGCCGCAAACGCGACACCGATCCGGGCGCGGTTACCGCTGCCGCGCAGCGCTCGATGGTGACGCACGTCGAGGCGATGCTGGCCTTCCATCGCCGCGGGATCCCGACGTTCGACTACGGCAACAACATCCGGCAGATGGCGTTCGACGCCGGACTGAGCGATGCGTTCGCGTTCCCCGGCTTCGTGCCGGCGTACATTCGCCCGCTGTTCTGCCGCGGGATCGGCCCCTTCCGCTGGGTCGCGCTCTCGGGCGATCCCGACGACATCGCGAAGACCGATGCGAAGGTCAAAGAACTGCTGCCCGACGATGCCAACCTGCACCGCTGGCTGGACTTGGCCCGGGAACGGATCGCATTCCAAGGCTTGCCGGCGCGCATCTGCTGGATCGGTTTGGGCGACCGTGACCGCGTCGGGCTGGCCTTCAACGACATGGTCGCGCGCGGGGAACTCAAGGCGCCGATCGTGATCGGGCGCGACCATCTCGACAGCGGCTCGGTCGCGAGTCCCAATCGCGAGACGGAAGCGATGCGCGACGGTTCCGATGCGGTCAGCGATTGGCCGTTGCTCAACGCGATGCTCAACGTCGCCGGCGGCGCCACGTGGGTTTCGATTCACCACGGCGGCGGCGTAGGCATGGGTTTCTCGCAGCATGCCGGCGTCGTCATCGTTGCGGACGGCACCGAGGCCGCGGCCAAGCGCATCGCGCGGGTGCTGTGGAACGATCCCGCCAGCGGCGTCGCGCGCCACGCCGATGCCGGCTATGACGACGCGCTGCGGGTCGCGCGCGAACGGGGCTTGCGGCTTCCGATGCACCCGGCGTGAGCGCCGGAACTCCCCCGGGCGCGGAGGTACTGCTGCGGCCGGGAGCGCTGACGGGCCCTGAAGCGCGCGCGATCCTGCGGGCCGACGCGCCGGTTGCGATCGATGCAGGCGCACGTGCTGCGGTCGACCGTGCAGCGTCCGTCGTCGCCGCGATCGCGGAGCGCGACGTCAGCGTCTACGGCGTCAATACCGGGTTCGGAAAACTGGCGCAGACGCGCATCCCGCGCGAGAGCCTGGCCATGCTGCAGAAGAACCTGGTCATCTCGCATGCCTGCGGCGTCGGTCCGCTGCTCGCGCGTCCGGCCGTGCGGCTGGTCATCGCGCTCAAGGTGAACTCGCTCGCGCGCGGCTACTCCGGCATCCGCTGGAGCGTGATCGAAACGCTGCTCGCGGTACTCGAACGCGACGTGCTGCCGGCGATTCCGAGTCAAGGCTCGGTCGGCGCTTCGGGCGATCTCGCCCCGCTCGCGCATTTGGCGGCCGCGCTGATCGGTGTCGGCGACGTCGTGGTCGACGGCCGCCGGCTGCCGGCCTGCGACGCGCTTCCGGCGGCCGGGATCGCGCTGCTCGAATTGCGCGCGAAGGAAGGGCTGGCGCTGCTCAACGGAACCCAAGTCTCGACCGCACTGGCGCTGCACGGGCTCATCGGCGCCGAGGACGTGATGGCGGCTTCGGCCGTAGCCGGGGCGCTGACGGTCGAAGCTGCGTTGGGCAGCGTGACGCCGTTCGACCCGCGCATCCACGCCGTGCGCGGACACGCCTCGCAGATCGACGTCGCGGCGGCGCTGCGCGGCCTGTTGGCCGGGAGCGACATCAACGAATCGCATCGCGACTGCGGCCGCGTGCAAGATCCGTACAGCCTGCGCTGCATTCCGCAGGTCCTGGGCGCGTGCCTACGGACCTTGCGTGAGAGCGCATCGATCCTGGTCGACGAAGCCAATGCCGTCTCCGATAATCCGCTCGTGTTTCCGGATGGGGATGGGGGCGACGTCATCTCGGGCGGAAACTTCCACGCCGAACCGGTCGCCTTCGTCGCCGACGCGCTGGCCGTCGCGATCGCCGAGATCGGAAATTTGAGCGAGCGGCGCACGGCGCTCTTGGTCGATCCGATCTTCAGCCAGCTGCCGGCATTTCTGGCGACCGATCCCGGTTTGGAATCGGGCTACATGATCGCGCAAGTCACCGCCGCCGCGCTCGCCGCCGAGAACAAGATCTTGGCGCATCCCGCCAGCGTCGACAGCATCCCGACCTCGGCCGGCCAGGAAGACCACGTCAGTATGGCGACCCACGGCGCGCGGCGGCTCGACGACATGCTGCGCAACGCCGCCAACATCGTCGCGATCGAACTGCTGGCGGCGACGCGCGGCATCGCGTTTCGGCGGCCGCTCCGCACCTCCGCGCCGCTCGAACACGCGCTGACGCTGGTGGCTCCCGAGGGCGTGTCGAGCGGCGACCGCTACCTGTCCCCGGAGATCGAACGGGTCGCGGAACTGGTGCGGGCGGGCGCGTTCACCGCGCCGCTGGCCGAACTGTTCCCGACGACCACATCCGAAGCCGGTGTCTGGTGGCCGTGAGCTAGCGCCGGGCGCGCGCGGCAGGTTCGGTCACCGAAGGCGCGTAGAGGGGCCGACATGACGTCAACCTCATCGCGCGTGGCACGCGCCGAATTCGTTCCGCTCGCGGACGGCGTGCGCGGATTTTACGCGCTGCCCGCGGGCGCCGGTCCATTCCCGGCCGTGCTCGTCTATCAGGAAGCGTTCGGTGTGAACGACTACGTCCAAAGCGAAACCGTGCGTCTGGCCGAGCACGGGTTTGCGGCGCTCGCACCGGATCTCTTTGCGGGCGAGACCTTCGGGTACGGCGATATGGAGCCCGTGTACGCGCGGCTGAAGAGCCTCACCGACGAGGGGCTGCTGCACGACGTCGATGCCGCCATCGCGTATTTGGGCACGCGCCCGGAAATTGCGAGGGGTCCGCTGGGCGCAGTCGGTTTCTGCATGGGCGGCCGGCTCGCATTTCTCACCGCGACGGCGCGCGCCGAAGCGATCGGCGCCGCGGTCTCGTTCTACGGCGGCAGCATCGCCCCGCGCGAGCAGAAGCTCTTCCCGCCGCTGCTGCAGCGCGTCCCGGAACTGCGCGGCGAACTGTGGCTGATGTACGGCGCCGACGACCCCTCGATCGAACCGGACGAACACGCGCGGCTCTGCGACGCGCTCTCGCGCGAGAAGAAGAACTACGCGATTCGCGTCTTCGCAAGCGCCGGGCACGCGTTCGCGTCGCACGACCGCGAGAATTATCGTCCGGAAGCCGCACGCATCGCGTGGGAAGAAACGCTGGCCGTCTTCACCCGGGTGCTGAAGCCGGCCTGATTTCCCACGGGATACCGCCGGCGATGACGCCGGCACACGGGCTCGCGCCGAGCCAATACGACAGTTCGGCGGGGGACGCGACATCCCACAGCGCGAGATCGCAGCGCGCACCGGCGCGCAGCACGCCGCGGTCGTCGAGTCCGAGCGCGCGGGCGGCGTGGCGCGTCGCGCCCGCCAGCGCTTCCTCCGGGCTCAGACCGAACTGCACGCAGGCGAGGTTGAGGGCGGTCGTCATGGTGAGAATCGGCGACGTCCCAGGATTGCAGTCGGTGGCCAGCGCCATCGGTACGCCATGCGCGCGCAGTGCCGCGATCGGCGGCGGCACCGTTTCGCGCAGCGCATAGTAGGCGCCGGGAAGCAGCACGGCGACCGTACCCGCCGCCGCCAGCGCGCGAACGCCGTCTTCACCGGTGCGTTCGAGGTGGTCGGCCGAAAGTGCGCCGTAGCGCGCGGCGAGCGCGGCCGCGCCGGTGTCGTCGATCTGGTCGGCGTGCAGCTTCACCGGAAAGCCCAGCGCTTGGGCGGACTCCAGCACGCGCGCCGTTTCGGCCGGCGAGAACGCGATCGTATCGCAGAAGACGTCGACCGCATCGGCGAGTCCCTCCGCCGCGATGCGCGGCAGCATTGTCTCGCACACCAGCGCGACGTAGTCGGCGCGGCGATCCGTGAACTCCGGCGGCACGACGTGCGCACCCAGAAACGTCGTGCGCACGGTGATGCCGCTCTCACGACCCAGCGCGCGCGCGACCCGCAGCATGCGCAGCTCGGCCTCGAGTTCGAGCCCGTAGCCGGATTTGATCTCGACGGTCGTCGTCCCGGCGGCGATCATGATCGCGAGCCGCCGCGCCGCGGCGCGTAGGAGTTCCTCGTCGCTCGCTGCGCGCGTCAGCGCGACGGTGTGCGTGATGCCGCGACCGACGCCGGCCGCCGCGACGTAGCTTTCGCCGGCGACGCGGCGCTCGAAATCCGCCAGCCGGTCGCCGGCGAACACCAGGTGCGTGTGCGGGTCGATCAGTCCGGGCGTCAGCCAGCGTCCGCCGGCGTCGATGACCGTGCGCGCCAGCCGCTCCGGCGCGTCCGGCAGTTCACGGCGAGCTCCGACCCAGGCGATGTTGTGGCCGTTCGCGGCGAGCGCGCCATCCTCGATCGCGCCGTAACGGCCGCGCTCGGGCGCCATCGTCGCGAGCTGCGCGTTGACCCACAGCGTGTCGAAGGGCGGCATCGGCTCAGCGAGGCCGGAGTCCATGCGCGTACCTCCGCGCGACGGCTTCCGGCTCGGGTTGGAGGAGTCCCCGCTTGGAGCAAAGCGCGGGGAGGTTTGCCGTCGTAACTGCCGGGGTGCGCCTTTTCGCGGCCGAAGCGCTGCTGCCGACCGGCTGGGCTCCCCACGTCGCGATCGAGATCTCGCCGGACGGCACGATCGTCAGCGTGCGGCCCGGCGCCGCATCGCACGCCGCCGACGACCGCTGCGGTGCGCTGCTGCCCGGGATGCCGAACCTCCATTCCCACGCGTTCCAGCGCGCACTGGCCGGTTCGGCCGAGCGGCGCTCCCGCAGCGGCGACGACTTCTGGTCGTGGCGGGAAGCGATGTACCGTCTGGCCGCGACGCTCGATCCCGATTCGCTGCGCGCGGTCGCGCTGGACGTCTATCGCGCGATGCTCGCGGCGGGCTATACGGCGGTCGCCGAGTTCCACTATCTGCATCGCGATCCGGCCGGCGTGTGGTACGCCGATCGCGCCGCGATGGCGCGCGCGCTGCTCGACGCGGCGCGCGAGGCCGGCATCGCGATCTGTCTGTTGCCGGCGCTGTACGCGCAGGCGGACGTCGACGGGACACCGCTGGGTGCGCAACAGCGGCGGTTCGCGGCCGGTCCCGATGACGTGCTCGACATCGCCGCAACGCTGCGGCACGAGGCCGCCGGCGACGCAGACGTCGTGATCGGGGCCTGCGCGCATTCACTACGGGCCGTGACGCCGGAGCAGTTGCGCGAGCTGGTCGACGGCAGTCCGCCCGGCGTGCCGATCCATCTCCACGCCGCCGAGCAGCGGCGCGAGGTCGAAGCCGTCGAAGCGGCTCTGGGCGCGCGCCCGGTGGCGTGGCTGCTCGAGCACTACGGCCTCGGGCCGCGCTGGTGTCTGGTGCACGCGACCCATCTCGACGCTGCCGAACGCGACGCTCTCGCGGCGTGCGGCGCGGTCGCCGGGTTGTGCCCGACGACGGAGGCCAACCTCGGCGACGGGATCTTTCCGCTGCCCGGTTATCGCTCCGCCGGCGGAACGTTCGGGATCGGCTCCGACAGCAACGTGACGATCGCTCCGGTGCAGGAACTGCGCTGGCTCGAGTACGTGCAGCGGTTGGTCGAACGGCGCCGCATCATCGCCGCCGGCCCCGGCGAATCATGCGGCGAGGTCTTGTACGCGACGGCGGCGCGCGGCGGCGCGCTCGCCTGCGGCCTGCAAGCGGGGAGTATCGCGCCGGGGAATCGCGCCGATCTGGTCGTGCTGGACGACCGCCGCCCGCCGCTCGCCGGCGCGCCGCCCGAAGAACTGCTCGATCGCTACGTGTTTGCCGACGATCGCGCGGCACCGCGTCACGTGATGGTGCGCGGCAGATGGCGCATCCGCGACGGCCTGCCGGCCGGCCCAAACGGCGCTCGGGACTAGACGGCGAGCGAGACCAGATCGTAGGTCCAGTCTGAATTGAGCGTGACGCGAATCGGACCCAGACCGGGGGCGTCGAGTTCCCAGGTCGATGCGACCGGGTGATCGCAGTCGAACGTGCCGTCCATTTGCAGAAAGACCTCGAGGTCGCTCGCGATGTTGTCGGGATGCGTGCCTTTGGCGGCGGCGATCGCTGCGCGCTGCTGCGCGGTCAAGGGCAGCGTCACCGGCGAGTAGGTCCGGAACGGTTCCTGCGAGCTCATGGCGTTCGATTGTCTGCGGCGTCGAGAGAACCTTGCGCGCGCGAGCTTCGCGCGACCGTAAACGCGTCAGAACAGGAGGCGGACTCGGCGTGGACGACGCAGGTCCGAGCGTGACTTTCGGGTTCGTCGTCGCGTTGGTCGCTTTTGCTGCGGTCGCGTTACCGGCACCCGGCGCCGTGCCGTCGGCGCCGGCGAGCGGCGCTGCCACGCCGCAGCCCGAGATCATCGGACGGACGCGCGCGGTGCGCCTTCCGTGCGCGATCGTGCGCGATCTCGTCGGACCGGCGGTCACGGCCGCGATGGATGTCGATGCGGCTTTCACGACCGCCCGCAGCCAGCTGCGCGACTATGCCCGCATCGGCGGCAATCGCGATGCCGGGAACGCCGCTCAGACGATGGCGATCCAGCGCCTCGATCACACGATCGGGGTGATGGCGCGCGCCCTCGGAACGATCCGTCACGCGCTCGGCGACCCGCGCATCGCACCCCAGCACGACGCCGACGTGCAAGCGCTGCGCGATGCGCTCGAGAAACTGTACAGCGCTGAAAATCAGAAGCTCAACAGCGTTTCGGGATATATCGAAGGCGAACGGTTCGCGCAGCTGCACGCCGACGACGAGACGATCTCGCAGATGCGCAGCGCGAACAGCGCCGGAGCTCTCGTTCCGCCGGATCAGCCTCACGTGCTCGATACGCCGGCCCCGTTCAGCAGCCCGCGTCCGGGCCCGGTCAATCCGCTCGCGCGGCAGAACCCGCTCTCGCTGCCGACCGCGCAGCCATGGATCATCATCGACGAGGATGCGTTGGGCGCGCCGCGGGCCGACGATCCGCGCGTGCAGGTCGCGCGACTCGAAGCCTCGGCGTCGCGCCAGATCCTCGTCGTCGCGACCGGCTGCCGCTAGCCGAGCGCCTGCGCGATGTCCTCGAGCAGGTCGGCCGGATCTTCGCAGCCGGCGCTGAGCCGAACGAACCCTTCGCTGACCTGATCGCCGCCCCAGCGCGCGCGTCGCTCGGCGGAGGTATGCACGCCGCCGAAACTCGTCGCTTCGATGACCAGCCGGGCGCGGGCGAAGAAACGATCGGCGTGCGCGCGGTCCGCGAGGCGGAAGCCGACCACCGGACCGAAGCGTTGCATCTGACGTACCGCAAGCGCGTTCGCCGCGTCGCTCGGGAGGCCGGGATAGCGCACGCCGGCGACCGCCGGATGCTGCTGCAGCAGCGCGGCGATCGCGAGTGCGTTGCCGCACTGCCGTTCGAGCCGCACGTCGAGCGTCGCGAGCGAACGGTGCGCGAGCCAGACTTCCATCGGGCCGGCAATGGCGCCGGTTTGGGTACGGTAGGCACGCAGCCGCACGGCCCAGGCGTCGTCGGCGCACGCAACGTGACCGAGTACCAAATCGGCGTGGCCGGTGAGCGCCTTGGTGTCGCTGGCGACCGAGAAGTCGGCGCCGAGCGCGAGCGGATTCTGACCGAGGACGGTCGCGGTCGTGTTGTCGACCGCGATCAGCGCCCCCGCCGCGTGCGCCGCGGCAGCCGCAGCGGCGATATCGCAGACGTCGAGTCCCGGGTTGGTCGGCGTCTCGAGCCACACCAGGCTCGCGCCGTCCGTCACGCGGTTCCAATCTGCCGACGAGGTTGCGAACGGCCGCAGCTCGATGCCGATGCCGCGCAGGCGGTCGTCGGCGAGCGCGCGGGTGGCGTAGTAGCAATCGTCGGGGATCGCTAGGACGTCACCCGGTTTGAGGGCGATCGCAAAGACGGCGCTGACCGCGGCCATCCCCGATGCGAACACGAGCGCCGGACCGCCCTCGAGGTCGCCGAGTGCCCGCTCGAACGCGGTCCAGGTCGGGTTGTGATAGCGCCCGTAGGTGTACCCGACGTCGCGCGCGTCGCCCGCAAAATGGAACGGCGCGGCAAAGGTCGGGCCAGGCAGGAAGGGCGCTCCGGGATCAGCGGCCCCGCGGCCCGCCTGGAGTACCCGCGTCCCGGCGCGATGCTCGCTCATACGCGCTGCATTGCTAGCCTCGAGGACCGTGCCCTACCGCCTCGCGTCCAGGCGGCGGCGGTGCCGCCGACCCCTTGACGAACCGGGAATCCCGCCTTATCATACCGACCAGTTGGTATGAAAGAGATAACGGCACCGAAGTCCGAGGTCAGGACCAAACTGCTCGACGCGGCACTGCGGGCGATCCGCAGCCGCGGCTACACCGCAACGACGGTCGACGAGATCTGCCGTTTGGCCGGAGTGAGCAAAGGCAGTTTCTTCCACTACTTTCCGGACAAAGAAGCGCTTGCGGTCGCTGCGGCCGAGCACTTCTCCACCGGCGCTGCGGCGATGTTCGCTGACGCACGGTATCGCTCCGAGGCCGATGCCCGCGAACGCGCCTTGCAGTACGTCGATCTGCGGGCCGCGATGCTGGCGGGCGACTTCGCCGACTTCACCTGTCTGCTCGGAACGATGGTCCAGGAAACGTACGCGACGCACCCGGCGATCCGCGAAGCGTGCGACGAGGGGATCCGCGTTCATGCCGACGACGTGGCCCATGACCTCGAGGCCGCAAAACGCGCGTACGCGCCCGACGCGCCGTGGACTGCGCAGAGCATGGCGCTCTTCACGCAGGCCGTGATTCAGGGTGCATTCATTCTGGCCAAGGCGCATGACGATCCGGCCGTCGGAGCCGACTGCATCGCGCACCTGCGCCGCTACCTCGAAACCCAACTTCCCAACACTTCAACCGATGATGGAGAGAACCACCATGCGACCGAACGTGAGTTTCCCCGGTAACGCCACAGAAGCCATCGCGTACTACCAAGCCGCGTTGGGCGGAGAACTCGAAATCACGCGCTGGGCGGGAACGCCCGCAGCGGATCACGCCCCGGCTGACTGGGGCGACAAGATCCTGTACGGCCGGCTGCTGACGCCGTTCGGCGAGATCAACGTTATGGACGCACCGCCCGGAGCCGCGGACCCTGCCGGAGGCAACATTGCGATCGCGATCGACGTCGATGATGACGACCGCGCAGCGCAGATCTTCGCGAAATTGGCTGACGGCGGCGAGGTCATCATGCCGTTCGAGGAAACGTTTTTCGCTCGCAAGTTCGGGATGACCGGCGACAAATTCGGCGTGCGCTGGATGGTCGCCGTCGCGCCCGTCGGTGCGGTTACGGCGTAATGGCGGAGAAGACGTATCCGCACGGCGTGCCGTGCTGGATCGAAGCGCTGCACGCTGACCCGCGTGCCGCCCTGGCGTTCTACGGACAGCTTTTCGGATGGGAGGGCGTCGGGCCGGTTCCGATGCCCGACGGCGGCGAGTATTTCGTCGCGCGCCTGCACGGCGACGACGTTGCCGGAATCGCAACCTTGCCTGCCGGCGGCATCGCCGAGCCGGCTTGGACGACGTACGTACGAGTCGACGAACTCGAGGCGACCGCGCGCCGCGTGCTCGATGCCGGGGGTCAGGTCATCGTCTCCCCGACCGATGCCCCGCCGGCAGGGCGGCTCGCGATCGTTGCGTCGCCGCGCAGCGCAACGCTCGGGTTATGGGAGCCTGCGGCGCGGGCCGGCGCCCAGCGTGTCAACGAATCGGGTGCGTGGGCGATGAGCGCGTTGCGCACGCGTTCGCTTGCCAAGGCAACGCCGTTTTATGCGACCGTATTCGGTTGGGAGGTCGAACCCTTCGACGCGGGCGGCGCGCCGGGGGTACTCTTCCGGGTCCCTGGTTATGTGGGCGGCCTTCCGCAGCAGCCCGTGCCGCGCGACGTCGTCGCGGCCGGCATCGAAGATCCGCAGGTCGACTACGACCATTGGTCGGTCGACTTCTGGATCGACGATGTCGACGCGGCGGCCGAACGGGTTACTGCCGGGGGCGGGACCGTCATTTCAGCGCCGGCCGATGCGGCGAACTTCCGGCGAGTGGTGGTCGCATCTCCGGACGGCGCCGTGTTCACCCTGAGTCAGTTGATTCGCCAACCGCTGGCAACAGCGGGTTCCGTCCGCTAGCGGAAGGACGCGCGCTGCCTGCTGCGCTCAGGGTGCGGGGTCGAAACCCTGTACGAAGTCACCGCTCCCGTCGTGTTTGGACCAGACGGTCCAGACGCGATGGTTCGAGGGATCGATTGCGGTCGTCTTGACGCCGTCATCGACCGCGGTCGTATCGATGATCGTCGGGGCAGCGCCGCGGTTGAGCCGAATGCGCGTGATGCCGCCGCCGCCACCGCAGGCCAGGATGTGCTGGGTCGGATCCAGCGTGCACTGATCGAACCGCGGCACCGCGATCTGACCAAGCTTTACGCCTGCGGTCGTATATGCGCTGAACACTCCGTTCGTGCCGCCGACGGCGATCTGCTTGAAGCCGGCATCGTACTGCAAGGGATGGTTGTTCGTCAATTCCGGCGTCCGGAACGTCCGCTTGACCATCAGACTGACCGGGTCGATGACCGCGACTTCGGCCAAGTTGGCGATGTTTTGGTACACTTCGTGCGTGCGCGGGTCGACGGCCAGATATTCCGGTTTGTGCCCGGGGATCGTGATCGTCTTGACCAGCTTGAACGTTTTCGTATCGATCACGAAGAGGTGCGTGCCGTCGTCTTCACCGGCGTAAAGGCGATTGACCGCGGGATCATAGGCGATCGCGTCGACCGGCGCGCTCACCGCGACCGAGCGGATAACTTTGAGCGCCGACGGGTCGACCTCGCTGATGGAATCACTCTCGCCGTTGCCGGTGAAGACGTGACCACTGACGGGATCGACGGCGACCCCATGCATCGGTCCCACCGGCACTTGGCCGATGACTTTCCCGCTATCCGCATCAACGACCAAGAGCGTTTTGGAACCTCCGTGGGCGGCGTACACACGCCGACGCTGCGCGTCGACCGCGACGTAGTCGAAGCCCGAGTAGACGGGCACGGGTTGCGGCGGTGAAATGGCGGTGAGCATGCGGGGCACGTTCGGATCGCACTCGCGCACGCTCCTTTGTGACGCAGGCGCACGCATTGAAGATTAACGTGCCGACAAGGTCGAGGGCGGAACGAGTTGAGATGGGGATAAGGTAACGTTGAACTGAAGTTAATGTTCGTTCGCGACGCTCATCGCACGCTTGTTCGAACGTGCGAGAGAAGTTCTTCGAGGAGATCGCCACGCAACGTATTAGCGCTTCCCTCGGTGCAGCCGTCGCGAGCCTCGTGCTCGCGGCCGTGCCCGCGTTGGCGGCCACGACCGCAGCCGATCGTGCGGTTCCTCACTACGATCA
Organism: Vulcanimicrobiota bacterium; assembly: GCA_003161555.1. Taxonomy (GTDB): domain Bacteria; phylum Vulcanimicrobiota; class Vulcanimicrobiia; order Vulcanimicrobiales; family Vulcanimicrobiaceae; genus Vulcanimicrobium; species Vulcanimicrobium vanleeuwenhoeki. Next base: position 3,139 of record PMOG01000080.1, on the reverse strand, counting down.
CATCATCGTGATCGTGGAGGAGAACAAGGGCTACGCAACCGTCCTCGACCGCGGCTACGCGCCGCACATTGCGGATCTGGCGAAGCGCTACGGGACGGCGACGCAGATGTACGCCGAAGTCCATCCCAGCGAGGCGAACTACGTCGCGATCCTGGGCGGCGACACGTTCGGTATCCACGACGACGACGCGTGGTACTGCAAACCGCAAACCATCGATCCGTTCTGCAAGGGCAGCACCGGGCCGGGCTACGTCGCGCATCTGATCGATGCGCCGAATCTGGCCGCGCAGCTGCGCGCGCGCGGCCTAGCCTGGCGTGCGTACCTCGAGGACATTCCCGGACCCGGTTCGCTGGCGATCGTCTCGCCGGAGACGGCGACCGCGCCGGCCGCGCTCTACGCCGCGAAGCACACCGGGTTCACCAATTTCGCGTCCGTCCACGCCGATCCCGATCTGGCGCGCGAACTGGTCGGCTTCGATGCCTGGCGCGCCGACGTGGCCGGTAACGCCCTGCCCGCCTTTGCGCTGGTGGTCCCCAACCAGTGCAACGAGATGCACGGCGTCGACTCGCCGAAATCGCCGGCCGGCTGCGCGAAGGGCGATGAGGACCTCGTGCGGCGCGGCGACGTGGTCGTCGGCGATCTGATCGGCGCCATTCAGAGCTCCGCCGCGTGGACCACCCCGGGCGTCAACACCGCGATCGTGATCACCTGGGATGAGGACGGCAAGGCCGACCGCGTTCCGGAGGCCGCGCAGGCGTGCTGCGTCGTCGACGGCCACAACCCCGGCGGCGGGCATATCCCCACGATCGTGATCACCAATCACGGACCCGACGGCTTCGCCGATCCGACCCCCTACGATCACTACAGCCTCCTGCGCACGATCGAAGACGCGCTCGGCCTCGACGGACACGTCGGTCACGCCGACGACCCCGCCATCGTGCCGATGGCCCCGCTGTTCGGGCCGGTGAAATAACCGGGGGCCGGCGCGTGCTGAGCGAAGGACTCACCGGTTGGCGATGAGATTCGACCTCGTCGTCGTCGGGCTCGGCGCGATGGGCAGCGCAACCTTGGCGCACGCCGCCGCGCGTGGCGCGCGGACGCTCGGCATCGAGCAGTTTTCGCGGGCGCACGAGCTCGGCGCGTCGGCCGGCCGCACGCGCATCATCCGCAAAGCGTACTTCGAAGACCCGGCCTACGTTCCGCTGCTGCGGCGCGCCTACGACTTGTGGTTCCGGCTCGAGCGCGACGGCGCCGAGCACGTGATCGATCTGGTCGGCGTCCTGATGGTCGGCGCCGCGCACAGCGCGGCGATCGCCGGCGCGCTGCTGAGCGCGCGCGAACACGACCTGCAGCTCGAAGCGCTCGATGCGCCGGCGATGGTACGCCGGTTTCCCGGCGTCACCCCGCGCGCCGGCGAAGTCGGCCTGCTCGAAGGCGACGCGGGGGTCGTGTTCCCGGAAGCGGGAATCGCGGCCCATCTGCGCGTCGCCGAAGCGGCCGGCGCGCAGACCGCCTTCGGCGTCGCGGTGACGGCCTACGATGCGCAGCGCGACGGCGTCCGGCTCACGCTCGCCGACGGAACGATCGTGTCGGCCGGCGCGGTCGCACTGTGCGCCGGGCCGTGGCTGGCGCGACTCGCCGGCGAGCTCGAGCTGCCGCTGCGGATCCAGCGCAACGTGCAGGTCTGGTTCCAGCCCAGCGTCCCGAACTTTTCGCGCGGTCGTTTTCCCGCGTTCTTCCTCGACCGGGAGGGCTTCGAGCGCCCGCTCTACGGGTTCCCCGATTTCGGGGAAGGCGTGAAGGCGGCGCTGCACGGCTACGGTGCCGACACCGAACCCGCGCAGCTGGATCGCGCGATTGCGGCCGGCGACATCGAACCGGTGCGGCGCGCCCTCGAGGGCTGGATGCCGGGCGCGGCGGCGCGTTTCGCCTTCGCGAAAGCGTGCATGTACGCGTTGACGCCGGATGAGCATTTCATCGTCGATCGCCATCCGCACGATCCCCGCATCGTGATCGCCGGCGGCTTCTCCGGCCACGGCTACAAGTTCGCTCCGGTGATCGGTGAGATCGTCGCCGGGCTCGCGCTCGCGGGCGGCACGCCGCATCCGATCGGCTTCCTGCGCCTGACGCGCGAACGGCTGGTTCGGCCGGCCTGAACTAGCCCCCGTTGATGTCGACCAACAGTTCGGTGACGAACGCGACGCCGAAGCCCAGCGTGATCATCGTGGTGGCCGGGATCGTCAAACCCGTGCGCTTGAGGACCGACCACAGCTCGCCGATGACGAAGATCAGCGCGCCGACGGCGATCGCGAGAAAGAACACCGAGAGTACCGGTGAGGTGAACTGGTAGCCGATCATCGTGCCCAGGAAGGTCGGGCCGCCGGCCACCAAACCCGCAAGACCGATCTGCGCCCAGCTCGGCACGACGCGTCCGGCCAGCGGCGCCGCGATGCCGAAACCTTCGGTCGCATTGTGCAGTGCGAAGCCGATCACCAGACCCGCCGCGATCGCGGTCGATCCGGCGGCTGCCGAGGCGNNGAGGCGCCGATCGCCAGGCCTTCAGCCAGATTGTGCGCGCCGATTCCAACCGCGATCATCATCGCCAGCGGGATCGGATGGTCGGCCATCGATTTGGCCCCGTGCCGCACGATCGTCGTCGAGATCGAGCCCAGTCCGACCAGACCGATCAGCAGGCCGGCCGCGAGCGCAGCGGAGAGCGCGAACGGAAACGGGAGCGCCGCGCGGTGCCAGGCGACGACCGCTTGCGAAACCGGTCCGACCGCGCCGGTGGCGATCTCGATCACCAGATACGCCAGGATCCCAATTGCGAAGGCGTTGAGGATGTTGATCTGACCGAGCTTGAGGTGCCGTGCGCGGGCGATCGGCAAACCGAGGAAGATCGTCAGGCCGGCGAACGCGCCGAGTCCGACGGTGGTCCAAAACGAGAGCCGGTTGCCCGGGATCCCGGCGGCGGTGCCGATTCCCGTCGCGGTCATCGGCATCGCGCGCATCATCTCGTCCTGCATCGCGGTCATCGTGTTCGGCGTGCCGAGATAGTGGATCGCGGTGATGAGCCCGTCGGGCATGCCGTCGGCGTTCTCGGTGTGGTCGAGAACATGGCAGTGCACCATCCAGGTGC
>PMOG01000121.1:5250-10405 GCA_003161555.1 Vulcanimicrobiota bacterium | reverse complement strand
GCCCGGCCGACGATCACGCGCACGATCGCCAATCCGTCGACGAAGCGCACCGGCAGGCGCACTGAGGCCTGGCGTTCGGGAAACTCGAGGAACCTGCGACTCGCCGGGATGTCGACGTCGCGCGGATCGGGCGTGATATCGAAGTTGCGGCTGACCAGAATCTGCTCGCGCTCGTTCCCCAGCGAGTCGACGGTCCGAACGCGGGAGGGTTCACCGACACCCTCGACCAGGTGGTAATCGTCGAAGGTGGAGACGTAGCGCCGGCGCCGCGCGATCAATTCCTTGCGCACGACGAGGCCGCTGTGCTTGTCGATATAGAGCCACTGCCGACGGCCGGCCGGTGGGTTGACTTCGACGACGTAGGCACCGAATTGCACCGAGTCGCCGATTAGCCGGACGTCCCGGTCGTCGGTGGGATCGCGGAACGCGTGGTCGCTGATCGCATCGCGCTGCTCGTGCACGCCGGGATAGGTGAAGGTCAGGCCGTTGCGGGTCTGCTCCCAGTGGACACCGTGGAGCGCGCCGCGCGAGTACACGAGCGGTCCCAGCGTGGTCGTTTCGCGGAGGTCGCGGCCGAGACGATTGACCTTGAACGAACCGACCGTTCCGTCTTGGTAAAGGCGCCAGTCCTCGAAGATCGTAACGGCGCGCGTATGCTCGTGCTGGTGCGCGCGTTCGTACAGCGCCCGCACCTTCGCCAAGGTCGATGACGGCGCCGTAATCCCGGCCGGCTCATCATCGTACGCTGCCGCCCGCGCGACCGCGCCCGCTGCAAAGGCGAGCAGCAACGCCACCGGCACAACGGCAAAAACGCGACGGGAGAACGACAATCGTGAGACCATGGGCGGCTTTTGCGAAGCAAAAACGCGACGGATTCGGCGTAAAGCCGAATCCTCTATAGCGTCCCGGACGGTCCCATCGCCTCGAGGCGTTTTTTGAGATCGCTGAGGAAACCGCTCGCGACGGAACCGTCAACGACGCGATGATCGAGCGACAGACAGACGTTCATCATCGAGCGGATTGCGATCGCATCGTCGTCGCGCACCACCGCGCGTTTCACGACCGCTTCGGTCGTCACGATGCCGGTTTGGCCGGGAACCAGAATCGGCGCCGAGAGAATCGACCCGTTGGCGCCCGTATTGTTGACGGTGAACGTGCCGCCGGCCAAGTCGTCGGCACCGAGCTTTCCGCTGCGCGCCTTCTCGATCAGCGCGCCGGCCGCTACCGCGAGGCCGCGGATCGAAAGCCGATCGGCGTTGCGAATCACCGGCACGATCAGGTTCCCGCCGGCAGCGATCGCCAAGCCGATGTTGACCTCGCGATGAACGCGGATCCCTTCGTCGGTAAACGACGCGTTCATCAGCGGGAACGCTGCCAGCGATTCGACCGCAGCGCGGATGAAGAAGGGCAGCAGCGTCAACTTGGCGCCGTTAGCCTTTTCGAAGGCGGCCTTTTCGTTCGAGCGCCACTTCCACACGTTGGTGACGTCGACTTCGACCATCGTCCACGCGTGCGGCGCGGTGCGCTTCGACTCGACCATGCGCTGGGCGATGATCTTGCGCGCCTGCGTGAGCGGGATCAGGCTGCCGGGCCGCGCGTTTTCGTACGACGACCGCGCCGCCGCCGCGGCGGCAGGTTTGGACGCCGTGGGCTGCGCGCCCTCGACCGAGATCGCGGCGGCGACGCCAGCACGTGGCCCGGCTTTGGCCGCGGCCAGGATGTCTTCGGCGGTGATGCGGCCGTGAGCGCCGCTGCCGCGGACGCCGCCGAGATCGACCTGGTGCTCGCGGGCCAAGCGGCGGACCGCCGGCGAGACGCGCACACCCCCGGCCGTCGAGGAATTCGGCGCGACGGTTCCGTTGGGTGCGGACGTCACGGGCGATGCGGTATACGAGGTGCCGGAAAGGCCGAGGTTGCCGCCCGGCACCGGCTCATCGGAGCCTTGGCGGTTCGCTTCGGCCGCGGATGGGCGCGCGGAGGCCGCGACGGCTTCGGACGGTGACGCGCTCCCGTGCGGCGCCGGAATCTCGCCGGCGGCCACTTCGTCGATGATCGCGATCGGCGTTCCGGTCGGAACCGTTTCGCCTTCCTTGACCATGAGCTCGCGAATGATGCCGGTCACCGGAGCCGGCACCTCGGCGTTGACCTTGTCGGTCGAAACTTCGACGAACGACTCGTACTTCTCGACCGAATCGCCGACGTTCTTGAGCCACTGCGCGACGGTGCCCTCGGTGACCGTTTCGCCGAGCTGCGGCATCGTAATGGTCGTCATCTAAAACGCCGCCAGCTCGCGCATGGCCGTCAGCATCTGCCCGGTTGAGATCATGAACTCTTCCTCGAGCGGGAGTGCGTAGCCCATGGCGGGGACGTCGGGGCCGCACAAGCGGCGGATCGGCGCGTCGAGTTCGAAGAATGCCTCTTCGGCGACCATGGCGCTGATCTCGGCCCCGATTCCACCGAACTTGTTGTCTTCGTGAACGATCAGCAGCTTGCGCGTCTTGCGCACCGAGTCGAGAATCGTGGTCTTGTCCATCGGACGGATCGAACGCAGGTCGATCACTTCGATCGACACTCCGTCGGCCTCGAGGCGGTTGGCGGCATCGAGCGCCTGATGCGCGTTGAAGCCGTAGGAGACGACCGTGACCTGCGAGCCGGCCTTCTTGACATCCGCTTTGCCGATCGGAATCGTGTAGTAGCCGTCGGGGACTTCGCCCTTGACGCTGCGATAGGTCTTCTTGTGCTCGAGGAAGAGCACGGGGTCGGGACACTCGATCGCCGCGTTGAGCAGCCCCTTGACGTCGGCCGGCGTCGAGGGCGCCAGGATCGTCAGTCCGGGAACGTGGTAGAACAGCGCTTCGATCGAGACCGAGTGCGAGAGTGCGCCCCGGACCCCGCCGCCGTAGGGCGTGCGGATCACCAGCGGGCACGTGTAGTCGCCGTTGGAGCGATAGCGCGTCTTGGCCGCTTCGCCGACGATCTGGTTGAACGCCGGATAGATGAAGTCGGCGAATTGAATCTCGGCGATCGGCCGCAGGCCTTCCATCGCCATGCCGATCGCGACGCCGACGATCGAGGCCTCGGCGAGCGGTGTGTCGATCACGCGCTCGGGCCCGAACTCTTCGAGGAAGCCCTTGGTGATGAGAAAGACGTTGCCGCGCGCGCCGACGTCCTCGCCCATGATCAGCACGCGCTCGTCGCGCGCCAGCGCGTCGTGCAGCGTCGCGCGCACCGCCTCGACGTTGGTCATGAAGGTCGAACCCGCGGCCGGTGCGGTCGCCGCTGTCGGGCTTCCTCTTAGTCCTGCCATGGCCGGTAGTCCCCCGCGACGACGTTGGTGTACAAGCTTTCGACGCTCGGGTACGGTTGCGCTTCGGCGGCGTCGGTTGCTTCGTTCGTCTCCCGCAGGACGTCCGCCCGCAGGCTGCGTGACTGCGCGGCGTCGATGATGCCGGCCTCGATCAAGCGCTGCTCGAAGCGCGGCACCGGATCGCGCTTGCGCTGCTCCTCGATATCCTCGCGCGAGCGGTAGGTCCGGTCGTCGTCGTCGGTTGAGTGCGAGAGGTAGCGATAGCAGTTGGCTTCGACCAGCGTGGGGCCGCCGCCGCTGCGGGCGCGCTCCATGGCGACGTGCATCGCGGCGTACGTGGCGATCGGATCGAAGCCGTCGCAGAGCGCGCTCGGGATGCCGTAGCCGGCTGCCTTGTCGGTGACGTGCGCGACCTTCATCTGCATCGACTGCGGGGTTGAGATCGCCCACTGGTTGTTCTCGATCAGAAAGACGATCGGGAGCTCGTGCACGGCCGCATAGTTGACCGACTCGTGCCACTCGCCTTGTGAGGTCGCGCCCTCGCCGGTCGAGCAGATCACCGCGCGACCCGCTTCGCGCCGATAACGGAACGCGGCCGCGATGCCGACGGCGTGGGTGCAGTGGCCCGCGATGATCGAGGAGATCGACGCCACGCCGAGGTCGTGGTTCGTGTAGTGGTTGGGGAACTGCCGCCCGCCGGAGCGGTCGGTGCGCCGCGCGAAGAGCGAGGAGAGGATCTCGAACGGTGTCATGCCGACCCCCAGCGCCAAACCGAGGTCGCGGTAGTACGGGACCAGCACGTCGCGGCCGCGGACGAACGCCATCGCCGCGCCCGCCTGCACCGCCTCATGGCCTTCGGACCCCAGTGCGAACGGGATCTTGCCCTGGCGATTGAGCTGAAAGCCGCGGTTGTCGAGCTGCCGCTGCAGCAGCATGTTGCGGAGCATCTCGACGAGTTGTGCGTCGCTGAGCCCCGCGCGCTCGATCGCGCTCTCCCGCGCGGTACTGGTTTTGGCCATCGCCGTCCCCAAGGTTGGAGCAAGTGAGAACCGAGGATACTCGGGCGCCGACCCCCGCGACTCCTGCGCCGGGCGTGCTCCGGCGCGCTCGGCTACGCGGTAACCGTCGCGGCGGCTTCCTGGAGGCCGAGCTTCTCGATCGATTCCTCGCGCATCTTGTACTTCTGGACTTTGCCCGAGACCGTCATCGGCCAGCCGTCGACGAACATCACGTAGCGCGGGATCTTGTAGTGAGCGATCTGTCCACGGCAGTAGGCGCGGAGGTCCTCCGCGCCGACCTCGCTGCCCGGATTGAGAATCACCCAGGCGCAGAGTTCTTCGCCGTATTTGAGGTCGGGGACCCCGATGACCTGAACGTCCTTGATCGCCGGATGCGTGTAGAGGAACTCCTCGATCTCGCGCGGGTAGACGTTCTCGCCGCCGCGGANNCGCGGATCACCATGTCCTTGATCCGGCCGCTGATGTTGACGTAACCGTCGTCGTCCATCGTCGCGATGTCGCCGGTATGCATGTACCGCGCGGCGTCGATCGCGCCGGCTGTCGCCTCCGGGTTCTCCCAATAGCCGAGCATCACGCTGTAACCGCGGGTGCAGAGTTCACCCGGCGTATCGCGCGGGACGATCCGGCCGTCGGCGTCGACGATCTTGACCTCGATGTGCGGGTGGACGCGTCCGACCGTTGCCGTCCGCTTCGCGAGCGGATCGTCGGTCATCGTTTGGGTCGACACCGGTGAGGTTTCGGTCATGCCGTAGCAGATCGTGACCTCGGGCATGTGCATCTCGTTCTGCACGCGCTTCATGACCTCGACCGGGCACGGCGAGCCGGCCAT
>PMOG01000121.1:0-5189 GCA_003161555.1 Vulcanimicrobiota bacterium | reverse complement strand
CCGGGTCGAAGGTCCAGTTCGGGATGACGATCGCCGCGCCGTGGGTGGTGCAGGCCAAGTTTCCCAGCACCATTCCGAAGCAATGGTAGAACGGAACCGGGATGCAGACCCGGTCGGCTTCGGTGTAACGGCAGCCCTCGCCGATGAAGAAACCGTTGTTGAGGATGTTGTGATGTGAAAGCGTCGCGCCTTTGGGGAAGCCGGTCGTCCCGGAGGTATATTGAATGTTGATCGGCTCGTCGAACTGGCAGCGCGCTTTGCGCGCGGCCAGGGTCGCGTCGTCGCACTCGTCCGCGCGCGCCAGCAGGCTGTCCCAGCCGACCTCGTCCGCGCGCGGCGGCACGTCGCCCAGGACGACGACGTTGCGCAGGGCGCTCAGTTGCGGCCGCACCTCGCGTACCATCGCGAGGTACTCGCTGTTCTTGTAGCGGTCGAGCGTCACCAGCGTCGAGATGCCGCTCTGCTGCAGCGCGTACTCCAGTTCGTGCAGCCGGTAGGCCGGATTCACGTTGACGAGGATCGCGCCGATCTTGGCCGTGGCGTATTGCACCAGCACCCACTCGAGCGAGTTGGGCGACCAGATTCCGACCCGCTCGCCGTGCTCGACGCCGGCTGAGACGAAGGCGCGCGCGAGGCGGTCGGTCTCGTGCGCGAACGCGGCGTAGGTGAGACGGCGCCCCTGGTGGACCGAGACGACGGCGTCGCTATCCGGAAAGCGGCCGGCGATCCGGTGCAGGTTGTCGCCGATCGTTTCCCCGAGGAGCGGCACGGGGCTCGCCCCGTGAGCGTAGGACGAAAGCGCCATACGTAAGGTGACGTCGCTGCCGCGGAGAACCCCTGCCGTCGATGCTCACCGCCCCCGTTCCTCAGGAAGATCTGGTCGCCGTGCGGCGCCGCCTTCACGCCGCGCCCGAGCTTTCGATGGTCGAGCACGAGACCGCGGCGTACGTCGCCTCCGCGCTCGGCGCGCTCGCGCTCGACGAGGTCCGCACCGGGGTCGGGAAGACGGGCGTTCTCGGCACCTTGACCGGCGGCCGGCCCGGACCGGTCACACTGCTGCGCGCCGACATGGACGCACTGCCGATCGTCGAGCTCAACGCGGTTCCCTATGCCTCGGAGCGCCGCGGCGTGATGCACGCCTGCGGCCACGACGGTCACGTTTCGATCCTGCTCGCCGCCGCGAAGACGTTGGCCGAACGGCGCGCGGAGGTCCCGGGGACGCTGGTGTTCTGTTTCCAGCCGGGCGAAGAAGGCTATGCGGGCGCCAAGCAGATGATCGAAGACGGCGCGCTGGAACGGCCGCACGTCGAGCGTACCTTCGCGCTGCACCTCTTCAGCGGTCTCGACGTCGGCAAGATCGGCGTGCGCGACGGCCCGTTCTTCGCCTCGGCCGATGAGTTCGATCTGGTCATTCGCGGCAAGGGCGGTCACGGCGCGATGCCGCAGCTCGCGGTCGATCCGATCGCGGCGTCGGCGTACGTGATCACGGCACTGCAGACGATCGTCAGCCGCGAGATCGCGCCGAAGGACCCCGCGGTCGTGACGGTCGGTCAGCTGACCAGCGGCACGACCTTCAACGTGATCCCCGATGAAGCCAAGATGAAGGGAACCGTGCGCGCCTTCGACGCCGACGTGCGCCGCTCGATGCCCGAGCGAATGGAACGCATTCTGCGCGGCTTGGGAGAGGCGCTGCGCTTCAGCTACGAGTTCGACTACCACTGGTCGTATCCGCCGACGGTGAACACTCCGTCGATCAACGACATCGTGCGCGAGGTTGGGCGGCACGAACTCGGCGACGCGGACGTCGTCGAGCACGACGTCGTCATGTGGGCCGAAGACATGTCGTTCATGCAGGAGCTTCGCCCCGGCGCCTACTTCGTGGTCGGCTCCCGCGGCGGGAGCGACTCGGCCTTCCCGCACCACAACGCGCGGTTCGATCTCGACGAGCGCGCGCTGGGCATCGGCTACCGCATGATGGTCGCGCTGGGCCTGCACGGCTGAACGCCGGACGGCTGATTCTCAGGCCCTTCTCATGCCCGCCCCAAACCTTTCACAGTCGGCGGGCGTACCGTCGGTACACATCCTTACCCCCGCAAGGAGCGTTGCCGTGTACGCACCCCAGGTCACCGCCTTTCCCGCGCCCGTCTCACTGCGTCTCATCGGCGTGCTCGACGGCGACCTGCTCGAGGCGTTCCGGGCGATTGAAAGCCGGCTGGTCGGAATCGGCGGTGCGGCGGTCATCGTCGACGTCCGTGATCTCGAGGTTCTGGGCGAGCACGGCATGACGCTGGTCGCATCAGCGGTCCGCGAGGCGCGGGCGCGCGGCCGCGACGTCCGGCTCGACGCGCACGGTTTGGCCTGGCGGCGCGTCGCCAAGAAGAATATCTCCGGACAGCCGGCGGTCGATGCGGAACTCCGTTCCGCGGTGCGCCGCACGGTGATCATCGCGCGCAGCCCGAAGCGACCGCGCGGCTAAGAAGCGGCTCGTTCGTACGCCGTTTGTCGAATGACACGGCGCCCGCGCTGGCCTATAGTGGGACCCCTATGCGCCACGAGGAGCATGACGCGTGCGGGGTAGGGTTCCTCGCCGACCTCAATAATCGCGCATCCCACGAGCTCGTCCGGCTGGCACTTGCCGCCGTCGGAGCGATGGAGCATCGCGGCGCGCGCGCCGCCGACGGGCGGACCGGTGACGGCGCCGGCATCCTGCTCGAAACGCCGCGCGCGCTCTATCAGCGCGAGCTGGCCGCGCTGCACGTCCGCATCCCCGATCAGCATTTGGCCGCGGTCTGCGCGTTTCTGCCGCGCGACGAAGATTTGGCCGCCGTCATGCGCGCGCGCATCGAATCGGCGGTCCGCAACGAGCAGGTCGCGCCGATGCGCTGGCGCGTCCCGGCGGTCGAGCCGGCGGTCCTCGGGGCGCAAGCCGCGGCCGCTGCGCCCTCCTACGAACAGCTGCTGGTCGACGTCGGGCCCGGCAACGCGCGCGAACGTATGCGCGCCGTGCGCCGTGCGGTCATCCGCACCTTGCGTGCCGAAGGCGACGCGGCGACGCTGGTCAGCGCCTCACCGACGACGGTCGTCTACAAGGCGCTGCTCTCGTCGAGCGAGCTCGGCACCTATTACGCCGACTTGCTCGATCCCGCGTGCGCTTCGCGGTTTGCAGTGTTCCACCAGCGCTTCAGCACCAACACGGCCCCGAGCTGGCGGCTCGTGCAGCCGTTCGGCATCATCGCGCACAACGGTGAGATCGACACGATCACCGGCAATCGGGCTTGGATGCGCGCTCGCGGCGTGCTCTCACCACGCGGCGCGAGCGACTCGCTCGAATTCGACGTCGCGCTGGATGCGATGATCGGCTCGGGTTATCGCGTCGATGAGGCGATCGATCTGATGCTCGCGCCGGCGATCGACGACGACGACCGTCTGCGCGCGTACTACGACGCGCATGTCCCCACCGTCGAACCGTGGGACGGACCGGCGGCGATCGTGTTCGCGGAAGGCGACCGCGTCGGTGCGGCCCTCGACCGCAGCGGCTTCCGTCCGATGCGCTGGTGCCGCACCGAATCGGGCAAGATCCTGGCGGCGTCGGAGGCCGGGGTCGTCGACTTCGGGAGCGATCCGATCGTCGAACGCGGCCGGCTGGGACCGGGCGAGCGCATCACTGTGCGCTTCGCGACCGGCGAGCTGATCCGGCCGGACGCGTTTCGCGCGTTCCGGCGTCAGGGCGCGGACTTTCGCGCGACGGTTGCGTCGTGGCACTTCGAGGCGCCCATGTCCGCGGCGGCGCCCGTCGACGACGGCGCGCTGCGGCGGGATCTGGTGCGCTTCGGCTACACCCAGGACGAACTCAAGGGCGTCGTCTCGCCGCTGGCGGCGGGTGCCGAGGCGGTCTGGTCGATGGGCGACGACGCGGCGCTGCCGTTCTTCGGGCGGCGCATGCCGGTAACCGAGTATCTGCGCCAGCGCTTCGCGCAAGTGACCAACCCGCCGATCGACGCGCTGCGCGAAGGCTTCGTGTTCGACATGCGCGCCTGGGTCGGCAGCGGCGAGACCAATGGCGACGTCCCCGCGCCCGGCAGCATCGTCACCGTCGACACCGCGCTGCTCGAAGAGGGCGCGTTCGATGCGCTGGCCTACGACGCCCGGCTGGTTCCCGCGCGCATCGCGCTCGACTGCGCCGGCGAAGGTCTGCGCGCGCGCATCGCCGCGATCGCCGCCGAGGCCGAGCGCTGCGTGCGCGAAGGCGCGACGTATCTCGTGCTGGACGATCGCGCCGCGGTGCTCCCGGTGCCGGCCGTGCTGGCCGCGGGTGCGATCCATCAGCGGCTCACCGAAGCCGGCTTACGGATGCAGGCCTCGATCGCGGCCTGCGACGGTTTCGCGCGCGACGCGCACGGCTGCGCCGCGCTGATCGCCGCCGGCGCCAACATCGTGACGCCGTGGCTCGCCGCGCGCGCCGCGGTGCAGGAAACGGGGTCCGCCGAGCAGTTCCTGGCCGCGCTGCGCACGGGACTGGTCAAGGTGCTGGCAAAGCTCGGCATCTGCACCTTGCGCTCCTACGTCGGCGCGCAGACCTTCGAGGTCTTGGGGCTGCACCGCGACCTGGTCGCGACGTGCTTCCCGGGGATGGCGGCGCACGTTCCGGTGCTGGGCTTCGACGAATTGGAAGAGGATCTGCGCGCGTGGGACGAGCTAGCCGCGGCCGGCGGCGAACCGCCGCAGCGCGGGATGTTCCGCTTCCGCCGCGACGGCGTGCGCCATGCCTTCGACCCGCCGCTGCTCAAGGGGCTGCGCAAGACGATCGTCGCCGCCGACGAGGCCGCCTTCCTTCAACTCTCCGACGACCTCGAAGCGCGCGACCCCATCACGCTGCGCGATCTGATCGAGCCGGTGCCGATCGGCGAACCGCTGCCGCTCGACGAGGTCGAGAGCGACGACGCGATCCTGACCCGCTTCGTGACCGCGGCGATGTCGCTCGGAGCGCTGGGACCCGAGGCGCACGAGGCGGTCGCGCGCGGCGCCGTCTTGGCCGGCGCACGCAGCAACGGCGGCGAAGGCGGCGAGGATCCGACGCGGACCCTCAACGCGATCAAGCAAGTCGCCTCCGCGCGATTCGGCGTCTCGGAGGAGTATTTGGCGACGGCCGAAGAGCTCGAGATCAAGATCGCGCAAGGCGCGAAGCCCGG
>PMOG01000235.1 GCA_003161555.1 Vulcanimicrobiota bacterium | reverse complement strand
CCTTCTTGGGTCTCGTTGAGGAGTGCATCGGGATCGGCCAGCGAGTCGAGCGCGACGTTCGTCGGACGCTTGGAGCGGAGGCGGTTGCGGGTGACGTTCAAGGTGATCGTATAGAGCCAGGGCTGCAGGCGCAGCTCGGCCCGCTGCTGCGGGTCCATCTTGGCGAGGGCCCGGTAGGCGCGCACGAAGGCGTCCTGGACGATCTCCTCGGCATCCTCGCGGTTGCCGGTCATGCGGAGCGCGAACCCGTAGAGGCGACGTTGGTAGTCGTCGACGATCGACTCGAAAGTCTCGGGTCCCGGAACGGGGTGAGACACCGTTACCGGTGCGGTCACGAGGTAGTGGTCTCCGATGATCGGTGCTGCGAGCGCACTCATCAGGGTATGCAACCAGACCCGGACGAGCGCCGGTTGCGCGGTTTCCGTATAGTTCCGGTCATCCCTCGCGAATCGGACCGCTTAGAGGCGTCTGCGAGTGGGGGCCCGAGCCGCTTCGGTCGGCCCGGCCGAGCGGATGGAGCGAGCGTAGACGATCGAGACCGGCGAGCGGTGCGCGTCGTCATCGAGGCTGCCGTCGATCGACAGCGTCGCGTCGAGTGCGACCAGCATCGTGGTCGCGTAGTCGTAATAGGCGGTGCCTTTCATCGTGATCGATCCGGCCAGCGCCATTGCAGGCCGGTCAGGAAGCGCGCCGTGCAGCGGCCCGGTCGCCTCGAAGGCGATACCCATCGCGCGGCTGCCGCCGACGAAGGCATCGGGTAGCCGGCGCAACGTCCCGCGCAGCGGCGCACCCGTCATCGGCGACGGAAAATCGAACGGAACCGAACGCCTGACGTGACCAAGATCACGCATCGTTGGTGCATCTAGCTGCACGGCGAACGGCTGATTTAGGACCGTCAGGTAATCAGGGTCAGAATTTGGTCCGTCTTTCTGCGCACCCGAGGGGAGCAGGGTCGACGTGAACGAAGCGCTTTCGTGTTGCTTCCCGCCGTCGCTCGTTTTGTCGTACTCGACGCGTGCCGTGTAGACGGTCGTCGCGCCGTTGCGCGCGACGGCAAGGCGTTGCGTGCCGTGGTAGATCGTCTGGCTGCGGACCTCGCCGGCACCGGCGCGGAACGTATCGCTGCCCTCGACCGCATACGTTTGGTCGGCGACCGCGGCGGCAGCGGACACCGCCGCAACGATCAGGAGTGCGAACGTGCCGGCGACAACGGCGCGGCGGAAAGTCATCGAGGGCCTCAGACGGACGTGGGAGTGATAACGTTCCCGGATTATGGTACCTCGGAAACGTGCCGATATGGTTAGTAAGTTGCTAAAGAGCCTTTGCAGCCGAATCGCCGCGTTCGCATTGGCGCTGATCGTGGTCGGCGCCGGTTTACCGGCACGCGCCGGCGAGGGTTTGACGCTGAGCCCGGCACTGAACGCCAAGCTCAACGTCCTGTACGCTACCGCGTACGACGAGACGATCCAACGGCACGCGCTCGCCCAGCGCGACGGAACGACCTACGTCTCGACCGGCGACATCGACGCGGAGTGGCTGCGCGACGCGAGTGAGACCGTCCGGCCGTACATCGGTTTGGCGGCGCACGACCGGGACGTTGCCCGAACGCTGCGTGGCGTCGTCGCGCGGCAAGCCAAGTACATCCTGATCGACCCGTACGCGAACGCTTTCTCATCGAATTATCATGTGGTCGAGCGCAAGTTCGAGGTGGACTCGCTGCTCTATCCGATCTGGTTCGCGTACGACTACTACCACCAGACCGGCGACCGGAGCCTCTTCACGCCCGAGGTCCGGCGCGCTTTCGAGCGCGTCGTCGCGACCCTGCGCGACGAGCAGCACCATCCGCAGCGCTCGCACTACCGGCATCCGCAACTGGCCGACAACGGCCGCGGCAGCCCCGTCCGATACACCGGGATGGTGTGGACCGGCTTCCGACCATCGGACGATCCCGACCGCTATCACTTCAACATCCCCGACAACATGTTCGCCGCCGTCGTGATGCGCGACCTCAGCTCGATCGAGCGCGAGGTCTGGCACGATGGCCGGATGTCGGCCAACGCCTGGGGCCTGTCGGTCGAGATTCAGCGCGGGATCGAGCAGTACGGAACGCTGGTGCTTCCGCCGTTCGGCCGGATCTATGCCTATGAAGTCGACGGTCGCGGCCACGCGAACGTGATGGACGACGCCAACATCCCCTCGTTGCTCTCGATCCCGTACTTCGGCTACCTGCCCAAGACGAATTCACTCTACCTCGCCACCCGCAAGTTCGCGCTCTCGGATCGCAACCCGTACTTTTTCCACGGCAAGTACGCGCAGGGCATCGGCAGCCCGCACACGCCCCACGGCTACGTCTGGCCGCTCGCGTTGTGCGTTCAGGCGTTGACCTCGACCGACGATGCGGAGATTTCGCGGGTGTTCGGCTGGATCGCGGTCTCCGACGTGGGCGATCATCGCCTGCACGAGTCCTTCAATGCCGATTGGCCCGAATCGTTCACGCGCGAGGACTTCGCGTGGCCGAACGCGCTCTACACGCAGCTCGTGATGACGCGGCGCGGTCAGGCGTACGCGCAGCGCTGAGCCGTTACGGACGCGCGCGCGCGTCCATATTCGTGCGCCGAACGAAATCCAGCGCAAACGCCGTTTGAATCGCGCTCAGCGGCCCGATCGACAGGACGTCGATCGGAATCTCCGCCCAGAAGATCGACCGCGCGACGTGATGCTGCTGCAAACTCTGCTGTAAGATCAGCGCGATCAACTCGGGAACGACGGTAATGAGCGCGAGGATGCAGAGCCGGGAAAGGTTCGTCGGGCGCAAAGCCACGGCGAACGCGTGCGCGAAGCCGATCAGGACGGTGCTCGCCGTGCGGGTCTGCGCCAACGCGACGAACGGTCCGGTGAGTCCGAGAATACCCCACAGTATCCAGATCAACGGTGTCGTGAAATAGATCAGCCAGCGCGGCTCGGGCGGGGCCATCAGGTTGGCCAGCGGCCCGGTGAGGATGATGACGCCTTGCGCGAGCACCGACACGGCGATCACCGGTAACCAGCGCTCGAGTGCGCCGGCGGCCAGGGTTCGCGGTGCGAGCGGCGTCCCGAGTCCGCGCGCCGCGACGCCCAGCGCCACCGCAGCGGTGATGTACGCGTCGGCGAACACGCCGGTGTACATGAGCGCGTAGAGCTTGAAGATGCCCTCGTCGCTCTCGAGCGGGGCGGGCGGTATCGTCCACTCGACCAGGGTGTAGGCGCAAAAAACGATCAGCGCCAAGGCGACATAGAACGGCGCGTCCGCGGCCCAACTGCGAAGTGCGAAGCCGATCAGCCCGCCGACCGACGGCGGCAGATGCTGGTCGTGGTCGGCGACGTTCACGCCGCGAGTGCGCGGCGCAAGAAGAAGCGGAGCGTCACGGTGCCCGAGCACACCGCGACGTCGTCGGGATCGTCGTAGACCCGGCCGTCGATCTCGACCACGAATCTCCCGGAGTTCAAACCGTCGAGCGTCGAGCGCACGACGCGCTCGCGCTTGTCTTGCGGCGCACGCGGACCAAGCGCTTCGACGACCGCCGCGCGCAACAGGTCGCCGACGCGCAACGGCGTCGCGAGCGCGAACGCGGTCGATGCGGTGCTGGAGACTGCAGAGACGTCGATCGGGACGGCAACCCGGAGCATACCGACGCGCTCCTTCCCGCAATGGCGGGGCCGCTCCCGGTAGGCGCGGAACCTCGCGAGCAATGGCCGATCCGCCCCGTCGTCGTCGCAATCCGCCGCCACGCCGTCCGTCCTCGTCGTCGTCGAGCTGGCTGCCGACGATCGCGCTGGGAATCGGTGTCGTCGTCGCCGGACTCGGTATCGGAGCGTTCCTTTCGGCGATGCAACACAAGGAAACGCGGACCGTCACGTCGACGAGCACGCCGCCGGTTCGCGGGCTGCCGGCGGTGACGCCGGTCGGTCAACCGACGCGCCGTCCGATCGCGATCGCGACGCTGGTCGCGCACGCGACCGCGACACCGTCGCCGACCGCGATGCCCGTCGCGTCGCCGTCCGCGACCGCCGCGCCAACCACCACGCCGACTCCGCGCACAACGGCGACGCCGCGCGCTACGCCGACGCCGCGCGTGACGCCGACGGTACATCCCACCGCGACGCCGCTCGTTCAAACGGTCGCACCGCGAGCGACGGCGACGCCGCGCGAAAGGGTGCTGACGCCCGCGCCGGTGGTCGCCACGCCGCGACTCGTCCCGCCGCGCGTCGTACCGACCCCGTCGCCGACGCCGGTGGCGACCGCAATCGCGCGGGCGACGCCGGTGACGTTCGGCGGGATCGCCCAAGGCACGGTGCGCCGGTATCTCGACGATCTGATCGCCGGGAACGAGGCCGGTGCGTACGCGGCGCTCGGAAAGTCGCCCGGCGAGGGCGGACTCTCGGAGGAAGCGTTCATCGACCGCGGCACGCGGATCGTCTCGATTCGCACGACCTCGACCGATCCGACCGGCGCAACGGTCGAGGTGCGGCTGAGCTCGGGGCGCGGTGCGTACTACGCGACGTATCACGTGCTCAACGGTCCGTCGGGGCCGGTCATCGACCAGCACGACTACATTCGGGAATAGTTCGGGAGATCGAGCGTGGAGACGAAGCCGTCGTACATCGAAGGGTTGCTCTCGACCGGTGAGGTGATCCCACCGCCGGCCGGCGTCTCCGACTGGTTTCCGATCGCCGATCAGGATGCGTTCGTGGCCGATGCGCTGCGCGATCCGATGGCGTTCTGGCGGGAGCGCGCTCGGCGCATCGCTTGGGCGACCGCGCCGAAGACCGTGTTCGCGGGGGCGATCGACGATCCGCATTGGTTCCCCGACGGCCGGCTCAACGCGACCGTGTCGTGTCTCGACCGCCACATCGCGCACCACGGCGACGCGATCGCATACGCCTACCTTTGCGAAGATGGTACGGAGCAATCGATCAGCTACGCGGCGCTGCTCGCGCGCGTCAACCAGTTGGCGAACGCGCTGCGCGCCGACGGCGTCGCCGCCGGCGACCGGGTGTGCATCTACATGCCGCTCACGATCGAGGGGATCGTGGCGATGCTGGCCTGCGCGCGCATCGGTGCGATTCATTCCGTCGTGTACGCGGGTTTGGGCGCGACCGCACTGCGCGACCGCATCGCGGACGCCGGCGCCTCGGTGCTGATCGTCGGCGACGTCACGTACCGCAAGGGCCGTGCGATCGACCTCAAGGGGATCGTCGACGACGCGGTCAGGGGCTTGAACAGCGTGCGCCGCGTGATCGTCCATCGCCGAGCGGCCTCGCCGCCGCCGACCGACCCGCGCGAGGTCAACTTCGAGACGTATTGCGACGCGCAGCTCACCGACTGCGAGCCGGAGATCGTCGGCGCCGAGCATCCGCTGTTCATCCTCTACACGAGCGGCACGACCGGCAAGCCGAAAGGCGTGGTGATGAACCACGGCGGCTATCTCGTCGGCGCGGCGTCGATGCTGTTTGAGACGACCGGGATCACGCCCGACGACGTCTACTGGTGTACGAGCGACATCGGCTGGATCGTCGGCCACACGATGATGGTCTACGGCGCGCTCGCCAACCGCTACCGTTGCGTGCTGCGCGAAGGCGCGGCCGACTATCCGGTGCCGGGCGCGGTCTATGGCGCGATCGACCGGCTCAAGGTAACGAAGTTCTACACCGCGCCGACGCTCGCGCGGATGTTGTTGCGGCTCGGGATCGGTGTCGCGGCGGAGCACGATCTGTCGTCGCTGCAGGCCGTGTATTGCGCCGGCGAGCCGCTCAATCCCGAAGCGTGGCGCTTCTTGTACGAGGCGATCGGCGGCGGAGAGCTCGCGGTCTGCAACCAGTGGTGGCAAACGGAGCTCGCGGCGCCGACGATGGGGTTCTTCCCGACCTCGCCGGTCCGACCGGATCGCAGCGGCAAGGCCCTCGGCCCGGTCGCGTTCTCGGTGCGCGACGCGAACGGCGCGGTCGTGCCGCCGAACGCCGGCGGTCTGCTGTGCGTCGAGACGCCGCTACCGTACATGTTCGCTACCGTCTGGAACGATCCGGACCGGTTCGCGCAGTATTTCAAGTGGGGTGTCTACGTGGCGGGCGACGTCGCGACGATCGACGAGAACGGCTACGTCACGGTGCGCGGACGGGCGGACGACGTGCTCAACGTCGCGGCGCACCGCATTGCAACCGCCGACGTCGAGAGCGCGCTGGTCTCGCATCCGGCCTGCGGCGAAGCCGGCGTGTGCGGCGTTCCCGATGAGATCAAAGGCGAAGCGATCGTCGCCTACGTCGTGCTGCGCGCCGGCCACCAGCAGTCCGACGACCTCGCGGCGTCGCTGATCGCGCACGTGCGCGCGGAACTAGGCCCGATCGCAACCCCGGCCGCGATTCGCTTCGCGTCCAAACTCCCCAAGACGCGCTCCGGCAAGATCATGCGTCGCCTGCTCAAAGCCCAAGAGACCGGCCAAGACCTCGGCGACATCACGACCCTCGAGGAATAGGCGCCTCGCGTCCGTCGCTTAGACGTGTAAATAGCGGCGGCGGAGTTCTTCGTCGCTGCGGACTTGCTCGGGCGTTCCTTCGAACTTGATCTCACCTTGATCGATGATGTAGCAGCGGTCGGCGACGGCTAGCGCGCTGTAGAGATTCTGCTCGACCAGGAGGGTCGTGATCCCGGCCGCCTTGATCTCGCGAATGACGCTCTCGACCTCACGCACGATCAGCGGCGCGAGCCCTTCGGTCGGCTCGTCGAGCAGCAGCACTTTGACGTCCTGCAGCAACGCCCGCGCGATGGACAGCATCTGCTTCTCGCCGCCGGAGATCTCGTCGCCCTTGTTGCCGAGCCGCTCGCGGAGCCGGGGGAATTTCTCGTAGACGTGATCGAGCGTCCAGCCCGGCGCGCGCGCCGTCACTTGGGCGAGTTTGAGGTTCTCGGCGACGGTGAGGTTGGTGAAGATGCGGCGCTCTTCGGGCACCAGGGCGACGCCCGCACGCGCGATCGTCATCATGTCGCATCCGACGAGCTCGCGGCCATCGAGCGTGACGCTGCCGGTACGTGGACGCAGCCAGCCCACGATCGACTTGAGGGTCGTCGTCTTGCCGACCCCGTTGCGGCCTAGCAAGGCGACGGTCTCGCCGGCACCGATCTCGAGCGAGACGTCGCGCAGGATGTGGCTGTCGCCGTAGTACGTGTTGATGGCCTCGACGCGCAGCCGCGTCGCGGGCGCAAGCGCCGCCGCCGTCATCCGCTTGCGAGCTCGGCCTCGGTGTGGCCGCCGAGATACGCTTCCTGCACGGCCTGGTTGTCCCGAATTTCGGCCGGCGTCCCGGTTGCCAGAACGGTCCCCTGATGCAGCACGGTGATCGTGTCGGAGATTCCCATCACCATCTCCATGTCGTGCTCGATCACCAGCACCGTCATCTCGGTCGAGAGGCGGCGGATCAAACCCTCGGTCTTGCGGGCCTCGTCCTTGGACATTCCCGCGACCGGCTCGTCGAGCAGCAGGATCTGCGGCTGCGTCGCCAGCGCGATCGCGATGTCGAGCCGTTTCTTGTCGCCGTGTGAGAGGTCGCCGGCGCGAACTTCCGCGACGCCGGTCAGTTCGAGCCGGTCCATCGCGCGCTCGGCGAGCGCGTCGACATCATCCAACCGCGTCGAGCGCCGCAACACCTGCAGCGCGAACGGGCCCTGCACGCGCGCGAGCGCCGCGAGTCGGCAGTTCTGACGCACCGTTTGATCCGGGTACAGGCTCGCCGTCTGGAACGCCTTGGCGATCCCGAGGTGGACGCGATTGGTGCCGCTGACGCGGCTGACATCGCGACCCTTGTAGTTGATCGTCCCGGTCGACGGCGCGATCGTTCCGGAGAGTAAGTTGAAGAACGTCGTCTTGCCCGCGCCGTTGGGGCCGATGACGGCCCGCAGCTCGCCAGGATCGACCCGGAAATCGATGTCGTGATTGGCCGCAAAGCGACCGAACAGCTTGCCGAGCTTGAACGTTTCGATGATGCTCATCGGCCCGGCGCGGTGGCCTTCGGCGACCGGTTTGAGCAGCGGATCGGGCTCTTCGGTGCGCGGCCGCAGCGAGCGTACGAAGATCGAGCGCGGGTTTTTCTCGCGCTGCTTGAGGAGCGTTCCGAGCACGCCGCGCGGCAAGAACACGATGACCGCGACGAAGATGAGTCCTTCGATCAGCCGCCAAGCCGTCGTCTTCCCGGAGAGAACGTTCTCGAGGTACATGATCAGCGCGGTGCCGACTACCGGGCTCACCAGGGTCTGGACGCCGCCGACGACCGTATAGACCACGAACTGTCCGCTGCGCTCGATCGAGAGCGACTCGACCGCGACCGTGCCGTCGTAGCAGGCGCGCAGCGCGCCGGCCAGTCCGGTGAGCGCCCCGGCGATCCCGAACGCGGCTAAGCGATAGAGCGGCGCGCTGAACCCGACCATTACGCTGCGCTCTTCGTTCTCGCGAATCGCGGTAAGCACTTCGCCGAATTGCGAGCGTGTGAGCAGCCGCGTGAACAGCAAGACCGCGATCAGCACGATCGCGGCGAACACGTACCACAGCTTGATGTCCCCGAGGTTGCCGAAGATTCCGAGGTCGATGCTCGGCAGCGATTGCGTAAGGTCGAGGTTCCAGGGGCCGAACGGCAGCACGGCGTTGGGGATCGACTGCAGCCCGTCGTCGCCGTTGGTCCAGTCTTTGGCCTGCTCGACGATGAAGAAAACCATCTGCGCGAACGCGAGCGTCAGTAGCGCGAAGTAGATGCCGTACAGGCGGACCGTCACCGCGCCGACCAGCAGCGCCAGGATCGCGGTGACGAGCGTCGCACCGAGCACGGCCAGCCACAGGTTGGGATGCTGCGGCATCGCGCGCAGCAGCAGAATCGCCGCGACGTAACCGCCGCCGCCGTAAAACATCGCCTGCCCGTAGGAGAGCATCCCGGCGTAGCCGAGCAGCAAGTTGAAAGCGATCGAGGCGACGCTGACGATCAGGATCTGCGTGGCCAAGCCGGCGTAGCCGCCGATCGGATGCAGCAGCAGCGGAAAGAGCGCCAGGCCGAGCGCGGCCAGCAGCACGAAACGCAGGTCGCTCGCGATCAGGCTGCGGCGCGCCGCGTTCGCACTTTCGGCGGGGACGGATGCGGTCGTCATGACTGCCGGATGACCTCGCTCTCGCCGAGCAGCCCTTGCGGCCGGAAGAGCAGCACCAGCGCCATGCAGACGTAGATGATCACGTTGGCCGCCGGCGCATAGACGAGCGTGGTGATGCTGTACAGCTCGCCGATCAGCAGCCCGCCGAGCACGGCGCCCCAAAAGCTGCCGAGACCCCCGACCACGACGACGACGAACGACGGTACCAGGAATTCGAAACCGGTCCCCGGGTCAATCGAGTAGATCGGCGATGCAGCGGCGCCGACGAGTCCGGCCACGGCCGCGCCGAGCGCGAACACGATCGTCGACGCCTGGCGAATGTTCCCGCCCAACAGCTGCACCATGATGCGGTCGCGCGTCCCGGCGCGGACGATCAAGCCGTAATCGGTGCGTATCAAGAAGAGCCACACCAACCCGATCAGGATCAGAACGCCCACTGCGAACAACAGACGGTACGCCGGATAGGCGATCGGCCCCAGCTGCACGGCGCCTTGCAGAAACGCCGGGGTCGGATACTGCTGCGTCGTTCCGCCAAAGATCAGCCGCAGCGTTTCTTCGACGACCAGCGCGATCCCGAAGGTGACCAGGATCTGGGCCGTCGGCGTCTTGTCGTAGAAGTAGCGGAGCACCACGCGGTCGAGCACGATGGCGAACAATGCGACCGCGATCGGCGCCGCGATCAGGCCGGTGACGAACCCGTAGTGCTCGGCCACGACCAATCCGGTGTAGGCGCCGACGGCATAGAACGCGCCATGGGCGAAATTGACCAGCCGCAGCGTCCCAAAGACGATCGTCAGACCGACGGCGATCGCAACGTAGATCAAGCCTTGGACCAACCCGTTGAGCAGGGCGTCGATGAGCGCTTCCACAGAACTCCCCGAAACGATATGAAACGGGCCGGCGTCCCGAAGGGCGCCGACCCGTGGCCGTTCGACGTGGTGGTGCGTTACACCGTCGGGTCCATTTTGCAGCTCAGACTGGCCAACGGCTGGACGCAGCCCGGACCAGGGTGCACTTCGAGCACGCGCGCGTATTCGAAGCCGCCCGGGCCGCGCTGCGCGACCGGGATGCCCTCGACCACCAGGCACGAGTTCACGCCCTGGTGATCCTCCTTACGGTACCATTCCTCTTCCTTGGTGAACTGGAACCGCATGTTCTCGAGCTTGTCGGAGACCTTGCCCGCGTCGGTCGAACCAGCGGCCTCGACGGCCTTCTTGTAGACCATGATGTCGGCGTACGCGCATTCGGCACCGTTCGACGGCGGGAAGCCGTAGCGCGCCGTGAAGGCGTCGACGAAGGCTTTGGCACCGGCGTACTTCCCGGCATGGTACTTCCAATAGAACGGTGCGGTCGACACGACGTTGTCGAAGTTGTCGCCGGTGCCTTTGGCCATGTACTCGTCGACGAGCGGCACCAGGATCTTGGTCGACTTGGTGAGACCGAACTGCGCCGACTGGTTGACGCAGTTGACCATGTCGCGCCCGAATTCGGTGATGACCAGAACGTCGGGCTTGGCCGCCTGCGCTTCGGCCAGCGCCGACGAAAAGTCGGTCGTGCCGAGCTTCAGCAGCACGTTCTTGATCGTCTTTGCGCCCTTGGGCTCGACGACGGAGGTCAGGTTGTCGTATACCGAGTGACCCCACGCGTAGTCGGCCGTTATGTGGAACCAGCGGCCGGTGCCGTACTTGGCGAGCAGGGTGCGTGCCAACGACTGCGCGCTCATGTAAGCGTCGTTGTAGCGCCGGAACGTCACCTTGTGGCAGTTCTGGTTCGTCGTCTCGTCGCCGTGCGTCAGCGTCGCCATGAAGATCGTGTGTTTTGACTGGCAGAGCGCCGACACGGCCAGCGCCGTACCGGTCGAGGATCCGCCCGTGATCATCACCGCGCCGTCGCGTTCGATCATGCGCTGCGCGTTATCGCGCGCAACGTCGGCTTTGGTCTGGTCGTCACCGACGGTGGAGACGACCTTCATCCCCATGATGCCGCCCTTGCTGTTGACCTGGTCGATCGCCAGATCGTAGGCGCGCTTCTGATCCGTTCCCTGATCCGAATAGGGCCCCGTCTGGGGGACGTTCAGCCCGATGACGAGTTCTTTGGCCGGGGCCGCCATGACGTAGGGGCCGCTGCCGAACGTGAGCGCGGCCGCGCCTGCCGTACCGGCGACGAAACGACCGCGCGAGAGCGCTTGCTTCAAAAAAATTACTCCCGGAATGTGGTGGAGGGAGCGACTTCAGACACTCCCAGGAAACCTTCCTGCGTGTTCGGTGGAAGCGCGCGGAAAAAGCCTTGACCGCGCGGCGCCGCGGAGAATCCCCGCGCCGGAGCTAGCGAGCAACCGCCTGGCTCCGGCGCAGCGGGGACCGGGTGCATGCGCGGCGACCGGGGACGCCTAAGGGAGCCGCCGATGGCTACGACCTTATCGAGCAGTGCCGGTCCAGCCGGCGCCGAGCGCGGCCTGGGGCTGCTCCGCACCATGGTCCGCATTCGGGTGCTCGAAGAAGGCATCGAGAAGCACTTCCTCGCCGGCGATATCCCCGGTTTCGCGCACCTCTCGATCGGCCAGGAGGCCGTCGCGGCCGGCACATGCGCAAACCTTCGCCGCGACGACGCGATCGCGTCGACGCACCGTGGCCACGGGCACACGCTGGCCAAGGGCACGACCATGCGCGCGATGGTCGCCGAACTCTTCGCCCGCACGACCGGCGTGTGCAAAGGCAAAGGCGGCTCGATGCACATCGCCGACTTCTCGGTGGGCATGCTGGGTGCCAACGGCGTTGTGGCCGGCGGGTTCGGCTTGGTCGCGGGCGCGGCGCTCTCGGCCGTCCTGCGCAAAACCGATCAGGTCGCGGTCTGTTTCTTCGGCGACGGCGCGACGAACCGTGGCCCGTTTCACGAGAACCTGAACCTGTGCGCGATCTGGAACTTGCCGGCGATCTTCGTGCTCGAGAACAATCGCTACGCGTCGACGACTTCGACCGCCGAGACGATGAAGATCACCGATGTGGCCCGGCGCGCCGACGGCTACGGCATGCCGTCCGCGATCGTCGACGGCTTCGATGCCTTCGCCGTCTTCGACGCGCTCGAAACCGCGGTCGCGCGGGCGCGTTCCGGCGGCGGACCGACCTTCGTCGAGTGTAAGACCTATCGCGCCCGCGGCCACTACATCGGCGATCCCGAACGGTACCGGCGCAAGACGGAGGTTGAGGACGTGATGAGCACCTCCGACCCGATCGTGCGCATGCAGGCGGTGCTGAGCGACGAACTTTCGCCGCAGCAGTTCGAACATCTGTGGGCCGAGGCGCGCGACGAGTTCGCCGATGCGGTGGCCTTCGCGCGCAACTCGCCCTCGCCCGAGCAATCGGAGGCGTTTTTCGGTGTGTACGCCGGCGATCGCGATCCCGGCGATCCCGTGCACCGCATCGCCGCTCGCGAGCGCGACGCGCTGCTGCCCTTCGCTCCCAGCGTCGGAACCGGCTCGCAAGGAAGCGGGCATTAGCGTGCACACGGTAACCTTCAGCGAAGCGACGCTCGAAGCGATGCGCGAAGAGATGCGGCGCGACGCTACCGTCTTTCTGATGGGCGAAGACATCGCCAAGCAAGGCGGCATCTTCGGTCAGTTCAAGGGCCTGCCCGAAGAGTTCGGCGTCGAGCGCGTGCGCGATACGCCGATTTCTGAGGCCGCGCTCGTCGGCGCGGGCGTCGGCGCGGCGCTGACCGGCTGCCGGCCGGTGGTCGACATGCACTTCGCCGACTTCATTACCTGCTCGATGGACGAACTCGTCAATCAAGCCGCGAAACTGCGCGCCATGTTCGGCGAGCAGTGCGTCGTCCCGATGACGCTGCGCGCGCCCGACGGCATCACGAAGTCGGCCGGGGCGCAACACTCGCAGTCGCTGGAGAGCTGGTTCGTGCACACGCCGGGGCTCGAAGTCGTCGTGCCCGCCGACCCCGAGGACGCGAAGGGGCTGCTCAAAGCGGCGATTCGCAGCGACAACCCGACGCTGTACTTCGAACACAAGGCACTCTTCCCGGTCAAAGGGCCGGTCCCCGACGACGACGATTTCGTCGTCCCGATCGGCAAGGCGAAGCCGATGCGCGACGGCACCGACGTCACGATCGTCACGTACGGTATCACCGTCACGCGCGCCCTCGAAGCCGCCGCGCTTTTGGAGGCCGAAGGTATCGAGGTCGCCGTGCTCAACCTGCGCACGCTCTGGCCGCTCGACTACGACGCGATCGCCGACGCCGCGGCGCGGACGCACCGTATCGTCGTCGCCCACGAGGCGGTTCGCGTCGGCGGCGTCGGCGCCGAGATCGCCGCCTTTCTCGGCGAGCAGTGCTTCGACGACCTCGATGGACCAGTCGTCCGGCTCGGCGCCGCGCACGTGCCGGTTCCGTTCGCACCGGCGCTTCAGGAAGCGATGTATCCCAAGACTCCGGCGATCGCGGACGCCGCGCGCCGCCTGGCGCGGCGCGAACTCTAGTGCCCGTCGATGTGGTGATGCCGAAACTCGGCCTCACGATGGCCGGCGGCACGATTACGCGCTGGCTGAAGAACGTCGGTGCCGCGGTCAGCGCCGGCGAGCCGCTGGTCGAGATCTCGACCGACAAGATCGNNCCTACGAAGTGGAAGCGCCCGCCGGCGGCACGCTCGTGCGCACGTTCGGTAACGACGGCGACGAGTTCGTCTGCGGCGCCGCGCTGGCGACGATCGCGCTGGCCGGCGACCCGGCGATCGTCGCGGCTGCAATCCGCGCGCCCGATCTTGCCGCCGCCGCCACGCTCGTTGAAGCGCCCCGCCGGCCGCCTGCTGCGAACGGAACCCCCGGTCCGCCGCCGGAAACGGGGCGCGGCGCGCGCATCATCGCCTCGCCGGCCGCGCGCCGGCTCGCGCGC
>PMOG01000164.1 GCA_003161555.1 Vulcanimicrobiota bacterium | reverse complement strand
CGATTACGGCGGCGGAACGCGCATCGGCGCTGCGCTGCGGTCGTTCAACCAGCGCTACGCGCAACGCGGAGCCGCGCGCGGCGGAACCGTCGTGATCGTCTCCGACGGCTGGGAACGCGAGGAACCGGCGCTGGTCGGCAGCGAGATGCAGCGCATGCGCCGGCTGGCGCGCCGCATCGTGTGGGTAAACCCCCACAAGCGGCACTCGGCCTACGCGCCGCTCGCCGGGGGGATGGCGGCCGCGCTTCCGCATCTGGACGCATTTGTGTCGGGTCACAACCTGCGGACGCTNNTCGAACGCTGGCGCAGCGAGGGACAGCGCGTCGCCTTGGCAACCGTCGTAGCGGTCGAGGAGTCGGCACCCCGCGATCCGGGCGCGGTGATGGCGGTCAACGAACGCGGCGACGTCGCCGGATCGGTCAGCGGCGGCTGCGTCGAATCCGCGGTCTACGACGAAGCGCAGGATGCGATCGCGTCCGGGCGCGCGCGGCTGGCGACCTACGGCATCAGCGACGAGGACGCGATCTCGGTCGGCCTCACCTGCGGCGGCACGATTCACGTCTTCGTCGAGCGGCTGGACTGGTGATCTTCGGGCGTCTCGCGGAAGACCTCCACGCCGATCGGCCGGTCGCGCTCGCGACCCGGTTGGACGGCCCGCAGACGGGCGCGAAACTGCTGGTCACCTTCGACGACGCCGCCGGCGATCTGGGCAGCGATGGGCTCAACGCCGCGGTGGCTGCCGAAGCCCGCGCACTGCTGATGTCCGGCGAAACCGCGATTCGCAGTTTCGGTGAAGACGGCGAACCGGTCGGGGTCGACGTTCGCGTGTTCATCGCCGCGTACGCGCCGAAGCCGGCGATGTACGTGTTCGGTGCGATCGACTTCTCGCGCGCCGTGGCACGGCTGGGCAAGTACCTAGGCTACACGGTGACCGTCGTCGACGCGCGGCCCGTCTTCGCGACCAAGGCACGCATTCCGGACGCCGACGCGGTCGTCGTGGCGTGGCCCGATACGTGGCTCGCGCAGGCGCCGGTCGATGCGCGCACCGCCTTGATCGTGCTGACGCACGACGTGAAGTTCGACATTCCGCTGCTCCAGGTTGCGCTCGGGACCCCAGCCGGCTATATCGGCGTGATGGGCAGCCGGCGCACGCACGCGAACCGCATCGCCGCCCTCACCGACGCCGGCGCGAGCGCGGCAGACCTGGGGCGCATCAGCGCGCCGATCGGACTCGACATCGGCGCGCGCACGCCCGAGGAAACGGCGATTTCGATCGCCGCCGAGATCATCGCGCTGCGCGAAGGGCGCGGCGGCGGGCGTCTGAGCGAGGGGACGCTGCCGGTGCACAACGCGCGCTCGACGGTCCTGGGCCGATGATCGTCGACGACGCCTTCGTCGTCGATGCCCCGATCGACCGCGTATGGCCGTTGCTCAACGACGTTCCGCGCGTAGCCGGGTGCATTCCCAACGCCGAAGTAACCGAGATCGTCGATGCCGTGACCTACCGCGCGAAAGTCGCGGTCAAGGTCGGTCCGGTTTCGGTCGCCTATCGTGCGACGATCACGGTCGAGTCACGGGACGATCTCACCCATACCGCGACGCTGGGCGTCCAGGGCGACGAGCTGCGCGGCCGCGGCGGCGTGCGAGCGACGATCGTTTCGCACGCGGAAGCCCTCGACGGTGCGACGCGCGTGAGCCTGCACGCCGATGCACAGATCAGCGGGATCATCGCCTCAGTCGGCGGCCGGCTGATCGCAGGCGTCGCCAAACGCACCATCGCCGAATTCGCCGCGAATCTCGCTCAGCTCGTGTAGCGCCGCGCGCTCGCGCGCTTAGGCGTAGTCCTGCAAGCGCGTGATGCGGTCGCCGAAGATCGCGCTGGGGTCGATCCCGTACGCGTCGGCCAGCGCCGCGAGTTCGGCTTCGCTGAGCGCCGCGGTCCCCGCTTCGGCATCCGAGAGCCGCTCGGGCGAAAGTCCGGCGGCGGCCGCCGCCGCATCGAGATCGTGGCCGCGCTCGCTGCGCAGCCGCAGCAAACGATCGCCGACCTCAGCCATCACCGCTTCACGCCGCTCCATGCAGCAGCGCTCCGACGCACGAGCGGAGGGTCCCTCCCAAGATGCTGCGGCAACAACGGCGGCGAAGCGCCAGGCGTCACGCTCTACGGAGGACCCGGATGTCGGAATCCACGGTTCCCGAACCCACGGTTCCCGAACCCGCGAGTCCCCAGCCTGCGGCGCCCGAAGCAGGGCCCGTGCGGGCCGCGCTGCTGGCGATGACGCCCAACGGCGAAGTCCGTACCGCGTTCGTTTTTTGGTATACGCCCGAGCGCATGGTGCGCGAACGCGAACGCGGCGGCCAAGGCGTGTCCGAAACGTTCACCATTCCGTTCAGCCTCGACTGCACCGAGGCGCTCGCTGCCGGCGACGCTGTGGCCTTAGAACACGGACTGCACCCGGCGCTTGCGCTGCTCGATCAGGTTTTTCGCGAAACGTGGGTGCTGCTCTCGTGGGGCAAGTCGCGGACGATCCCGATGTCGCCCCAGGCGATGACGGTGACCGAGACCGCGTTCGACAGCGCGCTCAACCCGATTCGCGCCGAGGTCACGCTCCAGACCCAGCGCATCACGATCACCTCGGATGCGAATCTCGGCAAGTTCGTCAATGCCGGCGCGGGCGTCGCCGCAATGCTTGCAAAACTGTACGATGGCGGACCGGTGCCCGATATTCTGCTCTAGCAACACGTACGGGAACCCGCCGAAACGCCGAGAACGACGCGACATGCAGCTGCGCACGTTTGCCCTCTCGACCATCGCATGCGTTCTCTTGGTGGTCTCGGTGGCGCGCGCCGACATTCTCGATACGCCGATTCCTAAGCCCGTCTTCACGAAGATGTACGGCTCGCTGCAAGTGCAGCGCTACGGCAGCGGATCGCCGGCACTGATCCTGGTGCCGGGACTTTCGTTCGGCGCGTGGAGCTTTCACGATACGATCGCGCGCGAGTCGAAATCGCATGCCGTCTACGCGGTCACGCTGGCGGGATTCGATGGTGTCGCCGGCGGGAAAGACGATTCGCTCGACGCCGTGGATGCGAGCCTCGGGATGTTGATCGCGACCGAGAAACTCGAGCGTCCGGTGCTGATCGGCCACAGCCTCGGGGGCACGATCGTGCTGCGATACGGCGTGGAGCACGCCTCGTCGCTGGCCGGCGTCGTGAGCGTCGACGGCACCCCGGTCTTCCCGTCCTTGGCGAACGCGACGCCCGACATTCGGCGCGATGCGGCCAAGCAATACTATACCGCGGTCATGAAGGCGGTACCGGCGACGTACGACACGCAGCAGACCGAAACGGTCGACAGCTACATCACCGATCAGACGCTGGCTGCGCGCGTCGCGAACCTGTCGCTGCGCAGCGACCGGCACGCGGTTGCGTCGTACGGGCGCGACCTGTACGCGAGCGACCTGCGTCCGCAGCTGCCGCAGCTCACCGTGCCGACGATTCTGATCGTCCCCGTGCCCGCGCCGCCGATCCCAGCCTACTATCCGGCGCAGATGGCGACGATGAGCGATGCCGACCGCCGCTTGAACACGGTCGGCTTCTATCAGACGCTGGTGGTCGGTGCGCCGCAGCTCACCATCATGCCGGTCGACAACTCACGCAGTTTCGTCATGTTCGATCAGCCGGCGATCTTCGCGCAGCTGCTCGACACGTTCTTGGCCACGCTCCACTAGCGGCGGCCTCGCGACGAGATTTACCGAACGATGATCGGCACGACGACCGCGTTCCCGAACGGACGGCGTTGCGCGTCGTCTAGAACAGGTTCCAGAGATATTGGTTGTAGACTTCGTGGTGGAACTGCACTTCTTCGGGCTTGACGATCGAGCCCAGCAGCCGCGGGCAGCGATCCGCGCTGGCCTGCTTGAGGTCGGCGTAGCGGCCCTTGACGTCCTCGCCGAACAGCTTGGTCACCCATTCGGAGGCACGGAAGTCGGCTAAGGCGTCGTAAATATTGTCGGGCAGATAGCGTTCGGCTTGACGAAGATTCTTGACCTCGCTGACCGTGCCTTGGAGCCCGGTCTTGAAGACCGTCAGCAGCACCATGTACGGGTTGGCATCGGGTCCGACCGAACGGACCTCGACCCGCGCGCTGCGTTCGTTGCCGATCGGAACGCGGATCATCGACCCGCGGTCGACGGCCGAGGCCTTGATTTGGTTGGGCGCTTCGAAGTGCGGGTCGAGGCGGCGGTACGCGTTCACGCTGGCGTTAAAGATCAGACACGTGTCGGTGCCGCGCGTCAGGATGCGATCGATGAACTTCCACCCGAACGAGCTCAGGTGCTCCTCGCCCTTGGCGTCCCAGAACAGATTCTTTCCGCCCTTGGAGACCGAGACGTTGGTGTGCATGCCGCTACCGTTCACGCCCACGACCGGTTTGGGCAGGAAGCTCGCGGACATGCCGAGGTTCGTCGCGACCTGACGGCAGATCAGCTTGTAGAGCTGAATCGTGTCGGCCGCCGCGGTCACCTCGCCGTAGCCGTAGTTGATCTCAAACTGCGACGGCGCGACTTCCGGGTGGTCCTTCTCGTTTTCGAAACCCATCGCGCGCTGGACTTCCGCGACGGTGTCGATGAACTGCCGCAGCGGGTCGCCGGGCAGCGAGTGGTAGTAACCGCCCGTGTTGACGAGGTCGAACTTGCGAGCTTCGTTATAGCGCTGCTCGGCATCCAAGCCCGCGAAGACAAAGCCTTCGATCTCGTTGGCGGCGTTGAGCGTGTAGCCGTCCTTGTCGTAGCAGTCGGCGGAAAACTTGTTGAGGATCCCGCGCACGTCGGCGCCGAACGGCGTCCCGTCCTTGTCGACGACTTGGCCGAAGACCAGTACTTTACCGGGTCCGAACACGTCGGCCGGGCCCCAATAGAAGGCGCCCCAGTCGATGAAGAGCCGGAGATCGCTCTCGCTCTGCGCCGTGAAGCCGCGAATCGACGAGCCGTCGAAGGTGAGGTTGTCGCTCGACTTGACGAGAAATTTCTTGTCGTAGTCCAGCATGTG
>PMOG01000102.1 GCA_003161555.1 Vulcanimicrobiota bacterium | reverse complement strand
GGAGAACGTCGAGCGGGTTCCGAAGGCGACCAGCCGCTCGTCGGTCGCGCGCAATTCGTCGGCGGAGATGCGTGCCAGGACGGCGCTCACGATGGGGTCGAGCGGCGGCGGTGGGACCTGCGCCGGTGCTGGCAGCGGTGCGAACAGCGCCAGCGCGCATGCCGCCGCCACCTTCTGCACGAGGTTGCGCACACGACCAGATCGCTGCGTCGACATGCGGCCTGCTTCGCGCGCGGCTGCGTCCGCTCCGTTTCGGCGGGGTAGGCAATGCCGTCCGCCGTAGGAGCCGGGGATGGCCACCTACACCAAACCCGCCGGCGAGGAGCTCGCGACCCTCGCGAAAGAGGCGAAGACCGCCCGCGCCCGCATCACCACGCCCAAGGGCGACATCGTGTTCACGTTCTATCCCGANNATCCCGACGACGCGCCGCTGCACGCGGCCGCGTTCATCAAACTCGCGAAAGCCGGGTTTTATGACGGCTTGACGTTTCACCGGGTCGAACCGGGTTTCGTGATCCAGGGCGGCGACCCGGTCGGCAACGGCACCGGCGGTCCCGGCTACAACCTCGAGGCGGAGTTCAGCGAACGGCCTCATCTCAAGGGTACGGTCGCGATGGCGCGCAGCACCAATCCCAACTCGGCCGGTTCGCAATTCTACATCTGCCTCGAGGACGCACCGTTCCTCAACCGGCAGTACACTGTCTTCGGTCACGTCGTCGAAGGCCAAACCGTCGTTGACGCGATTCGTCCCGGCGATCAGATGGTGCAAGTCACGATCGAGGACGCTCCGGCCTGACGCCCGCGCGCGGCCCGCGTCACCCAGCTGGGCGCAGCGCGGCGTCGACGCGATGTGCGATCGCAGCGATGCCGGCGTTTCCGGCATTGTAATTTGTAAGCTCGCGCGTCAGCACGACCAGGACGTAGGGGTTGTCGCCGAAGGGGTCGATGATCGCTGCGTCGTTGCGCACCCCGTCGATTTCACCCGTCTTGTGGGCGCAGGGCGTCCCGTGCGGAAGGCCGCGCACGATCTTCGTCGCATCGTCGTTGCCGAGCATGACGTCGATCATCGCGCGGCAGCTCCGCGGGCTGGCGATCGTCGGAATTCCCTCGCGCGCCCCTCGCTCGATCGTGTAGAGCAAGGTTGCGATGTCGTGCGGTGTCACGACGTTCTCACTGCGCTTCCAGGCCGGCACGACGTCGGCGAAATGCCGGCCAAGGCGTGACGACGACATCCCGGCGACCTGCATCGTCGTGTTGACGGTCGACATGCCGAAAGCGGTGATCAGCGTATTGGCAGCGGCGTTGTCGCTCACGCGGATCATCGCGTCGACCAAGGCGTCGAGCCGCCACAAACGTCCCGGCGGCGTGCCGCTCAGCACGTCCGATCCGCCGATCAGATCCTCAGCGCGCGTCGGGATCTCGTCGCTCGGGTGCGCCGTTCCGGCGTCGTAGGCCCGAAAAACGGTGGTCATTATCGCCAGCTTGATCACCGAGGCCGCCGCGAAGTGCTCGTCGGCGCGCAGCGCGACGACCGGCGGACCGTCGCCCATCGTGCGCGCCTCCACGCCGGTCACACCCGGAATAGCGTCGATGCAGGCCGCCAGATCGATCGCGGGGGCCGCCGGCAGACGGGACGGCAGCAGGCACACGGCGGCCCCCGCTGCCAGGAACGCGGCGCGTCTCATCGCGGCGTTTGCTCGATCAGAAACGCGGCGACGAGATCCCCGAGCTCGTGCAAACGCGGGGCCATCCAGGCGTACTGTTCGGGGCAGGTCATCTCACCGAATTCGATCAGCAGCTTTTCCGGTGCGTCGACCTTGCGAAAACCGTAGTACTCCCGCTCGTTGGTGGTGAAGTTCTCGCCGACGAAGCGATACGGAAAGAGTGCGCGGTAGCGGCGTTCCCACGCGTCGATGAACGCGCGGCTGGTCTCGGCCGGGAACCCGGCCGAAGCACCGCTTCGGCACGCGACGCTGGAGCCGTCGAAGTGCAGGAAGACCGCTGCCCGCGCGGTGTCGTGCGCCGGATAGTCGGCCGGGCGGCGCACGACCGTGTACCCGGCAGCGCGCAGCTTGCGGGCCGTTTCGTCGGCCACGATCCGCGTCCAGTCACGTTCGCGTTCGCCCGCGGCACCGGTACCCAGGTTGCACGCCTTGACGTGCAGCGGGGCGCAGCTCTCCGGGCGTCCTTCGTGCCCGGCTTGGATGACGAAGTCGACGTCGTCGGCCCGCGCCGATACGCAGGATCCGACGACGAGCACGGCTGCGAGGGCGATTCGAAGTGCGGGAAGCCGCATGCTGGGCCGTTAATCCACCGCTCTCATGGCCAGTCCTCTCGTCCCAAGCGACATCCTTCGCATCGTCCTCGTCTCCGATCCGCAAATCGCGCCCGACGGATCGGCGATCTATTACCGCCGCTCGTGGCAAGACGAGGAAGCCAACGAAACGCGCAGCGCGCTTCACCGGGTCGACCGCGACGGCGTCGACCGCGCCTTCACGCGCGGTACGAAGGACCGGCTGCCACGCGTCGCGCCTGACGGCAGCGCGGTCGCGTTCGTCACCGACCGGGACGACGCGGCGCGGCTGTTCGTGCTGCCGCTCAGCGGCGGCGAGGCGCTCGAACTCGGCACCGGCTGGCCGAAGATCGCGGCGCTCGCATGGTCGCCCGACGCCTCGCAGATCGCAATCGTCGCGACCGCACCGCACGATCCCGCCACCGCGCGCGCGTTCCATGACGAGAAGAGCGACGCGCGGCATATTCGCAGGCTGCCCTTCAAGAGCGACTCCGACGGGCTGCTCGACGGCACGCGCAAGCATCTCTTCGTCGTCGACGTCACCGGAGGTGCGCCGCGTCGACTCACCGAGGGCGATTTCGACGCGGGTCCGCCCGCCTGGTCGCCGGATGGCAAGCAGATCGCGTTCGCGGCGCGCATCGACGGCCCGGAGTCGGCGATCAGCGCCGCCGACGTCTGCGTCGTCGACGCCGGCAGCGGGAAGCTCACGCAAGTGACGCAGGCACTCGGCACCGCGTCGAGTCCGGTGTTTTCGCACGACGGCCGTGAACTCGCGTACGTGGGACACCTGCACGGCGATGATGGCGGCGGCCGCTTCGATGAAGAGCTGCTCGTCGTTCCGGTCGGCGGTGGAACGCCGCGTTCGCTGTCGGGCGGGTTGGGACGTACCGTCGGCGACGCGCTGGCGAGCGATCTGCGCGGCGGTCACGCGAGCGCGGCGCCCGTCTGGACCGGCGAAGACCGCGAGATCATCGTGCAGGTGTCCGACGAAGGCTCGACCGGGCTGCGCGCCTTTGCGCGCGACGGGTCGGGAACGCGAACGCTGGCCGGCGGCGAGCGGCACGTGTTCGGCTTCACGCGCGCCGACGACGGTACGCTGGCCTTCGCGGTTTCGACGCCGACGGTGCCCAACGAGATCGGCGTGATCGAACCCTATGGCGGCGAGCGCCTGATCACCAGTGTCAACGCGTGGTTGAGCGAAAAGACCGTCGTGACGCCGCGCCGCTACCGGCCGCGCGCCGACGATGGCACGATTCTCGACGGGTGGCTGATGGCGCCGGTATCCGCGAATGAAGAACGGCCGCCGCTGGTACTCGAGGTGCACGGCGGTCCGCACGCCGCCTACGGTGCCACGTTCTTTTTCGAGTTCCAAGTGCTGGCGGCGCAAGGCATGGCGGTCGCGTACGGAAATCCGCGCGGCTCTCAGACCTACGGTCACGCCTACGCCAACGCCGCCCTCGGCGATTGGGGCGATCTCGACGGCGGCGACGTGCTGCGCATCCTCGACGGCGCGCTGGGGCTGGGGAGCTTCGACACCGCGCGGATCGGCCTCGCCGGCGGGTCGTACGGCGGCTTCATGACGTCGTGGCTGCTGGGGCACAGCGACCGCTTCGCGGCCGGCGTTTCGATGCGCGCGGTCAACGATTTCGTCAGCGAGATCGGGGCCTCCGACGTCGGCTGGTTTCTCGAACGCGAGCTGCAGACGCGATACGAAGAAGATGCCGGCCGGTCGCTATTCGAGCGCTCACCGATGCGGTTCGCCTCAGCGATGCACGCGCCGCTGCTGGTCGAGCACAGCGAGCGCGACTATCGTTGCCCGATCGATCAGGGCGAGCA